>JAPPMC010000009.1:0-1280 GCA_028819235.1 Bryobacterales bacterium
ATGCACTGGCACACTCCGCAGTGTTCGGGAAACAGCGGGGCCGCATAGCGCGCGAAGGAATGCAGGGCGGCCAGGCGGACATTGCGCGTGGCGGCGCAGTTGCCGCGCTGCGTCTCGAGGTGGTCGAGGAAGGCGAGCAGGCGCTCGCGGGTGAGGTCGGGAAAGTCGAGGGTCGCTGCGGCTCGCTGCAGGTGTCCCTCGAGGAAGACCAGCAGCAGCTTGAGTGCGTCGCGGAAGGACAGGATCGTGTGGCGGCTCAAGCCGCGCACACGGGTGAGGTTGTCGCCGAGGAAGCCGCGCAGGGCCTGGCCGAGGGCATTGGGGCGGGAGTCAGTCATGGGAGCCTCCCGAACTGGCAGCCAGGACCGGCCGGATGTGGCGGGCGACGCGCTCGACGGCCTGCTCGATGACCGGATCGATCCACGACAGGTAGTACGCGGTCGAGGCCAGCGAGGCGTGGCCCATGGATCTCGACAGGACCGGCAGCACGGCCTGCGGGTTGCCGTTGTCGCGATAGCACCTCAGCAGCACATGGGCGGCGTGGGTGTGTCTCATGTCGTGGACGCGCGGAGGGACTCCGGAGGCCGTGAGAACCCCGGCCTCCCGGCACAAGTTCCGGAAGCCCCTGCCGAACCCGTTCCCGGAGTAAGCCTTGTGCGCCTGCTTGCCGTGGACCAGCAATGGAGAGTTCGCGGTGTGCCGGAAGCACAGCCGCCGCTGCAGGTAGGTGGCCAGTTCCCGCCTCGCATCGCGGGAAAGCGCAACGATGCGCGACTTGCCGAACTTGGACATGCGCACGAGCAGCGTGTGCCGCGAGCGGTCATGGTCACCGATGCACAGCCGCAGGAGTTCTCCACGGCGCAGGCCAGTGGTGTACAGCAGGACTACGCCCAGTCGGTAGACCGCAGCACACAGAGGGGAGTGGGGTGGAGATTGGAGTTTGCTCGCCTGCTCCAGCAGGGCCAAGACTTGCTGCGAAGTGAGGATCCAAGGGGATGGCTGAGCGGACGGGGACGGGAATCGGGACGGATCCGGCACGAAGCAGCCGGGGTCCGAGCGGCGGCGGTACAGGGTGAACCTGCGCACGATCTGCATCTTCTTGCGTCGGCCCTGAGGAGTCAGCGGCTCCAGCGTGAGGGCCCAGGCATCGAAGCTGCCCCCCGTCAAAGCAGTGTGGCCGTGCTCGCGGAGGAAGTCGTCGAGTCCCGCAAGTACACGGGCCTCGTTGTCGTACTTGAAGCCCAGCGACCTCTGCCGGTCGAGGTACGCGGAGATCTCCG
>JAPPMC010000009.1:1380-5286 GCA_028819235.1 Bryobacterales bacterium
TTGTCGTACTTGAAGCCCAGCGACCTCTGCCGGTCGAGGTACGCGGAGATCTCCGAGCTGAGAGAGGCACGGTCGGCAGGAGCGCTCATGGGGAGACCTCCTGCGATGGCTGTGGCAAGTCCAGCGCCGCGGCCCTGAGATCGTCATCGTGCACGCGCAGGTACTGACCGGTGGTGGCCGTGCAGCCATGGCCGAGCAGGCCGCCGATCGATTCCACCGACACACCGCTGCGCAACAAGTGCAGGGCCAGCGAGTGCCGAAGGCAGTGTGATCCAGCCGAGATCCCGGTCTTGCTGCGAAGCGCACGGCGTCGGAACGCACACTGCACGCCGGGCGATTGCAGTGGCACGGCGGGCCTGCGCGAACTGAGGAAGACGCTGCGATGTTGGGACCGGGGACGGCCGTGACGAAGGTAGTTCAGCAAGGCTGCCCCGACTTCGTCGGTCAGGGGCAATGCAAGGGAGGCCCGGTTCTTGGGCCGGTAGGGATGGATGCATCCAGCCCGCCAGCGGATTGAGTCCAGTTGCAAGGCGGCAACCTCGCTGGCTCGCAATCCATAAGTGGCCATCAGCAGGAACATGCAGAAATCGCGCCGTCCGATCGGGGAACCGCGGTCGATCTCAGCCAGAAAGGCCTGGATGGTCTCCCAAGGCAGGGCTTTGGGGAGTCGCTCGTCGCGCTGGGCGGGCGGTGTGTCGATGCCCTCTGCGAGGCCAGGTCTCACCATTCCGCGACCGGCCAGGAAACTCAGGAACGAACGCAGTCGGGAGACCAGGTGCTGCAAGCTGCCGCGTCCAAGATCCGCGGCCCTCTGCAACACGAACGTCTCGACACGCTGAGGAGAAAGCTCTTTGAGGGTTGACGGATGCCTGTCGAAGTCCAATGACTCCAGCAGAAGGCGGGCAGTGTGACGGTGCTTGCGCAGTGTGGCTGTGGCCAGCCCGCGCACCTTCCGCAGGAACTCAACGTAGGAATCGGCGAGCAGTGCTGTGGGGCTTGGATCCCCGATCAGCAATAAGTCGCTGCCGTACAGGTAGGCAGCCATGGACCGCACGAGCGCTGAGAGGTCCCGCTGCAGGCGGGCCGGGCGTGGAGCCAGAGAAAGGAGCTCTTCGTGGGACAATGCGCCGAGGCTGCGTACGCCAAGGGCTGCCAGCATGTCCTCGAGCACAGGTGCCTTGCGAATGCGCACGCAGATGCGCGCAGGCTGGAATCCCTGTGCAGCGAGCCACCGGGCCAGCCCGTCGAGGACATCGCCGAGCAAGGGCAGTTTCAAGTAGCGGGCCGCGGTACGCGGGAATAAGTCAGTGATCATCGTGACCTCCTTGTCTGGAATCGGTACCCACCAGGGGCACCCGCGTCACGATTGCACTAGCGCGAAGAGGTGAACGGCGAGCACGAGCCTCGCTATGCGGCAGGTGCGACCCCTCGCTGGACGAGGATGCCGCCCCGCAAGACGGTCACAACAGCCGAACAACTCATGCGGACAGGAAGACTGTGCCCTCAGTCCATCGCCAAACGCTGCTTGGAACGTCGACTGCAAGCTGGATCAGTCCGGGGCACGGAGCGTCCATCCGGACGAAGACCCAGCATCTCTAAGCAGCGCAGCGACCGCCAGAGCACACGGCTGTTCAAGGGCACTGGGCCGCGAACTCCACATTACTGGAAACTCCACATTATGTGAGGGGTGGGGCTCGGCAACGACCCCACCTACTCGGCTGCAAGGCCCGGGCCAGCTTCTCCGGGGTGCTTGCTCGAATCGGTACGGCATGATTCCGGTATAACAACAGCGGCTAATCTCTGGGGGCCAGCGCATCGCCGCGCCGAAGACCTAGGCCCTCTAATAGGCCCTCGATACGGGCGAGCCGCTCGCCATGCTCGGTAACGCGTCCCTCGATACGGGCCAGCCGCTCGCCATGCTCGGCAAGGTCGGACCGCATGTCGGCCCGCAGCCATGCGACCAGCCCGACCATAAGCCCGGCCAGCGCCGCGCCCGTCGCAAAGATCCCTATCAACTCTGAAGACACGACCGTAGTCTAACAGCCAGCCGCCCGGCCGGCGACGTTCTCTCAGTCACCGCCAGACAAATTCAATAGTTGGAGAGCCAGGTGTTGGCATCTGGGGTTGAATCGGCCTTTGGGGGGCCTGTTGCTGGAGTCCTTTAGGAGGATTGGAGGGAAATGTGGTCCGTGCGGGAAGTTTCGAGCATGCCGGCAGAACTTGCTCCGCAATCCGAACACACGGCTGCCCCTCCCTTGCTGCCAAGACAAGATTTGAGAGTGCACGCAGCCGTTCAGGCCAGCAGTACCTGCATAACCCCGGTGGTCCGCGCCCTGAGTCGGAGGTGGCCGATGGTGCGCTTGATGTTCTCGACTCCCATCAGCCGCAGGATCGAGATGCCGAGATTCGCCATGGCCGCCATGATGCGCGGCAGCGCCCCTGTCCCTGTGCGCACACGACTGGTATCTTCCCCAAGCGCCACGACGCACTCCGTCTTCCAACGCACCCAAACTGATCGCGTCCGGGGATTCCGCCCGGCTGCGTGCGAATCGTACGGCACGGCTACCCCTTGGACGGCATCGAGCTGCGGGTCGCGAAGCGGTTCCGGAGTGCCTACGGCACACTGCGGGTGCGGCAGGAGGACGCGGGCGGCGGCTCGCAGACGGTCCCGGCCACGTGGACCAACCTGAAGGCACCCACCTCGGATGAACCGCTCTTGCCCGGTCGCGTGCGAGGCTACGTGGCACTCCGTGAGCTGCTGGCGAATCTTCAGAGTCACTTGGATCGGGAACGAGCGGATGGATCGGGAGTTGGTGTCGCTGCCGGAAATGATCGACTGGCTGGAGTGCCGAGAGCGCTGGAAGAGCGTTCCGGCAACCGACGGGCATTGAAGGGACGGGCTGGCGAGTCTGGTCGCAATGCTGAACCTACCGGCCTTTGCGCTGCACACAGCGCTCGACATCCTGCCGGGGCGCTGGCGGCAGTGTCGGGATTATCTGGACACCCGCCGCGCCTTCTTCATGATGCTGGACGTCTTCCCGCAGGAAGTCGTCTCTCGCGACGGGCCCCGACTGTTGGACACGCTGCTACACAGAAGAGGGCCACCGAATAAGCAGTGGTTTGCCAGCCCAGGCTGATGCAGCGTTCCCAGCACCCAGCCTCACTCTGCGACGAGAGCCGGCAGCACCGGTGTGCCCGGCGGTCGACGATTCCACCGAACTGCGAGCCGAGACACGCCGCCGGCACCTCAAGCTCCCACAAAGGCACATCCAGATGCTCGTGCAGACGGGACCGAAGCCCAGCAGATCGCGACCGACAGTTCGCCCTCCGAGCTGACTACCAAACTTCGAATTCCTGCATTAGCCCCGCTGAACTTCGATCCATCAGCAAAACGGCGAAAATCAATATCGTGTAGTGCACCCAAGTCGGCGCGTTGTTGATCCGGTGGGACTTGCTCGCCATGAACAGCAGCTTCCCGTACGGCATCGGTGATGGCTTCGACTTGAACCGGTTTCAAGTCCGCATTTGGGGGTCACCGGGCAATAGCATGTGTGTCGAACATCTTGCTGTCTCCCTTTGGAGGCCCTATTGCCTAGGTCTTCCCGTCGTCCTCAGCGATTGGTTCGACCATCCCTAGCCTCTTGAATCACTGGTCCAGACTGGAAGCATTAAGTAACTGAAGTTCGGAAAAATAGATCGCGACGGCTTCTTCTGTGGCGCCATGCCCGCTGCAAGCGGCCACCACCCAATACTGTCCCTTCCTGACAGGCATGGTAATCGATGCCAAGGGCATGTACACATTGTTGCGGTACTCAATAGACGCTGCCGCTAGCATCGCACCGCTACTTCGATTTGCTATGAAATCGCGGGGTGGTGGAGACGCACGTGTCCTGTGGCCGCTCGGAA
>JAPPMC010000204.1 GCA_028819235.1 Bryobacterales bacterium
GAAAACGCCAATCGATCTCGGCGGACACCCGGAGCAGGGCGTCGTATTCCGCCTGCGAGTGTACCCCGTCGGGTGAGGTCGCCTAATCCAACTCCGATACATGATCTCAAGACTCGCCCTCCATGATGGACCAGACTCGGTGATAGCTTACGCCACGCTCGCCCATCACCCTCGTCCACTCACTCACGTCGGCTGCCCGGAGCCGCCCGCGGATCTGGTGGAGCGGTTCGTCTGGTCTGACTAAAAGACCTCTCGCGAGCGCTTGCGCGGCCGTCCTGGGCACCCCCAGTAGCCTGAGGGCGATAGCTTCGTCGCTGTTGACGCCGTAGTACACACGCGCTGGCAGATTTCGTAGGCTTCGTTGCTCGTCGGGGGCCAACTCACCGAGGGCACGTCCCAACGTGAGTGTCTGAAGCGCGGAGAGGCCCCACGATGCAGTCTGCGTCAGCCTCCCAAACACGCTCTGGCAGCACTTTGTCATCGCCTTAACGGGATCGGCTGCGGCTTGATGGCTCTCCTCCTCGCGGGTTTGGCCGAAGTAGTCGGTTGCCATCTCGGTCAGCGGACGCCCCTGCACCCAAGCGCAGATGATTCGGGTGAGTCTGTCTCCATCCGGCCTCGTTCCGCCCGTGACCTCTCTGAGCGAATCTCGTAGTTCGGGCACCTCTAGGAGGAGTCCCATCATCCTGCGAAGGTCGTCGCTACGACCGGCAAACAGCTCGGGCGACCATACGTCACTGGGTAGATTCTCCCGGCCGAGCCTTGCCAGCGTGGCATGGACCGACTCCCAAGAGAATCCAGTTGCGTCGACGAGACTCAGCGGTTTTCCCTTGATTCTCTCGGCGTAGGCGTACACGCCCTCCACCAACCTGTCCGCCCATCCCTTGTGGCTCTTGCGCAGCGATTGGAAGCCAAGGGTGCCTCGGAGAACCTGCTCGACCTGAGCGGCGAACTGCTCGTGATTCCCGATCTGACGGTACGTATGAGCCAAGTATTGAACAAACGCGGACCACCCGGGCTGATGCGACAGCTTTTCCAATCGCAACAGGGAACCGGAATTCGCGGCTGTCTGTACCATCTCGATTAGCGTCGAGTTGAGTTCGCCCACTGAAGCATTGATGAACTGCTCAAGCACTTGCTGTTTAGCGTCATCTTGGGCAGCTAGAGCAACAACTCCAAGATCTCCTTGATGCACTCGACCCGCTCGTCCGGCAATGTTCCAGAAATCCTCGGGAGGCATGTTCTTGCGCCATGGACTCCTACTGAGCCGGTACTGGTGGCTGGCAAACACAACACCGGAAACCGGAAAATTCACGCCCTGAGCAATGGTGGTAGTTGCGACCAATACATCCAGGTGATCATTGTCCGTCAGCCATTCTACCAGAGCGCGGGTGTCCTCGGACATTCCCGTATGATGGACACCAACACCATATTCGAGCAAACTGGCTAGCGGATGGTCCTGTCCCATTTCGTCGATGAGGAATCGTTGCACGTGTTCGAGCTCGTCACCCTCCAGCGTGCGCTTGTTCTCGTCGGTTCTGAATGCGTTGGCGATGCTCCACGTTGCGGATGGAGCGTCAGCAAGCACAATAACAGTGCCACGCTCCCGAAGGACTTGTGCGGTTGTTGCCGCGATCTTGCCCGGTGAACTCCTTACTTTTGACCAGGCTAGGCCGAGCGGACGCGGCTCGCCGATGCGAATCTGTTCTGGGATGTCAAGGGTGTCGCGCGTCGTGTGTCGAGTGTGCAGGGACAAGCTGAACTCGCCTCTACCACTGCCTCGGTCTACCCGGACGATGGCCACCACCCGGTCGTTCGGGGCCCACTCGACCCCCATGTCAATACTCTTGTTACTGTCCGGCGAAAGCCAGCCGGCGATCTCTGCGCCGTTGCGAATGAAAGGCGTCAACAAGAGGAATTGGGCGTAGCGGCACTCGCGGTTGATGGTCGCCAGAAGCAGTTCCAGCTTGAGACCGCGGTTCTCGGAGGCTAGGCCGTGCGCTTCGTCGACGACGACCAGCGTGAGGGGACGTCCAATCTGGCGCTCCCATCCCCCACGCAACATGAGGTCGAGCTTCTCAGGGGTGGTCACGAGGATCCGGAACTGCTGTTCCCGGTCGGTCTCGGTCAACATCCCTGCTTCCAGACCATCCACCTCCAAGGCCGGACTCACTTTTTCCACGACCGTCTCAAGGCGGGAAAAATCGCGGCGGAGGCGCGTGGTGAGCTGATTCACGAGTGCTCGCGTGGGCGCCAGATAGGCAACCCACCCGTTCTCCCGATCGAACTGGTTCAGCGCTTGGAGGATCCGGAACTCGGCGATGAATGTCTTGCCACTTGAAGTTGGCAAGCTCACTACGACTGAGCGATGGCCAGACCCGAGCAGGCCTTCTTCCCTAAGGGTCTGCCTCTGCGGCGGTAGCATCTCGAAGATCGGACGACGGCGATCACGAGTTGTCAGCGACTGCACGAATTGGGTAATCCTGCTGTTCGCCGCGCGCGTCACCGTCCAGATGCTGTTGTCCACCATTACCCGTGCGGTCCGGGCAAGGAGGCGCGACAGCGTCTCCAGCTCGACCAGTTGCCCGCGAGCCGACGCGCCAATTGCTCGGTCGAATTGCGCTTCGAGCTGCTGGCGAATGTCATAGTGGCCATCGACTGAGCCCTGGCCGACGTACGCGCCCAGAATCTCAGCAGCCTTTGCGAGATGATATCGCGCCACGAGTTCCCAGGCCGGTCGCACATCTTTGCGGCCCTCGGCTTCTTTCAGGAATGCTGGTTCGACAGCTCGCTGTGCTTCGCGAATGGCAACGATGCGTTCCTGGACAGCATCGAGATCCCCCCATCCCTTTTTTCGAAGCAGGCGTAGCCACACGTGCAGGACTGACGACCAGACTCGGACGCCCCAGTCGCCCGAATCCGGCGAAAGCTCTGGAAGCTCACTCTCCTTGACAATGCGATAGAAGTCGACCGAGCGATCACCGAGCACGGCAGTGCATCCCAACCGTACAAGCCACTCAGCGGCGGCGATTGGCTCCTCCGGCAATGCCAAAGTTCTGGCGAACCGGAATACCTCAGCAGCAACAGCGCGGAGCTCATCCCCACGCTCCTCGTCGTCCAGGGCGTCGAAGAGCTGCAACTCAAGCGCGTTCGTGACGAACTGGAGATCCCGATCGTCTGTTGCTTGAAAAGGTGCACTCAGAGCATCCGAGAGCCTGCGCCGACTCACCTCCGTCGAAACTTGGCGCAGGCGCTCCTCGCCAACTGCTGCTCGAATCCAGGTGGCTGCCGTCATGCTGCAGCCACCTCAAGCAAGGCCGGCCAATCCTTGATTGGGACAGGCAGATACCAGGCGGTGATTTCGATTCGCGTCGGTTCCCCGAGACGCTCTGCGAGGGCTTTGGCCCGGGCACTCACGTCCCGTTCATCCGGCTCCGTATCGCGAAGGAGTACCCCTACGAGGAGGATTTCCCTACCGAACGACTGGACGTAGCGATGAACCGCCGCCCGATAGAGCGCCCGGTGCTCGGCAGATTGGCAACGCGCGCGAAGCCACTTCAGCAATGCGTGCTGAATGTCGAGGCGAGTCGCTTCTTCCTTGAGCTGCCACTCCATCCCCCCACTTCCGGTCATCACATTGGGAGGCGTTCTGGCATCGGAGGACGTCTTGACCTCGCCAAAGAGCAAGAAGACATCATCGCCCTCCTTGCAGAAACCAACCAGGTCAGCTCCCTGGAGACTGGCCCTTGGCGTCCGGCGGTCACGTACGAGATTCCAGGGCCAGCAGATCTCACGCGTCTCGTCGTCGGCAAGAACGCACTCAGACAGGGCTTCTCCAATAGCCCATGACTTTTCCTCAGGAACTGCTTGAAGGAACTTCGCCACGAACTCTGTTGTCATCCCCGTCGTGGCCATGGCGCGCAACTCGGCTTCGAATTGGCCTTGGGCTTCGGCGTCCTCCACCCGCGCCTTCACGCGGCCCGCCATGTAGGACCTAAAGCGGTCCTCACGCACGACAGCGAGACCGTGCCAAAGCGCGGAGCCCTGCGATCCCGAGTAACGTATCTCCGGTGACAGCGCGGCGACCATCGTCATGGGTCCCCGTCCAACTCGGCGCCTTGGAGACCGGGTTGCGTGTCACCTCGAAGACGTTGTCGTGGCAGGGCAAGATCGAGAATGTGCCCTGAGCCGCAAGCGGGATCGAGTCCGGTAAACACGCGCGACCGGGTCAGGAACCCCCGGTCGGGACGCTCGGCCCCGTTGCCCTGCTTCATCCGTGCGGTGCGCGACCGGTCAGCTTCCAGTCCGTGTCCGGCGCGATCGCCCGGGTCGAGCCCGCGGTCGTATGGCGTCGCCAAGACCACCAGATTGACAGGACACCGGTCACTTCAGGACCTCCAGACAAGGTAAGGGGAGTCGTGGTCGGGTGGGGTCTCCGAGAACGCAGACCACACATACGGTGGGAATTCGCCTTCCATTCGGCAACCCCGCAACCGTGGCAGGACCCCTGGCAACGCGGGATTCGCGTCTGATCGCCTCGTGGGTTGCCAGGGGATTCCGACCCAGAGCCAAGCTCCGGCCAAAGCTGACATCCAGCGACAGGATGCCCTCCTCGAAAACCGGCCCGTTGGGCGTTGCGGACCGAAACCCCCGGCCACCGCGTTCCGAGAGGTCGGCCGCAAGCCGCTCGACTGTCTGAATCTTGCCCTACTCAGCCTAGGTCATTCCCTCCTGTTGGAGTTGGGCGATGTTACCGCCCGGTCAAAATAGCGGCGTCACGACGCTGACGGAATGGGCCGCTTCGACGATCCCGGAACCCGACCGGAGACCGTCTCGTATCGGGCAACCTCCCCAGGTCGAAGTTCCGGGCTGCTCCATGCCGTCGAACGGGACCCATGTGAGGGACAGCGTCAATCGGTCCCGCCAAACTCCCGCTTTTCGAGCCGATACTCCCGTTTTGGGAGCACGACAAGCGCGATCCCGGCCTCACGGCAAGAACGGCAGATCGTGCAGTCCTGTAAGAACTTAGGCGATTCCTTGCCGGGATTTTCCTCCATTGGGAGACATTTATCAGGCGTGCGCTCTAACCACCTGAGCTACAGGCCCCGACTGAAGGCCAGAAAAGCTAGAAGCACCGTGGCACGGCTTCAAGGGCCACGCCCCGGCTCCCCACCCCGCCCCCCCCCAACCCCACCCCACCGCCCCATGCGCGGCCCCGTACCCGGCGCCGCCACCCCCCCCACCACCACCTCACCCT
>JAPPMC010000260.1 GCA_028819235.1 Bryobacterales bacterium
CAAGCCGGGGAGGGGTGAGGCAGTGGTGGGCCAGATCGTGCAGGAACTGATTGATGAGGGTAAGGCTCTGGGGATGGCGCAAGGGATGGCGGGCACGTTGTCGCGGCTGCTGGAGCATCGCTTCGGTCGGCTGCCACGCCCGGTTCGCAGTCGCATTGCAGAGGCCCCAACGTCTGAGCTGGACGCCCGATTTACGACTGCGCTGGGCGCCAAGTCCCTCGCCGAGGTGTTTCCGGACCTCGACTTGGACTGAGGTGCACGTCTGGGCGTCCCCAAAAAGGGCACGAAACCTCCACTTGGACTGGCCCAGGGGTGAGCGGTCGTGCGTCTTGGCGCCTTCTTGCGGGTCGTAAGTTCGAGACTAGGGACACATGCCCATCGAGTGGCTAACGGCGACCCCGGGCACCCGGGCCGTACTGGTGACCCTACATCATTCGCACGAGGAACAGGAGGCTGAGAAGACGCGCGTCCTACCGCATGGGCTGTCATCGGTGCCGGTCTGGTCGGAATTCGAAAGAGTGCTGGATCACAGTTCCTGGGACAGGCTTGCATGTGCTATCAGGGACCGCGGCCCAGCTTCGCTAGTGGCAGGACCAATGGCCAAGCGCAGTCTTCCGTTGCCCGTTGGCGACCATAATGCCGTGGACTGCGCGGCAGACACTCCAACTGCGTGACAGGGTGGTGGGAGGTCGATCGCCGAGAATGGCGTGTCTCCCTTGACGGCAACCAGATCATGGTGGCTGTCGCGCGCCTGAGCGGCACCAGGGCCGGATGCTGCTGGTACCTGTGGCCAGAATCGCAGCGCGCGGGGACGGGACGTGCGCCGCGCCGCAGCGACCGCAGGCCGCCGCACAATGGTCTGCCCACATAGCGCACCAGCGGGACAGAGCCAATCGGGCTCGTCGGCGGTCGTGCCGAGCACGGCCTACAGCATTCGCTCGACCTCACGCGACTCACTGCCAATGAAGCACGGTGAAGCCGAAAGGTGCTCATTCACTCTGCCTGTGGTTACGTCTCGCTTCAGAAGACCGTGACACTAGGAGGAACACGCCATCCAAGATGGGTCGTGGCTGCAGGGGCAACCCCTGCCGTCCCCTCGATGTCAGGAAATATTACCGGTCGCTGCCGTGCTGCCGCCCCAGCCTAGTGAAGTTCTCGGCCCGACACCTCCTGAACTGCGTTAGGGCACGGTGGGGCAGCTCGACCTATCCCTCGGTGCGAGCAACTTCCGAGCACCGCCGCTGCCGGTGCCCCGTTGCGCACGGCATCCAATGCGTCTGACGCATTCGACTCCTCGATTGGCAGTCCCACAAAGGGGTCAATGGGGCAATCTGGGCAGGGTATGCCTTGAGAGCAGGTCCGTCACCTGATTCCAGCTCAGGCCCGATGTCCGGCTGTGGCGCTGGATCCGCTTCCGCCGGACTCGCAACCATTTCTTGCCTCAAGGCCTCCAGCGGGCCGCTGTTTCCTCGGGTTCCGAAGCAGTTCCCGCGCCCCTCGAGCACACCCACCAAGTTCGCCGACTTTACCGACGTGGCTCGATGACCGTGAAGGCGAATGGACTCGATGGCTCCCCTACCCCGTATGCAAACCAGACCTGTAGAGTGGTTCGGCGCATCAAGGAATCCCCACAGCGCGACCGGAGGCAGGCGAAGCATAGTTCTTCACGGGCGTGCAGGCAGAGGCACCTGGCGTACACGGTGCATGTAGCGCCGATCCGCAGTGTGACGAGGTCGGCGGTTGCGAAGCCGCTGTCCGCGTGGCGGGAGCGATCTGTAACCACCACTCGCAGAGGCCTAGGGCGAGCTGCCCAGCGGCACAGATCAACGGCGAGTTCGCCCGCACTCAGGCCCTCCATACCCGCGGATGACGACCGCGATCCGCTCAGACCTGACGACCTTGGGTAGATGTCTGGTTGTGTGAGCAACCGTGTCGGTCGCTTCGTCAGCGGCTCAGAAGACACCCGCGCCCGGCAATTACATCTGAGACTCACGTGAGGGGGATTCGAGCCCCGCCCCCAAGTCGACCCTCGCGGAAGGGGAAATGGCCGAAGATAAGCGGAGACGTGGATCTTCGATCAGAGGCCAACATACATCCGACGGGGCGATCTGCCGGTGGGCGGCAACTCCACTGATGGCCGGTGTGGCCCCTTCGAAACCGTGGATGTGTTGGGCTTATCTTGATTGAGCCGACCGGCTTGCGATTGAGGAACAGGAGCGATGAACAGCTTGGCTGAGCGGATCATGGACTACGCCCGCGCCAAGCCGGAGGCCACGCCGATACGAGCGGACGACCTCCTGCGCATCGGCGACCGTGCGGCAGTGCCCCGAGCGCTCTCTGTACTCGCCCGTTCGAAGCGGCTCCTGCGGATCTGCCGTGGCGTCTACATGCGTCCGATCAAGACCCGTTTCGGCCTTCGGGCCCCTCGCCGTGAGAAGGCGCTCGCCGCCCTGTCCGTCCTCTGGGACGCGACCATCGTTCCGAACGGGGGCGGCGCGGCCAACTGGCTCGGGCTGACAACGCAGAACACCGTGCGCTCGGTCTACCTCACATCCGGCCCTGACCGGCTCCTGCACTTCGGGGCTCACCGGGTGGAGCTGCGCCACGCGCCAGAATGGCAATTGGCAGCGCCACATCGAACTGCCGGCGTGGTCATTCGTGCACTGGCGTGGCTCGGCCCCAACGAGGTCGAGAAGAGCCTCGACGCCGTGCTGCCGCAGCTCTCGGGCGAGGACTTGAGCGATCTTGCCAACGCCCGGGTCGCAATGCATACGTGGATGGCAGAGCCACTCGGCAGACGCCTAGCACATGGCTGAGGTCCAGCACCAGCTCCTCTCGGTTGCCGAGAAACGCGACGCGCTTGAGGTCGCAGAACGACAGCATGGCCAAGAGACTCACCTCTTGGAAAAGGACACTTGGATCGTGGCAACACTTCGCGTCCTGTTCGAGGCTCCGTTTGGACGCCACTTAGTGTTCAAGGGCGGCACGTCGCTTTCCAAGGTGTGGCGAGCAATCCACCGATTCTCCGAGGACATAGACATCACCTACGACATTCGCGGCTTTGCTCCAGATCTGGTTGCGGGCGGCGACGAAGAGGCGTTACCACCCACGCGCAGCCAGGAAAGGCGATGGACGCGGGCGATCCGGCCCCGCCTTGCCGAATGGGTCCGCGAGACCGCCGCCCCGCTCGTCCAGGCAGAGCTAGCACGGTCAGGATTCCTAGGGCGGCTCCGTACGGAAGCCGAGCGCCTCTACGTCGGTTACGGACCGCTGTTTGAAGCACGCGGCATCGTGCGGCCGGAGGTTCAAGTCGATTTCGGGGCGCGCTCGACGGGCGAGCCCAACTCCGTCCACACGGTTGCATGCGACGCCGCGGCGTATCTTCCCGAACTCTCGTTTCCGGAAGCAAGGCCAGCCGTTATGCTGTCTGAGCGCACGCTCTAGGAGAAGGCGACATCGATGCACGTGTACTGCCTTCAGGGGCGCATTCGGGGCAACCGATGGTCGAGACACTGGCATGACCTCGTCCGCCTCCACGACGCTGGGATCGCGTCTGGGGCCTTGGCAGACCGCAAGCTTGCCCTCTCGGTGGCGCGCCATAAGGCGATGGTCTTCCGGGAGAAAGATTCCAGTGGCTGGGGGATCGAATACGAGGCCGCCGTCTCGGGGCAACCGAGGCTTGTGCCCTCCGGCCCTGCTCAGCGGTCGCTTGCCGTGGACTACGCCAGCATGCTTGCCACGGGAATGTTGCTGGACGAGGACGAGCCGTTCGACACTGTCATGCAGCGGTGCGCACTCATCGAAGAGAGAGCCAACGCACATGCATAGAACAGGACTGATTACGTTGCTAAGACAGGGCGGACACCGCCATCAAGTTCCAGGCTCCGGCAAGTTTCGCTATACGCCTTGGACTCCACCAGGGACTCCAAGCTCCCGGCGCGAGGATCGCCGCAGGGGCGGGCCACTTGGCTGCCGGCCGTGTGCCGTCCCGGACCCGGCAGGACCAACGGAGCGGTCTACCAGTTGGTGATGGATCCGTCTGGCCGCTCCAGCAGGGGAATCGGCCTAGAGTTCTCGGTGACTTCTAGTTCGAGTTCCGCCGCGTCGGGGTCAAACTCGACTCCCAAGCCGACGCGGTCGTTCGGCCACATCTTGCCGTCCCGGAAGTCGTAGTGCACGGGGAGGTGCCGGTGGGTCTTGGCAGATCCTCCTGTCATTTCCATGATCGAGGGATGAGGCAGCGACACGCAGCAATGCACCAACGCCGCCTCGGAGACGGGTCCTGTGAAGTGCGGGATCAGCCCGACATAGTGCGTCTCGCACAGGGCCGCCAACTTCATGAACTCCGTGATGCCCCCGCAGTTCGGTATTGACACGCGGGAATAGTCGATCAGGCGATTCTCGATGAGGACGTTTGCGTCCCACCGGTCACCGAAGTGCTCGCCGACCGCTATGGGTACTCGGACCATCGGCCGGAGCGTGCGGTAGACCTCAGGATTCTCGGATCGGACCAGGTCCTCGCAGAACACAGGACGAAGCTCCTCGATGAGGGAGCAGAGGCGTACCGCGTCCGGCAGGTCGAATCGGGTGTGGAAGTCAATCGCCCAGTCTCCGTCGTCACCGACACCAGCCCGGATCTCCCGGCACATCTCGACCGTCTCCTCGACCGCTACCCGGTGGCGGTACGGCCCATCCCGGCGCGCTCCGGCACCTCCGGTGCGGAAGGCCCGAAAACCGGCCTGGATGCATGCCCTCGCCGTCTCCCGCAGGGAGCCCTGGCTTGGGAAGCCGGTGGAGTAGCATTCCACGTAATTCCGGGTGAGGCCTCCGAGCAGAGACCAGACGGGCACACCTAAAGCCTTTCCCTTGATGTCCCACAGAGCGAGGTCAATCGCCCCAAGCGCATGGATCTTCTCTCGTCCCGGAGGATAGAAATATCCCCGGTACATGAGCTGCCATAGATGCTCGATCCGGAACGGATCCTCCCCGATGAGCATTCCCGCGAGCTGCTCGACGGTTTCCCGGGAACCTCCCTCACCGACTCCGGTGATGCCGGCGTCCGTCTCGACGGTGACGATGTGGCCGCTCTGGTTAAAGATCGGCCGGGAGTCGGGCACCCGGTAGAACCGGACGCGGGTGATGCGGGCTTTAGGTAGCGCGGCCCCAGCGTCGTCCGGGAGCAGCGCGGCGCCGGCGCCCAGCATCGAGAGTCTCAGCAATTCTCGGCGTTTCATCGTGCCCAGTGTAGTTAGGCCCAGCAACTGGGTGCGATGGCAGCCAAACGACCGATCGGCCGATGGACGGACGGTGGGTGGAAGTCGGCGCTTCAGCGAGTGGCTTTGCGAGAGGGCAGCCTTGACATCACGCGATCTCTTCCAAGTACCTCTCGAGCTTGGCCTTGGCGTCCCTGAAGAATCCCGTCAGCTCTTCCACAGGGCCGCCGATCTCGAACACCAATAGTCCTTGGTAGTCGATGTCTTGGAGTTTCGCAAGCAGTCGCGGGTAGTCCACGAATCCGTGAACGAGGGGTTTGTGCTCCGCCCATGTGGCCGGCTCGATGTCGTGCACGTGCATGTGGAAGATCTTCGGGCCCAGCTCATCGATGATCTGCAGGGTCACGTCGTTGTAAGCCCGGATGCCCTCGGGCGTTCCCCTGTCCTCCGGTTTCACTTGGGCCGTCAGTTCCGCAAAGTTCTTCTGGTGCCCGACATCGATCGTCGCACCCACATGGGAGTGCCCGACGTCGCGGATCAGCTTTACAAACTCACGCACCGACTCCGGATAGCCAGTCTCGATGGCCAGACGCATCCCAAGGCTCTCGGCCTGATCGCCCCAGCGGCGGAATGTGCGCACCAGCATTGGCCACGAGGCTTCAAGGCTGATGTGGGCTGAGCGCTGCACGTGAACATTCGCGACTTCAGCTCCGACGAACGCAGAAGCCTCAAGGGCCGTCTCAATGCGGCGCACGCCGAACTCGTGAGACGGCTCGAACGGGGAGAAGTACGGTGTATCCACCCACGGCAGGTGCGTCGAGACATAGCGGAAGGGCTGGAGCGAGTCCTTGAGACGCTGCTTGTCGGCGTCTGTCATCCGGTCAAACTCGAATCCAGGAGGCATGCCGGGACGGGCATCCGGCGATCCCATCGGGTGCAGCTCGATGGTCTGGAACCCTAGCCCGTGCAGGATCGCTATCGAGCGATAGAGATCGTACCCGGGATAGTACGGGTTTGCTCCGATGACAGCCGGATCGAGGCCCCGCCCAGCGGCCAGCGTGGGGCAGAGTGCACAGCCCAGACCAGCGACGGCCTGCCCAAGGAACTCCCGACGGTTTGACTTCATGAGAGTTGATTGTACGGTCGCGGGCGCACGGCTGTCACGGTGGCCGAACAACCTGAGGAGACCAATGGCGTGGGGACGACCGCCACGCCGACGAATCCGGAAGGTACAGCGCGGCCGGGCCGGCTCGTCGCGTAGGTCATTCCCGTTCCGCGGCCGTCCTCCCGACGAAGTCCCAATGATGGCGAGCGTTGCCTTCCTCATCTGTCCGACGCCCTACCTCGAGTGATCATTGGCGTGGCCGCGACGACCGTGGTGCGGTCCAACGCGGTGCGCCCACTTCCGGGCCCATGGACCTCGTGTAGGACACGCAGCTCTAGGGTAGTAACATGGCCCTTCGAACGGCGGTCGGGGCCTGTTGGTTGGGCATGGAAGCGACCTCCGGTCCAAGCCGATTGACCCCCTCAAGTCGGTGTAAGACGTGGTACGGTTCGCGGACCACCCGCTCGGGGGCGCCTGCACACTGCTCAGTGGTCAGACCTATAAACGGCCTGCTTGCCGTCAGAAGAGCGTGCGACCTGATTACCCCTCTCCGCCCGCCAGTCCGCGAAACTCGGGCGGTCAGGCGCGGGCGATCGGGAATGAGTGCTCGGCCATTAGGCCGCGCAGCCAAGGTGGGATGGGCGTGCACCTCGGCCCCGACTTTGCCGAGGCGCGGTTGTCGGGAGTTCGAGGGGTGGCGGTGCCACCCCTCGCAAGCCCAATTGTTTCACTTAGGGTTGGCCGCCTTGTGACACGTAACGCGTCATGAGCCGGCTCCCTCCGTGCACTGGGTGAGCCTATCGGACTCCCTGCCACCGACTGGGGGCGGACACGGACGCGAACCGCTCGTTCCGTTCCGTCAGCCCGCTGGGCCGGTGGGCACTCCCGGCAGGCTTGGCGGTGATGCCAGTTGCCTGATAGTGTCAAGAAGCCATGGGCCCGAAGGCGGATCACGGGAATGGGGTCTTCGCGCCCCTGCAGAAGGTCGACGAGGCCACACCTGGCGAGGACGACCACGTCCTCTCCGGAAGCGAACCGCAGAAGCGTGCGGCGGACGTGCCGTGGTTGAAGGCCTCGGAGCTCAGCTTCGAGTTCTGGGATAACAAAGAGGATAGCGGCTGCGACAGCGTGTAAGCAAGGGGAAATCGTTCTAGGCACCTTCCCCCCGACGATCTCACTTTGGTAAGAATCCGTGGTCGGAGACGGCGACCAGGCTTCCGAGTGCCACTGTTTGTAAGACCTAGACACTGCGAGACAACCAAGTGCGAAGCCATTCGACAGCTAGGCAGGTGGGGAACTCGCACAGAAATGGGCTAAGGGATCTCTAGGCGTGTGGCCCTGTCTGGAAGCCTCGGAAGGCGTCCGCCGAGCAGCGTCCCGGCTACAGTACGGATGGCGAGGCCAATCCGGTAGTTCACTCGCAAGTCGAACTGGGCCGGCCTCTCGGGAGACTTCACTGCGGCGCTCCATGCGAATACGTGGGTGAATCTCGATACTCTGGTCTCACGCTCAAGAGATTGCCATTCATAGTCACCAGCAACTACGGATCAACCGCGAGTACATCCACAAGGGAATCTATTGCAGCATCGAACTCCTTGTCCCCATCGAGATAGGGCTTCCACTCGCTCTCGAGAGCACTGAGATGATCGGGCCAAGCCCGGTCCCAAAGACCGTGGGTATGTGCATAAGGAGTGTAGCCCGGGAGGACCGAGCGAACGATCTCGCCTGTCGTGTAGAAAAGAACGGCGTGCCATAGCGATTTCCGGGGGAGGATCTTTTCAACCGAGTGTAACCGATCCCCGATCGCATCCTGAATTTTGCCAACGAGGGCGTGGGACGCCTCGTGGAATAGGAGTTCAAGGCGCTCCTCTGCGGACTGATCGTCATCCTTGCTTGAGATCGTGATTCTTGTCGGGTAAAGAGTTGTGTAGGCACCCGCCCAGTTTGCGTGGTAAACAACGTCCGCCCTGATTCTGGCATCGGGCCACTCCACCTGATAGACCTCCGAAAGACGAGTCTTCACTAGCGACTCATTAATAGTTATCAAACGCACTAGTTGGTCGAGCCACAATCGGTTGCTCTGGTCATGACTGGTCCACCATTGGACGCGATACACGGGAGCGGCTGCTTCAAGAACGCTTACGAGTTCCGCATCGAGACTTGTGACAGAGATCGACGAATCATTACCAGCGTCGCCGAGAGCGTTCTTGATTCTCGTCATCTCCCGCTGAAGCAAGTCCTTTCCTTCAAAGGTTTTCCTATAATAGCTGACTGCTTGGCTCCAATCTTGGGCTTGGCTTGGTTCGAGTTTGACCAAAGTGACGTGTTCGGCAGCTGGATCTTCGATGGATAGATGGAAGAGAAAATGGTGCAAATTGATCCAGAATCCACTCTTAAATTCAAAGGACACTTGCTCGCCTGAATCTGCGAAGACCGGACTCGGGGAGAGAAGCAACGCGACGACAATGACAAAACAGCATTTACTGAGGGCCGCCATGCTCCGCCCATTCTACAAGTGCTTTGAGTGATTCTTCTTGCGCGGAGTAGTTGCGAGTTGGACGTCAGCCGCACAAGGCGCTGTGCCCGAAGGCAGCTTCGACGGCAGGCACTTGTCGTCCCACTGGGGAGCCTTAGGGCTGCGTGCCCTCAACCGCACCTTCAGCGCCTTCGAGCAGTTGCTGGCCTTTTTTACGGCCACCGCGATTCCCGGTCTACGTTCTTACGATCGGGATGAAGCGACACTGGCGCGTCAGACCGAACCGCTTCTGGACGCCGGAAGGGTCGACCTGCCGGAGAAACGCATGCGCCTGCCACTCATCGCAGATGCACACGGCGAACTACATGGCAGTTCTGGCCAGTGCCCTGCTTGCAAGGGCCACCTGAGCAGCGCCTGCGCTCACGCGTACTTGAACTGGATGCCGATGGCACGGGGAAGGGGTGAATTCCCGCCAGTCGCCATTCTGAGCGCGGAGGCTCTCGCAACCCTGACGACCCCAGTGAGCCGAACGACCCGGACGGACGATCGTCTGTCGTCAGGCAACGCCCGAGACCGCCTCGTCGGCGAAGGTCTACATCTCCGGCAGCGGCTACAGAGGCGCAGGCGAGATCCCTGACGATTCTCGCCGATAATCGGTGTTCCACGCGCATGGGAAATCGACCGCTACGGGGGATGGCCGAGGAGATAGCCCGCCAGAGTCTGTTCCGGGCGCATCGCTCGGGGCGTTACTTCGCTATCGCACTCCGGTCTCGCCACAGAGTCTTGAGCACGTCCTCCTACTGCGGGGGCGAGCGCGACGAGATTCTCCACATCGTCAACCACCAAATCTGTGAGGGACAAGGCCATGAAGCCCGGCTGAAGTCGATCGGCACGATCGGGCAAGAAGCCTACCATCGCCGGGTGTGTGCCGAGTTGGAAGTCGATCCGGACCGGACCGTCTTGATGGGCACGGCGGCGAACATGGCCTGCCTGACACATCGCTGGAGCGACTTCGAAGACCTGCGAGCCGATGCGTTCGTCACCGCTGGAGTCCAAGGGAATGCCGCCACCGCCGGTGACTCCGCGCGCTGGCACGAGACCGAATCGGGATGGAAGCCCACGACGCCGCCTGAGGCAACCATCAACATCGCCCTGTTGCTCAATTTTCCCCTAACGCCTTCAGCGCACGCCCGTACCGTCGTTACGATGACCGAGGCGAAATCAGCCGTGCTGGCGGAGCTTGCAGTCCCGAGCCTTTACTCGCCATCCATCGCAACGGGCACCGGCACAGACCAGTACTGCATCGCTTCGCCCCTCGATCTGGACAGGTTCGCCCGCGACGCTGCGGGCCCGCACGTCAAGGCTGGCGAGATCATTGGTGCAGCCGTCAAGGAGGCTCTTCGGGAGGCCCTGCGCTGGCAGAACGGTCTGGACCCATCTCGCACACGTGACCTATTCCACGCGCTCGGACGATTTGGCGTCGAAGAGGCCGACGTCATGCGGGACTTGAAGGAGCAGCTTCACGAGAAGGAGTATGCGCTGCTGGATCAGAATCGACGAGCCGTCTTCTTCGACCCCGGAGTCGGTGCTGCGGCCCACGCGCTTGCCGCAGTGATGGATCGGCTCCGGTTCGGGACGATCCCTGAGTCCAGTTCTGGAGAGGCACTCCGCCAGCAAGCTGCATGCCTAGCATGCTCGCTGGCTGCCAAGCCTCAGGATTGGCCCAGATTCTATGCGGCGCTCGGCGGAGGGTGGAAAGACACGCTTGAGCTCGTCGTCCGCGCGCTGGCGATCGGATGGCGGGCGAAGTGGGCGTGATAGGCCTAGGGCCCGATGCCATCCTCTTGCTCTCGAGCTTCGCTCTGGATCTGGTTGTCGGAGATCCGGTCTATCGTTGGCACCCCGTCCGATTAATGGGGCGCACGATTTCGGGCTTCGAACGATGGCTCAGAAGGACAGGGGCCGATGGCCGCGCCGGAGGGTGTGGGTTGGTGGCGGTTCTCGGAGTCTCTTGGACAGCGGCTGTCTCCTTGCTCGTCGCCGCGCTCTATGCGCTGCACCCAACCCTAGGAATGTCCGCTCATGCCCTTGCCCTCTACAGCCTGCTTGCGCTCGGCGACCTGATCAAGCACGGTGACGCGGTGGACGAAGCGGGATCGCGGCTGACCGCCGCTCGGCGCGCCGTCGCCCGGCTCGTAGGGCGCGACACAGACAGGATGGACGAGGCCGCTTGCCGGCGCGCCGCCATCGAGAGCCTTGCTGAGAACCTGGCGGATGGCTTCACCTCGCCGCTCGTCTGGTATGTGGTGGCCGGCCTGCCGGGCGTCGTCCTGTTCAAGCTGGTCAGCACGGTGGATTCAATGATCGGTCACAAGACTGATCGATACTTGCGCCTTGGCTGGTTCGGCGCACGCTCGGATGACGTGCTCAACTATGTCCCGGCACGGCTCACATGGCTGCTCATCACCTTGACGGCGGCGGTCTTGCCGGGCACGTCAGGTTCGAAGGCGCTCCGCGTTGGATGGGAGCAGCACGCTGTCGTTCCCGGTCCGAATCCGGGGTGGAGTGAGGCCGCCATGGCGGGAGCAATCCAGCAGAGGCTGTGTGGGCCCATTTGGCTGGACGGTGCCCTGGTCACGGACTGCTGGGTGGGCGACCCAGCGGATCCGCAGGCGGGAACCTCGGCGGACTACCGCCGCGCCCGTCAGACCGTCATGGTGGCATCCTTGCTCGCCGTCTTGCTTGCAGCTGGCTTGCTTTCGTGAGACGAGCCCCAACGGATCACCGACCGACCCGGGGCCGTGGCTGACGATCCGCACGGCAATCGGTGGGTTCGGTCGACCGGACCCCGCAGGGATGACGCTGCCCGGCCGCTGGAATCTCGGGCATGCTACCATTTGGCAGTTCCGGGGTGCTCGTAAGGGCCTAACAGGGAAGTCCGGTGAGAGTCCGGCACGGTCCCGCCACTGTGAACGGTTAGTTGCGTCGAAATGCCAGTGGGGCTTACGCCCCGCGAAGGTCGGCGCAGCGTGGGCAAGCCAGTTGCCTGAAGCCGTCAGTCAGGAGACCTGCCCCGGTGCAGCCTGAGCGCACGATCCCGCGCGGCACGGATGGGCGACTCGAGACTTGGCAACGGCATCTGGCTGGACAGCGATCCCCTTCGCATCCCATCAGGTAATCCACCATTGCCCCGGTATTGGCTCGATCTAGCGCCTACAGGGCGCCGAGTGCCGGCGGATGGTGCCTCATCCATTTTCCCGCGAAGACGGGACAGGAGGCATCGTGGCCAACCACTCGAACGCCGGCGGCAGCCGGCACGCCGTTTCACCGACAACTAAGCAATCCAGAAGAACTGCGCTTGCTGCGGCCCTGTTGGGTGCCCTGCTCTCAGCGCCGACTAATGCCGAGAGCCTGGGCGGCCGGGTCTTGGACCCTCAGGGCGCCGTCGTGGCAAACGCTCAGCTGCGCCTGATTGACCGTGAGGGAGGTCTGCAGCGGACGGTCCAAAGCGGGCCAGACGGCTCGTACCGGTTCCGGAGCCTGCCGGCAGCGACGTACCTCTTGGAGGGCGAGGCTTCCGACGCACTCTTGGCGGGTTCGGCGGAAATTACCGTCTCGGGCGACACCAGCGCCGACCTGAGGCTGTTGATCTCGCCTTCCTCGGTGGACGTTGTCGTTTCGGCATCAAGCACGCCGACGGCCCGGCGGGAAGTTGCCAGGGCCTTGGACACCATCGATGGCCGTAGCATCGCCCTGCGAAACGAATTCTCCCTCGCCGAGGCCATTCGCACGGTGCCCGGAATTCGCGTACAGCGCCTGCGAGGCCCGGGCAGCTTCGCGTCCGTTCAGTCGCGGGGGCTACGAAACCAAGACACCGCGCTGCTCGTCGACGGAATGCGCTTCCGAGACTCTGCATCTCCGCAGAGCGACGCCACCATATTCTTCCAAGACATGCCACTCGTCGATGCCGACCGGGTTGAGGTCCTGAGGGGGCCTTCTTCGTCCCTGTACGGCTCGAATGCCGTTGGAGGCGTGATCAGCGTCCAGTCGCGGCAAGGAGGTGGTGCCCCTCACGGCGAGATTCGGGCGGAGGGCGGCGGACTAGGCATGATGCGTGGAGTCGGCCGCGCCGCAGGGGGCCTTGCCGGGGACCGGCTCCGATACAGCGGAGGCCTGTCGCATGTCAACGTGACCCGGGGATACCGCGGAAGAAGCCCATTCCGGAATTCCAGCGCCCAATTGTCGACCCAAGCAGCCCTCAAGCCGAACCTATTGCTCTCAGGCCGGGTGTGGGTGGCCGACTCGTTCCGGAGTCTGGTCGAGAGCCCCGCCTTCCCCGACGCGGTCGTTGCCAACTTCCCTGCGTCCGGAGTCGTAAGAGCTCGGGCCCTGCCGCTGAGCCAGCTGGAACGGTTCGAACGGGGCGAGAGCTTCGAGGCCGGGAACGCCACTTTCGTGCCGGACCAGCTCGACCCAGACAGCCGACTGTCGTCCGCATTCCTCGTGACAGCTGTGACCCTTCGGCACGACCCGTCGCCCGCGAGCTCGTACCAGTTGTCGTACCAGTTGCTGCGCACAGGCAGGACGAATCACGACGGGCCGGCGGGCCCTTCGCCTTTCGATCCGACCGTAAGTGCCGAGTCGCAATTCGACGGTCGCAACAATACGGTGCTCGCCCGTACGGACCACCGTGTCGGAGACTCCCACCTGTTGAGCCTCGGGTACGAGTTCGAGGGTGAGGGCTACAGCAACTTCAACACCGACGAGAGCCCGTCGCCAGTCGTGAGCAGGTCCGAGATAGAGCAGGCAGGGCACGCATTGTTCGTCCAAGACCAAGTCCGTCTTCTCGAGGGTCGATTGCACTTGACCCTGTCTGGCAGGGCCCAGCGATACTCGCTAGAGGCCCCACGGTACTCGGGAGAGTCCGGACCGTACGGTTCGCCGCCCGCAGTCGACGTGCCAGGCGCGTACACGGGTGACTTTGCGATTGCCTACTTCGTCCCAAACTCGCAGACCAAGTTCCGGGGCCACGTCGGAAACGGATTTAGGGCCCCGTCCCTCTACGAGCGCTTCGGCGGCTCTTTTTCGGCTTTCACGGGAAGCTTCAGCTATTGGGGTGACCCCAGGCTTGAGCCGGAACGGTCGGTGTCCGCAGACTTTGGGATCGACCAGTGGCTCTTGGACTCCAAGATTCGTCTCAGCGGTACGCTCTTCTACTCCGACCTGTCTGAGACGATCTTCTTCGACTTTGCCAACTTTCCGCTGAACGATCCATTCGGACGATTCGGAGGCTACCGAAACACCGGTGGCGGCATTGCCCGCGGCGTCGAACTGGGAGCCCAAGCGGCGCTTTCGGCGAGAACGAGCCTTCGCGGATCGTATACGTACGTCAACTCCGACTCTCGGACGCCAACGATCGGGCCGGACTACTTCTCAGTCCCGGGGACGTCGGCCCACGTTTACGCCGCAACCGCTTCCCAGTGGATCGGGAGCCGAGTCAACGTGACATTTGACGTCTTCGCTACCAGCGACTACATCCTGTCGCCGTACGGCGCACGGTCAAGACAACTATCCTTTGGCGGTCCCTTGAAGGCCGACCTGGTGTTCCAATACGCTGTGCCACTCGCTGAGGGCAAGCGGGTGGAGATCTACGGCAAGGTTGAGAACGTCTTCAACGCCGACTACTACGAGGACGGTTTCGCGAGTCCCGGCGCCTGGATGATCGGAGGCATCCGCTACCAATTCTGAGAGGCCATTGGCGAAGCCTCCGAGGGCGGGCGAGGACAAACGGCAGGGGGCACGGGCGCGCTTAGAACCGATCGCGTTCCCAGTCGCCCGGGGGCCCACGTCGCGACCCGCGACGAGGGCAAGCGCGGGCCAGCCGGCAGCGCCTCGCTGGACCCATCGGAGCCGTCAGGACCCGGCCAGCACCCCATGGCGGTAGGAGAGGCCAGTCGGGTCCGGCCCGTTGCGACTCGGCAAGCGGGTGTCTGGAATGCCGAGGTCCGGGGTCCGGCGGTCGGAGCTGGCTGGTATGATGCCGCAGCCGGGCGGGGCCTAAGGACCGCTGCGGCGAGGTCACGGGCCGTCGCTTGCCCACTGCGGAGACCATATGGAAACGCTTCTGGAGCTGCTGCCCCGAATCGAGCGTCTCGGTTCCAAGGAAGCGTTCCAGTTCTCAAACGGGTACCGAACGTGGCGCTGGACGTACGGGGACTTGAACGCTGGAATCCGCAGGTTCTCTTCCCACCTCCAGCGTCGGGGTGTCGGGTCCGGCGATCGGCTTGTCTTGTGGGCCGAGAACCGGCCCGAGTGGGTCGCCGTGTTCTGGGCGTGCCTGGCACAGGGCGTGCATGTCGTGCCGCTCGACCGACAGTCCTCTGAGGATCTCGTCAACCGGATAGTGGCCGAGGCCGGAGCGAAGATTGTCGCTCACAGCGGGCCTCCCCCCGGATCGCCGGACCGCATCGAGACCTTCGCCATCGAGGCTCTTCACCACCTGCCCGACGGTCGGCACCTCAGTCCGGCGCGCGTGAGCGGGGACGACATCGCGGAGATCGTCTACACGTCGGGTACGACCGCCGAGCCGAAAGGCGTGATCCACCTTCACAGGAACATCTGCTCGAATCTTGACCCGATTCGGAAGGAAATCGAGCGCTATAGGAGGCTGGCGACGCCATTCCAGCCGATTCGGATGCTGTGTCTGCTGCCCCTGAGCCACATGTTTGGGCAGTCGATGGGAGTCTTCATACCTCCCGTGCTCGGAGGCTCAGCATCCTTCATGACCGGACTGCACCCGGCCGCCGTGCGCGAGACGATACGCGAGCAGCGCATATCAATCCTAGTTTGCGTGCCGCGGATGCTGGAGAGCCTGCGGGGCGACATCGAGCGGCACTTCCCAAGCTCAACTGCGCACATTCAGGGCTCGAGCGGGCCTCTTGGGCGGTGGTGGAGGCACCGGGACATTCACCGTGCCTTGGGGTTGAAGTTCTGGGCGTTTGTCGTGGGCGGAGCGAAGCTGGATCCCGGCACGGAGGCCTTCTGGTCCAAGGTAGGGCTGCTCGTGATCCAAGGCTACGGGCTGACGGAGACCAGCCCGGTGGTGGCAGTCAACCACCCCTTCAGAGCGCGCCGAGGCACGCTCGGAGAAGTGGTCGGCAGCCAAGAGGTCCGCATAGCCGACGATGGCGAGATTCTTGTCAAGGGCAGCAGTGTGGTTAGGGACTACCTCAAGAGGGGCCGTACGGTGCGGGCGGTTGACGACGAGGGCTGGTTTCACACGGGCGACATCGGAGCAATGGACGAAGAAGGCAGGCTGGTGTACCTAGGCCGCAAGAAAGACGTGATCGTCACATCCGACGGGCTCAATGTCCATCCTGTCGACGTCGAGAGGCACTTGGTGCGTCAAGACGGCGTCAGAGACGCGGTGGTTGTGGGCATCGGACCGGCCACGTCGCCAAGGATCCACGCGGCCCTGATCTTCGACTCCCCTGGGCAAGATCCGATGGCAGTCGTGGAGAGGGTCAATCCGCGCCTAGAGCCCCACCAGCGGATCCAGAGCGCATCCGAGTGGCCCGATGACGCGTTTCCGCGCACACATGGGACGCTAAAGACCCAGAGGAATAAGGTTGCCGAGCGAATGGCCTCGGTTGGGGCGATCGAACCTGCACCCGCTGGCTCAGCGGTGGACGCCATGCTTCTAGCAGCGGTCGGCCGCGGCCTAGAGGGCCTGCCTGACGAGAGGCGTCTGGAAGAAGACCTGGGCATGTCCTCGCTGGAGCGAGTGGACCTGCTGGCCTCTCTGGAGGACCGCCATGGCGTAAGGCTGAGCGACGAAGCCTTCGCCACGCTGTCGACCGTGGGACAGGTCCGGGCTTGGGCTGAGGCGCAAGCCTCAGTCCCCCCGAGAGACGTGCAGTCGGTCGCCCAGCCGCAGTCCGGGACCGCCAGCAGCGCCCCCGCCAATCGCCTCCGTCCCCCGCGCTGGGCTCGTGGCCGACTGCTCCGGGCCGTTCGCATCCCCGTGCACAGCGGACTCGTACTACCGCTGTTTCGCCACTACATTCAGCTGACTGTTGTGGGCCGGGAGAACTTGGATCTGGTGTCTCCTCCCACGCTGTTCGCCGCAAACCACGCAAGTCACCTCGACACCGTCGCTGTGCTCGCTTCCCTGCCCCACGAGTGGCGGGCAAGACTCGCGCCCGCCGCTAGCCAGCAGCATTTCTTCCCGACCGGCGATCCGCAAGGACTCGGCCGGAGGATCGGCATGAGGGCCCAGTACTGGCTGGCCTGCGGCCTCTTCAACGCCTATCCCCTCTCGCAGGACCCAGGACACGTGCGCGACACGCTTCGGTACACGGGAGAACTCGTCGCTGAGGGTTTCTGCCCGCTGGTGTACCCGGAGGGCGAGATGACAGCCGACGGATCCATGCAGCCGTTCCGTCGAGGGATAGCCGCAATGTCTCGACGGCTTGAGATCCCAGTCGTGCCCGTTCGATTGGACGGCCTGTCCCAAATCATGTCCCGCCACGAATCGTGGCCACGCAGCGGCCCCGTCCGTGTCGCGTTCGGGCCTCCCATCGGTCCTGAGCCGAGCGAAGGCTACGCCGAACTAGCCGCCCGGATCGAAGCGTCCATCCGGAATCTGGCACCTAGTGGTGGGATCGAAATCCCCTCAGGTAGGCGGCGGACTTGAATTCTGGACTGGCGTGTCGCCCGGTTTGGTCCAGCAGTCCGGTCACCACGCCTCGTTAGGCTCCAGCCTCAATTCCCTCGCGCCTCGCAGCGTCCTACTTGGCGTGGCTGAGGTCGACATCCACCAGTCCGCGACGCCTCCGGAACGGCACTCCGGCCACCGCCTGGATATCGTTAGCGTTCACGTCCTGCCCATGGCTCCACACTTTGCCCCCTGCCGTCCGCATGGTCGTCGTCAACTGCACTCACGTCCCCATTCGATTCCGGATCGATCTCCAGGTGTACTGAATCCCGCTGCCCCGCAGCTGTCAACGCAGGTCGTACACCACGTCGTACGCCATCACGGTCACGGGAAGGGCGCGAGACCCGCCGCTCCAATTGGTCTGGTGGTACAGAGGCTGCGGCCAAGACTACCCCCGCGGAGACTCTCGAACAGCGAGGCCTCGAGACCCGTTGAAGCCTACGATACGGATGGGCTGAGTGAGACAGCGCATGAAGCGGCGTGAGCGACTGTTACGAACGGTCCTTCATGGAAGGTCGGACGCGAACATCCGGTTTTCGGACCTGTGTGCTCTGATGGAGTGTCTCGGATTCGAGGAACGAATACGGGGGAGCCATCACATTTTCTACAGGGCAGGCATATTGGAGATTGTGAACTTGCAAAGCCGGGGTGGACACGTCAAGCGCTATCAGGTGAGGCAGGTCCGGCAGCTGATCCTGAAGTACAGTCTGGTAGGAGACAGCTGATGGATGGATACGAGATCACTCTCTGTTGGAGCAACGAAGACCAAGTGTTCATCGCCGAGGCACCTGAATTGCCCGGGTGCATGGCACACGGCAACGATCAGGAGACGGCGTTGCGAAATATCAAGGACGCTATGCAGTTCTGGATCGAAACAGCCCAAGAGTTGGGACGACCAGTCCCTGAGCCGAAGGCCGAGTCCGTGACGCTTGCCTGACAATAGGGCAACAGCGCGGAGGTAGAGCTTCGTCCTATCGTGATGAAGCTCCATTTCAAGCTCGACCTCAGCTTCCACCTGGAGAGGGTGACGGCCTCTTGCGACCTGACCCACGGCCAAGAGGAGTGACGCACGGAATCTCCGGTAACGAGGGGCCGGTCGGATCGCCAGCAAGGATTCGCTGTTGCGCCGAACGCCCTCGGAGTCGCCAATCGGCTGACGTTGCTCGACGACGAGATTCTGACGAACCATAGGGAGGTCCAGATTCGGAACGATCGCAATCCGCACAGCACGCGTGTCCCGACTCGCTGTCGGCGGTGTTGCCATGCGGCTATCACGGTCTGGGGCCAAAGGTAGTCTTGGCGTCCCATCCTGGGGACTCTGCTTAGAGTTCCGTCTAGAACGCTCGCTGAGCCGCGCGAACCTCTCGTCCCGTCGTGCTTCGAGTGCCCAGTTGTCGGACCGTGGCGATCGAAAACGCGCCTTGGCAGCCCTGCAACTGTCCTCGCGCATGATGTGCGGAGGCAGGTCCATGCCCGATGTTGCTAGACTCTCCGATTTGGGAGGTATCTGATGAGACGAGTCCTAATCCTTCTTCTGGCCTGCACTGCCCTCGCGGCCGCTGCCGACAAGAAAATCCTGATCCGAGCGCTTTCAGGAGGCTTCGCATACAACGACAGCGCAATCGAGCTGTATAAGCAGGAAGCCGGAGAGAACGCCGACATCGTGGTAGCGCGGTCCATGGCCGAGTTTGAGGAAATGGTCGCGGATGCCGATGCTGTCATCGGCGGAATCAGCAAGGACCTGTTCCCGAAAGCGAAGAACCTCAAGTGGGTCCAGTCAACGAGCGCAGGCGTCGAGGCCTACAGCTTCTGGCCGGAGTTCATGGAAAGCGACGTCATGCTCACGAATTGCAAGGTCGTGCAAGGGCCTACTATCGGAGACCATGCGTTTGCGCTGCTGCTCTCCATGACGCGCGGCTTGCACGACTACATCCCGAACAAGCAGCAGTGGAAGTCCCGTGGGGACGCGCCGAAGGGCATGACGGAGTTGCCGGGCATGACCGCCGTGATCATCGGCATGGGTGGCATCGGCATGCAGATCGCCCAGCGTGCGCATGGCTTTGGGATGAACGTGATCGGCGTAGACCCGAAGAACATCCCCGTCAATATCTTCGCCCCCACAATCGTGCCGCCCGACCGCTTGGACGAGGTGCTCCCAAAGGGAGACGTCGTGTTTGTCGCCGCTCCGCTGACACCTGACAGCGAGGGCATGATTGGTTCGGCGCAGTTCAACGCGATGAAGCGCGGCGCATTCTTCGTCGCCGTGTCCCGCGGTCGGCTCTACGACAAGGGTGCCCTAGTCACGGCCATCGACAGCCAGCACCTAGCCGGTGCCGGGCTAGACGTGACCGACCCCGAGCCGCTGCCCCCCAACGATCGCCTGTGGGAATTCGACAACATCGTGATCACCCCGCACGTGGCATCCCATGCGAAGGGATCGGACGACCGCCGCCTTGAATTGATCGCCGGCAACATCGGGCGCTTCGCGCGCGGCGAGCCCCTGACGCACATGGTCGACAAGTCGGTTGGGTACTAAGCGAAGCGCCCATCATCGGAAACGAAGCGCGCATCCGACTCTGGGGTTGGTGGCTACACGGATCGACCACGGCCCTCGCGGTGTGTGCGGCTGGCAGGCCAGCTTCACCGTCGACTATTGGGTTTTGGTCAGAGAGCCACACTTCTCAAGATCAGGCACTTTCTCCGATTCCCCGAACGCCACGATGGTCGACTCGGCCAGCCCTGAGCGAGCACCTTTGGGCGTTCCTGACCCTCTCATCCGCGGAACTCTTGGCTGCCGGATCGAAGATGATCGGTGCCTGGCCAGCCCATCAGTGGAGGCTGCGCTGCGCTGGAGGGCAAGCGGAGCAGTCCACGGCATGCCATAGACCCAGGTCCGGGACCGCAGGGTGACAAGGCCCGCCCAGTCCAAACCCGGACTGTCGATCGGCATCCAGACGTTTCGCGAGATTCGCGAAGAAGGCCACTGCTACGTCGACAAGACCGGCTACGCACTCAAGCTCAACAAGTCGGGCAAGCACTACTTCCTGTCGAGGCCGCGTCGCTTCGGCAAGAGCCTGTTCGTCGACACCCTAAAGGAACTCTTCGAGGGTCGGAGGGAACTGTTCCAGGGACTGGAGGCTTACGGGGGCTGGGACTGGTCCGTGCGCTACCCCGTCCTGCGCCTAGACTTTGCCGCCGGTTGCTTTGACGAACCGGGCGGCTTGAAGGACAACATTGCAGCGCAATTGGACCCCTTCGAGACGATGGTGGGGGGCTTTCGAGCCCGTCCGCGAGTGCCTGACCGTTTCGCCGAGCTCCTCGCGGCCATGCACGGTCACACCGGAGAGCGAGTCGTCGTGCTGGTCGACGAATACGACAAGCCGATTCTGGATGCGCTTGACGAGCCGGACATCGCCCGGGCCAACCGCAGCATGCTCCGAAGGCTGTACTCGGTGATCAAGTCCTGCGATACCCACGTACGATTCTGCTTTCTGACGGGCGTCACCAACTTCTCCGAGGCAAGATTGTTCTCGGGTCTCAACAACCTGGAGGACATCACGTTGGACCCAGAGTTCTCGTCCATCTGCGGGTACACCGAAGAGGACCTGGACAGGGTCTTCGCCGATTGGCTGGAAGGGCTGGATCGTGAGCTGACTAGAGAGTGCTACAAGGGCTACAGCTGGGGCGGGGATGAGCGCGTCTACAACCCGTTCGACGTGCTCCTGCTGCTGAAGCGTCGGGTATTTCAGCCTTGGTGGTTTGAGACCGGCACTCCTGCATTCTTGGTCCGGACGCTCGTGGAACGCGGGATCCCAACGCCGGCTTTGGACGGGATGCTGGCGAACCATGACCTCCTCTCTGCTCTTGACGTAGACCGGATCTCGACTGAGGCCCTGCTCTTCCAAACGGGATATCTGACGCTGCTGGGTTCGAAGAACGAGAACGGGGGACTGTTCTATCGGCTCGGTTACCCCAATCGAGAAGTGCGCCAATGCCTCAATTGGGCACTTCTGGACGCCTTGGTGCCGGACCTATCGCGCCAGTTGCGGCTGAGCCGGGAACTGCTGGGGCACCTTCGGCGCGGCGACCTCGGGGGCTTCGAACGGACGCTGCGGAGCTTCATGGCGAGCATCCCGCACGACTGGCACCGGCGAAATCCCGTTGCCTCGTACGAGGGTTACTTTTTAAGCGTCGTCTACTCGCTGATGGCCGGTTTGGGCCTTGATGTACGGGACGAAGACACGGGCAGTTCCGGGCGTCTGGACATGGCTGTGCGAACGGGCGGCTGCATCTACCTGTTCGAGCTGAAGATGGAAGACCGCGCCGAGAGCGGGGCAGCGCTTGCGCAGCTGAAGCTGCGCGGATATGCGGACAAGTATCGGCACTTTGGCCAGCCCATCTCCTTGGTGGGAGTCCCATTCAGCTCCAAGACCCGAAACGTGGCGAGGTGCCAAGCCGAAATCGCCTGACGTACGCTTCGGACGAGCGAAGTGGTCCTCGCATAGTCTTGCAGCGGGACTGGTCATCCGCAGCTTTGCGAGCATCGGCTGGGATACCGCGGCATTTGCCAGTAGCGCACGTCCCGCGGCGATCAGCAACGCAGTCCAGAGCAGAGGTCGGTGCCGTTTAGGCGGGCCTCGCCGCAAATCACGGGCCAGAATTCGGGGCCCGAGCTTCCTGAAGCTGCCCGAGTTCCCTCGCTCGTTCCTCCTTGACGCGGAACTCCTCGCGAGTCTCGCTGGGATTCCAGTACCAAGGGTGGTCGACGTGCTCCTGCTCCATGATCCGCACCATTGCGTCAGCAACATCCGGGTAGTGCTCTGCCAAGTCCCGCTCGCAGCCCATGTCGTCCTCAATGAGAAAGAGCTCCAAGTCGGAGTCGGGAGACTCACGGTAAGCCTTCCAAGGTCCGGTCCTGACCGCCTGCTCCCGTGCGTTCTCCCAGTACAGCGCCCTGTCTTTGCGGAATCCGCCCGCGTTTCCGCTCATGATCGGAAGCAGGCTGCTCCCGTCGGTCGCGGGCACTGGATGCACACCGGCAAGCTCCGCGAACGTCGCCAACAGGTCGACCAGCCAAACGACATCTCCTGATACAGCAGGCCGGATTCTCCCGGGCCAGTTCATGAAGAACGGCACTCGAATTCCGCCCTCCTGCAGCGAGAACTTGCCCCCCCGAAACGGCCCCTTGTTGCGGAAGAACGGATCGTCCGGCCAGTTCTCCGACTGATTGCCGCGGGCGAAGTAGCCGCACATCGCATAGCCGTTGTCCGACGCGAAGACGATCAGCGTCCGCTCCCGGACGCCGAGCTCCTCGAGCAATGCGACCAATTCGCCGGTGAACCGGTCGAGCCGCAGCACCATCGAGGCCCACTCCTTGTGAGCCGTCGTGGGAAAGTCCCTGCGCCCCAGCAGCGGGCCCAAGTTGTCGGTGATCACGGGGCCGTGCGGAAGTTGCGTCGCAGAGTACAGAAAGAATGGCCTCTCCCGGTTGCGGCGCACGAAGTCCGCTGCCGCGGCCTCGATCACGTCCTCTGAGTAGACGGCCTTCGCCGGGTCGGGGATGCCGGGTGGCAGGAGCCTGCCGGCAGCGTCGTACCGTGTCGCTGTATCCCTCGCTGCAGCGCGGGTGCTGTTGTCCTCGTAGAGGCGCTGCATGTCGAACCCGAGATTGCCTGGGTAATCGACCCGCGCCCCGTTGCGATACAGGTAGTGGGGGAAGAAGGTGTGGGCCCGGCGCTGGTCGTAGAATCCGAACGCCTCGTCAAAGCCCTGCTTCTCCGGAGTTCCAGGCGTGCCGGGCAAGCCAATCCCCCACTTGCCGAAGAATCCCGTTGCATACCCGACTCCCTTCAGGACCTCAGCGATCGTCAGGTCCGAGTCGGCCAAGTGATCTTGGCCTCGGGCGCTGCGATTGTCGCGGACAGACGCATGGCCGGTGTGCAGGCCCGTCATCAGGGTCGATCGGGAAGGGGCGCATTCCGGCGCGCCGGCGTAGGCCTGCGTGAACCGAAGCCCCCCGATGGCAAGCCCGTCGAGATTCGGCGTGGAGAAGCGCTCCTGTCCCCAGACGCTCAAATCCCGGTAGCTCAGGTCGTCGGCCAGGATCAGGACGATGTTCGGCTTGCTCGGTGCCGTTGGGCGCTGGCCGAGGAGAGGAGACGCGACGACGAGTCCGAGGAGCAAGGCAACGGGCATCGCGCGAAGCATAACAAGGCTGGGCGGTGAGGCCCCGGCTCCGGTCACAGCACAAGATCTGTGCTCAACGCGCCAGCGATGGCGCCTTCGGCAGCGCCCAGTGCTCAAGGCGTCGCAGGCTGGAGCATCAGGCGATGGGCGGCATGACGATCAACGGCTTCCCTGCTGAAAGCCAACGGGGCATATCCGCCCTCGGCCCACATCTGCAGCAGATCGCTGTAGTGCGGACTGCCCGGCCGGCCCGACTGGCCGGGCGTGCTGGTGAAGACCGACCGGTCCCAGTCCGCCAAGTCCAGGATGTGCCGGTAGGAAGCTCCGCTGGACTGGGCGTAGCCCGGCCCGCCCGTCGCATTGGGCGTGAATCGGTCGCCGCCGCGCTCAACCTCCGCAAGGTTGAAGGCTCGTCGCCGGTCGCTCGAATTCGCCAAGGGGTGCCGAAAGCCTATCCGGTGCATGGCGCCCCACCGCCAGCCTGCCGGATCGGCACCGAAGGAAGAGACCATCTCCTCATACGCTTCCTCTAATGCCGTGCCCAAGACGCTGCCTCGTTCCTCGGGCGAGAGGCCGCCGAGCCCAGAGATGACCCTGGGCAGCTGGATGTAGCGCCCCACCAGCTCCCGGTCAGATGGCGGCACTTGGGACGCAACGAAGTGAGAAGGTATCCGCTTCAGCCATGCCTGAAAGAGGGCGGCGGCATTTGAGTCCGTGCCTAGGACAAAGTCCCATCCGTCGAACACTTCCGCCCCGGCGGTGGCGCGGGCGGGCGAGTCTTCAAGCAATGCCACCAGCTGTCTCGCCGGCAAGGACGTCTCATCATGCTGCAGCTGCTGGAAGTCCTCCACGGTGAACTGTTCTCCGTTCGAGAGCACCTCGTCGACTCTCTCGAAGCGGTAGGGGGCGGACCAATCGAATCCGAGATCGTGCGGGTAGCCGGATGGAAGGATGTTGTGATTGGCAGTTGCGATGTAGCCGCTGGACGGATTCTTGGTCACCGGGAGTTCCGATACTTCCCGGAAACGCGACCAGCGGTAGCGCCCGGTGTGGGCCGGAACAGGGAGGAGGCCAGACCATCCTTCCCTCACGGGAACCAGCCCGGCGGGAATCCAGCCGATATTCCCGTCCACATCCGCGTAGACGATGTTCTCGGCAGGAACCTTCCAAGCGCGCATCGCTTGGACAAACTCGTCCCAATTGCTGACCTGATCCAGCGCGAGGCTCCCAAGGTAGCCTGCCGTTCCCGGCTCCTGGCCGACCCACCGTAGAGCCACCGCGCGCCCACCGTCGGGATCCTCCCAGATCACAGGTCCATTGCGGGTGAACTTAAGCTCGACCGTTCGGGCCTCCGCCTCGCCACGCACCCGGATCTGGGCAGTCTCAACCTCCATGTCCATCCATTCGCCCATGTACATGTACTGTCCTGGCTTGGCCGGGTCGGTGCGCTCGACGAACAGGTCCGCGGCATCGTACTGCACGATGGTGAATCCCCAGCCCACTCGCTCGTTGTGCCCGATGGCGACGCCCGGCAGGGCCGGCTCGCCCGATCCGATGACGTTCCAGCCCGGACCATTGAGGTGGACCAGATAGCGCAGCGATGGAAGGATCACGGGCCGGTGGGGATCGCTTGCCAGGAGCGGCTTGCCGGTCGCGCTCAGCGCCGAGCTGACCACCCAATTGTTCGAACCCTCCTGCTCCCGCAGCACTGGGATCGAGACGGCCCGGCGGTACTCCTGAGTCACCCGGTTGTCAATTCCCGCCAACTCGAGTTCCGGATCCGGCCGGAGCTGGCGAGGAGGATCTGTCGGATACCACCGCTCGGTGGCGTCCGTGCCCAGCGCGGACACCAATTGGGCCCGCGCGATTTCCTGACTCAAGTTGCGGACCATCAGCAGGCCGGCGATGCGAAGCAGGACATGCTCGGGCTGCCAGACGCCGGGCTCGAATCCAAGGAGCTCAAACTCGATCGGTAGGTTGCTCCGGTTCTGGTTGACGAATGCGTTGATGCCAGATGTGAAGGCCTCGGCAATCATCCGGGCACTGGGCGAATAGCTGGCCCATTCAGCGTCCATGTCACCGCGATACTTGACCAAGCGGGCAATCCGGTCGCGGGAGACGTACTCCGGCCCGAATACCTCGGCCAATTCGCCGGCACCGGTGCGCCGCCAGATCTCGATCTGATACAGCCGGTCCTGGGCTGCGACGTAGCCCTGAGCGAAGAACAAGTCGTGGACAGTGCTGGCGTAGATGTGGGCAACTCCCCATTCGTCCCTGACGACCTCCACGGGCGCTTCTAGGCCGGCCACGGCCACTGAGCCTTCCAGCTGGGCCAAGCGGTGGACTGCGTCATCGAGCAGATCTTCCCCCCGCTCACCGGGCGAGCCGCAGCCGATCAGGCACAAAGCAGTTGGGAGAGCAATAGTCCAGCGCACGCGGTCGATAGGATAGCGCCTCGGCCCCACGCTGCGCTCGCTGGGCCTCGCGGGCGAACGTGCCCAGGCCGTGGCCGGCCCATGCAGTGCCCTGCGAACGGGATGATGTGGGCCACCCGACAGCGGCGTGCGGATCGCCCCACGCGCCAAGCCGAGAGGCGGCACGGCAGAGGCTGGTGGTGGCCCACCTTCGGGTAGCATAGGGCGGTGCCTACCCTGTCCCGAAGAGCCTTCCTCGGCACGGCCACTTCCCTGCTGGCGACCGTCCGATGTGGGCGGGCGCAGAGCGCGAGACCAAACATTGTCATCGTCTACACCGACGACCAAGGCACCCTCGATGCGGGCTGCTACGGTTCCGGCGACATTCACACGCCCAACATCGACGCTCTCGCCCGGCGCGGCGTCAGGTTCACGCAGGCATACGCTCACACAGTCTGCTGCCCATCTCGTTCTCAGCTGCTGACAGGGCGGGTCCCACAGCGCGGCGGTGTCATCAACTGGCTCTCGAACCATCCCCTGGACGAGAACGGCCGCAACATGTACACCAGCGAGATCACGCTGGCGGAGGTCCTGCGGGAGAACGGCTACCGCACGGGGCTGACCGGCAAGTGGCACTTGGGAGCCAAATCCGGCCACCAGCCGCAGGACCAAGGGTTCGACGAGGCCTACGGACACCTAGGCGGCTTCATCGACAACTACGAGCACAAGTTCCTGCACTCGAATCCGCGCCGGCCACCGTTTCACGACCTGTACCGCAATGGCGAGGAGATCGATGAGACAGGACGCTATTTCCCGGACCTTGTGGTTCGCGAGGCCACGCGCTTCATCGTCGAGAACAAGGACCGGCCCTTCTTCCTCTACTGCGCGTTCAACGTTCCCCACTATCCCGAGCAGTCGGATGCCAAGTTCGACAAGATGTACGACTCGATGGCGATGCCGCGAAGGTCTTACGCGGCAATGGTGACCACCACCGACGACCGCATCGGCCAAGTCCTGAACACTCTCGACACCTGGGGTCTTCGCGAGAACACGCTGGTGATCTTCTTGAGCGACAACGGACACTCGACCGAGCAGTTCGCGAACTGGGGCGTGAACTACGGCGCGAACGGTGGCGGAGGCAACACTGGGCCGTGGCGGGGAGCCAAGGCCAGCATGTTTGAGGGCGGCATTCGCGTGCCCACCATCATCAGCCTGCCTGGGAGGATCCCCGAGGGTGAGGTGCGGGACCAGGCGATCTCCAACATGGACTTCTTCCCGACCGTCCTCGAACTGCTGGAAATTAACCCGCCCGACTACGAAGTGGACGGCAAGAGCCTTTGGCCGGTCTTGCGATCAAGCGACGCGCCGTCCCAGCATGGGACCTTCCACTGGATGTGGCAGGACCAATGGGCAGTTCGCGAAGGCGACTGGAAGCTCATCGGAAATGGGCGAGACACCACGGGCCTCGAATCGCCGCACGCCCCGCGCAAGGAGATGGGCGAGCTCTACCTAGCGAACCTAGCTGACGATCGGCCAGAGAGCCTGAACCACGCCTCGGAGCGGCCCGACGTCGTGCGACGCCTTAAGGCCCTTCACGACGAGTGGCTCGAGGATGTTTCGCCCTAGGACCGAGCGGCTGCGGCGACTGCGCGCCGCCCGCTGTGCGCTGGCCGCTTCGCTGCTCGCCGGCTTCGGACACGCTCAAGTACCGAGGCTTGCCGGCCTCGCAGGGGCTGAAGCAGACCCGAGCCTAATCGGGCTCAAAGAGGATCAACCAAGGCTGCGAAGCGACCAGCCAGCGCCATCCGCGGTGTCCGTGCGCCTGATGTTCGGCACCGACCGCTACACGCCAAGGCGCTGGGACGGCGAGCTCAAGGTCAGCGCGGGTCGCGTGGTCAGCCTGAGCGGCGTCCACTTCGAAGGCCGGGACCGCATCGTCGGCGCGAACGCCTGGCTGCTGACGAACCGGGTCACGCGCTATGCGGACTCCAGGACGCCCCGGGGCTACGACCCAGTTCACACGCGGCAGTTCGCGATGATCCCCAACGGCGTGGTGGCCACCCTCGAGGCCCCGGAAACCGCAGTGGTCGCCGTCTCAACCGAGCAGGGGGATTTCTCGTTCGAGATAAGGCACCTAGCCTTCGGCCAGCCCCTCGCGTTCTTGGACGGCACGGCCTTGGCCGAGCGCGTTCCCACAACCGTCGACCTGACCCAAGGGCCGCAGTACAACGATTACGCGGCGATGACGGCTGACCGCGAAGGCCGCGTGTGGCTTGCCTGGATCACCTATGAGGCAGAGCGTGACGCTGTCTGGCTGACCAGCAGGGATGGTAACGCCTGGACGGAACCTGTACGTATCAGTCCTCCCGGCTACGGCGACAACTTCCGGACGGCGATAGCGGCGGGGGGCGACGGGTCCATGGTGATCGCGTGGTCCGGTAAGTCGCCCAGCGGGGAATGGGGCCTGTTCGCGAGGACTCTCAGCGAGGAGATCCTCACGCCTGTCGTGCGAATCGCATCCGAAGCTCCGAACATCTACCTGGCCGCCGTCGCCGACAGCCGGGAGCGTGTGCACGTCGCATGGCAAGGATTCCGGGACCGCCTGTCGGTGATCCTGCACAGTCGCTGGGATGGCCACACTTGGTCACAGGAAGAAGTGATCTCCGGATCTCCGGCCGACAGCTGGGCACCCTCCCTGGCCGCGGACTCCAATGGTGGAGTCTGGGCCGGATGGGATGGCTACGACGACGGCAACTTCAACATCTACGTGCGGCGCCTTGAGCCCGAAGGAATGTGGAGCGACCGCCTCCAAGTCACACGCTCTCCAGGTTTCGACGCGAACGCTTCGCTCACCTGCGATGGGGAGGATCGCCTTTGGGTGGCGTGGGACCACGGAGAGGCGAACTGGGGCAAGGATTGGAGCAGCCAGCGATTCAGACCCGGAGGGGGAGCTGGCCTGTACCGGTTCCGTGCCGCCAAAGTGGCCGCTGTGGAGGGCGGTCGCATCAGCCAACCGGCGGACCTGATGGGTGCCATTCCGGCATCGTCGAAGGACTACGTCCAGCAAGCGCGGCTGGTGGCAGGCTCGGATGGGGCCATTTGGGCGATGGTCCGGTCACTTACAAGCGTCACCACGCGGGTCGACAACAACTGGGGGGCCGGCGGAATCTGGGAGATGCTGCTGACGCGGCTTGATGAGGAGGGCTGGGCCCCGGCAGTCAAGCTTCACGCGACCAACGGCCGAAACGAAGTCTGGGCCGCGGCAGCCCGCGCCGGCGGAGGCGGCCTGTGGTTCGCGTGGGCTAGGGATGGGCGCCCGTTTGGGGTCCCCCAGCGTGCCGTCAACAGGTCCAACCCAGCGGCCGGCATCACACAGGTGTCTTACGCCTTCGTTGATCCCCAACATCCGGCCTGGTCGGGTTCCGGGGCGCCGATCCTGACCGACTTCCACGAGCCGGCGCTTGCCGCCGAGCCCGTTCACCCGAACGAGGCCCGAGACACCGAGGCCATCCGCGAATACCGGTACGACGTGGGGGACAGGCAGTACCGAATCCTTCGCGGCGACCTTCACCGCCACACGGACATCTCTGCCGATGGGATCGGCGAGGGCGGGCTAATCGACTTCTACCGCTATGCGCTCACGGCTGGACAGTTCGATTTCATGATGGTGGGCGACCACCAGTACGGCGGCGACAACGTTCCGGGGGTCGAGTACAACTGGTGGAGAACTGAGAAGTCAGAGGACATCTTCGGTGTACCTGGGCGGTTCTGGCCCTTGTACGGCACCGAGCGGAGCGTGCCCTACCCCAACGGACATCGCAACACGGTATTCGCACAGCGCGGCGTGCGCTGGATGCCGATCCATGCCGGAGAGCGCACCGGGGCCATCAACAGCGGCGAGATCCTGTTTCCGTACCTGCGGCGGTTTGGAGGGATCTCGACGCCGCACACCTCTGGAACTAACCAAGGCACGGACTGGCGCGAGAGCGACGAAGAGGTGGAGCCGATCGTGGAGATCTACCAGAGCCTGCACGCGTCGTACGAGTATCCCGGCGCACCCCGTGCCGAGACTCGGGACAAGCGTTACTACCACCATGACGAGCCGTGGCGTCCCGCCGGCTTCGTGTGGGAGGCGTGGGCCAAGGGCGTCAAGATCGGGGTGCAGGCCAGCTCGGACCACGTCGGAACCCACGACTCCTACGCCTGCGTGTTGGTCCCGGCCGGCAAGCCCATTGAGAGGCAAGACCTGATCGACGCAATGAAGCAGCGCCACACCTATGCCGCGACGGACAACATCGTCCTGGACGTGCGCATCGGTGACGCGGTGATGGGCGACGCGATCGCCGTGGAGGCACCCCCAGTAGTGAGGTCAAGGGTCATCGGAACGGCGCCGATTGAGGAGGTTGTTCTGATCAAGAACAACGAAATCGTCTACACTGCGTCTCCCGGCACTTCGGAGGCTGACTTCTCCTACCGAGACGACGACTTCCAGGGAGACAGCTACTACTACGTCAGGGCCGAGCAAGCCGACGGCTCGCTGGCATGGGGCAGCCCGATTTGGGTAACCCTCCCGTGATGCGTCGACTAACACACGAAGGTAGCCGGACGCTGGAGTGTGCACAAGACAGCGGCTTCGGCGAACAGCGGGAAGACTATGCCATCCCGGCCCAGCACACTTCCAAGCTGACTGCGGCTCCAACAGGCGAAAGTCGTCTGTCCTGCTCGCCAGCGGCAGTCGCACAGACCCTGCCGACGCCTTGGTCAGACGGGACAGGCCATGTCCCCCTGAGACATCGGCTCTGCAGCGCGCCTCCGCAAGAGTCCCACATCTAGCGCAGGATCGCTTGGCCGATCCTAGGCCCTGAGAACAGACTGGTCAGTGACTACTGGGCGGCCCAGAGGGGTTTCGCTTCAGGAATCTTGCGCGTCCCTTGGGGCAGGTTGCCGTTTCGGGAGACCAGGGACGATTCTCGTCTGTTTTCCGGATCCGGGCCCGGCCCAGACGCTATATTGCCATTGCAGCCCGCCGGGAACTGAGGGACTGCGATAAAGGCCCGCGATCCCGGCACCCCTCTGGCCGGCCAGCGGCAGGGTCCACCGCCCGGCCCCTGCCTGCACCCAGCTTCATTGCACAAGCGAAGGTGCAGCAGCCGACTACCTGCACCTAGGTGTCGGGATTTGGTGTGGCCTACGCCGCCGCATGCCGGGGTGTCACCCGCTCGGAGCCTTCGTGACCCGACCCGATCTCCGCCCGACGAAGCTCCCAAGTCCTCTGAAGGTTCAACCAAAGCTGCGGCGTTGTTCCGAAGTAGCGGGCCAACCGGAGTGCCGTGTCTGCGGTCACCGCCCGGCGGCCTCTTAGAATCCTCGTTACTCGGTCGACCGGCACGCCAAGCGCCTCGGACAGCGCACTCGCCGACACCCCGAGCTCATCGATCTCCTCGCGCAGGATTTCGCCCGGGTGCACCGGCCTCATGCCATTCCTCGCGTTCATATCACACGCCTCTCAATGATAGTCCACGATCTCGACCTCGCATGGTCCGTCGTCGGTCCAAACAAAGCAGATACGCCACTGTGCGTTGATCCGGATGCTGTGCCGACCGGTCCGGTTGCCTTGGAGGGCTTCCAGCCGGTTGCTCGGTAGCGCGGCCAAGTCGCCAAGGGTTTCAGCGCTGTCCAGCAGGGTAAGCCGACGCACCGCCTGATCTGAGAAGCCGTGGAACGCAGGAACGCGCCGCCCCTCGAAGAAACGATGCGTTCTCCGGTCCCTGAAGCTTCGAATCATGGAGTTCGATTGTACGTACGGTCTAGACTTCCATAGCATAGTGTCACTGACTGCTCCAGAGAGAGAGCAGCTGCGCCAAACCAAGCAGCCCGAGAGGCTCGAAAATGATGGTTGGCGCACTCACAAGACGGCTCATTCGTCATGCCGCCAAGGTTGCCCGCTGACAGCAGCCTGCCGTCGCACGCTATCTGCCCGGAGCAATGAAGTCTCCGGAGCCCCAGCCGATACAGCAGGAATGGAAGCTCCCGCACCGTCCACCGGATGCGACCACGCTGACCGACAGCGCGGACGATGCGCCTGTTGTACCAACGGTGAAGGCATGGGCGTGCTCGGTGGCGCAGGATTGGCGGTGGTCAACTCCGTGGCGTAGGTTTCTGGTCCGGAACGACTCAAGACCCTCTGGATTGACGGGCCCGGGAAAGCGAGATCCCAGCATTGGCTCGCTCATTTTCACCCTGCACACGCTCAGCGTGGTTGCACACCTGCCCCGAGCCGTCCGCCCGGCCGACCAAGCCCAGTGACGGACCGGCACTTCCCCGACCGACCGGATGGTGTTGGGACGGCTCGGGAGCGGCGAAGGCTGGTCTGGTGCCCGTACGGGCCCGGAGTGGGGCAGCTTTCCACCGCGCAGGAGCGCGATGGAAGCAAGGGCTTGGGTCCATGGTGGGCAGCGGGTCGGCACGTCTGCACGGCTCCCAATGTCGACCGATCGTCGCAGAGTTTCGTCCAGACGGTCTGGCCACCGGCCGCAGACATCCGGACCTCGACCGGGAACATCCAGTTGCCCGCGCAAGCTGGATGTTGCCAATGCTCGCGACACTCGACTGTCCAGATGTGGCCGCCAATGGTATCACCGTAGGCTGGACGTGAACAGTCAGTCGGCCGCGGGGCTTGTGGGCATTCTCTGGAGGCGAACGCCCTGATCTAGGCCATGCCTTCCGATAAACGCCCGTGAAGCGAAGTCTATGTGCAGCGCGACGCCCGCGGCCAGCCCGCCGTCCTTCAGACCTTGGACCATGCGACGCTCAGTCCCGACCCGATAGTAATGGGACGCAGTTCCAGAGGCCCCAATGCTCGGAACAGTGAGCCCAGAATTGTGGCTTAGTTACCTATCGGGACATCGGACTCGAGTGGCAAGCTTGAGAGTGCCTACATGCTCCAAGGACGGTCATGATACGATTCGGGCGCCGTTCTGGCACAAACGGTGGCCTAGGGTGACTGAATTGGGACGCACCGTGACTACTGGGGCTTCGTGTCGATCTAGATTCAGGCTGGCAACCGCGACCGTAGCCGATCTGCTAATTCAGCGAGATTCACCTTGTGCTGCGACCTCCGACGCGTACCAAGAGCGAGTGGCGAACGGTGAAGATCGGGCCTCGGCCGAGCCGAATCAGTGGGCATCTCTTCCGTTGGAGAAAGCCCGATCCATCGAGACGTCAGGGCAGCCCGCTAACACTGAGTCTCTAGCAATAGCCCGCGGGCACCCTCTAGTGGCGAAAGGTCCCGAAGACGGATTCCTGCCAACGGGGAGACCGCTGCGGTTGGCAAACGCGTTGGCACCGGCACTGGCAGTCGCGCTCACTGCTCTCGCATGCGGGCACCAGGAGGAGATCGCGTTATCCGGGTTCGTTCAAGATCCCAGCGGATCGCGCGTTCCACACGCGCATGTGCTCATCACAGACGCGGAAGCGGGGATCACGGAGGCCACGACCGCCGGTGCTGACGGCGCATTCCGGATAGGGGGGCTGGCTCCGTCGCCGTCCTACCGGATCGAAGTGCGTGGGCCAGTCGGCTTCGAGCCGCATAGTCAATCACTCGATCTGACGACGGACCAGCATTTGGACGTGATGCTGAGAGTCGGACCGATCGTTGAGGCAATCGTGATTTCGGGGCAACGACCGCAACCCGAATCCGGTCAGCCCCCTGCGCAGCGAAGGAGAATCCGTGTAGGCGGGAACGTTCGAAAGGCGAGGCTCGTTCACTACGTATCGCCCGCTTATCCGGCCGAAGCTGAGAGTGAGGGTGTTGAAGGGACTGTGTATATGGAGGCGGTTGTCGGAACGGACGGCCGATTGGTTGGCCTGTCGACGCTCAATTCGAACGTAGACCAGCGGCTTGAGGCCGCAGCATCAGATGCCGTGCTGCAGTGGCAATACGAGCCGACACTCCTAAACGGTCGGCCAGTCGAGGTCGCCGTAACGCTTAACGTGGCGTTTGAACTGCCTTGAGCGCGGAGTTTGGCAGCCATCACAGCCACCTAGTCTGGTTCAATTCCCAACGGGGATGGGAACCGAGTTCCCAGAAGGGTTCTATTGAGGATGATCTTGCGGTGGTCACGAACTCGACCGTAGTGGCCATGCCGCCACACACTACTTGTCACCGCCCGCTGGCTGGCAGGACAGCGACGCGTGGCGGAGAGCAGCATCAGGTGGCACGGGACAGGAAATCCAGCGCTGTCTGTGGCGCCTGACAACGAGCGCATCGACGCTCTGCAAGCGTGCGTGATCAGGGCGGATCTAGACGCCTTGAGCGGGAAGCGCAAGGCGCGTACACGTCAGGCGGAATTGGAGTACTGCGGATGCGCTTGCGACGACGCCGGTGGGAGAATTGCAGGATGAACGGTTGAGTTACTACTATATACGCAGCGAACGACACAAAGCTGTGGGGCAGTCAGCTGGGTTGGTACAGTTAGGGAGAATGAGATGGACTTTCGACTAACTTATGCGGGAAGGTTACTTGCACACAAGCGGGGTCGGTCGCGACATATACACGCCATAAGACAAGCATTCCATGAGCAGCTGAAATCCTTGTGGAACGAGCATCCCGTTTTGGATGCCGGTGATAGATTAGAGCGAAACGACCCACACCCTTATGACGAATGGTTGGGAACTATCCCCCAAGGCAGGTATAATTGGAGGCCACTAGTCACAACAAATAGTGGCTTAGTTTGTGCATTGGATATCTTGATGCTTCGAAAAGGTGCACCAGGAAGAGTAAGGACTGACATTGACAATCGGCTGAAAACTCTCTTCGATGCCTTACGAATGCCAAGCAGTACAGAGCTCGCAAGAAGCATCACGTGCGAAGAAAAGCAATCATCATTGCCTGAACGGGATCCGTTTTTTGTATTGCTGCAAGATGATAAGCTTATAACGAAAGTGACTGTTACTTCCGATATGTTGCTTGAGCCGATCCCTGATCTGGCGCGGCAAGAAGATGCAGTACGACTTGTGATTTGTGTCAATATCCGGCCTTATGCGATCACTTGGGGTGGGCTGGGGTTTCTCGCCGGTTAGCCTGCATACAGCCGTGGTAAATTGCGGGTGAGCGACCATACTTCCCTCCTATACGCTAGGCGACGGGCTCGATTGCGTCGCCAAGTGCTTGGCCGTGATCTGTACTGCTGCCAATGCAATCAAGCTTGACGTATCAAATGCGTTCGTATCGTTTCTCTGGAGCAGGGAGACGACTCATCAGCAGTGTCAATACTGCAGGCACTCTTCCGCCGGAATTGCATCGCAAATTCGCGCGCTGAATGGCATGCTTGACTCTGCGGACGGGCTAGCTCTTAGCCAGTCTCTCTGGTGGGCTGACAAGTGAATCGGTGGAACTAGTGGAGCTACCGCGGTACAACTGTTATTGGCTTTGCGGATTTCGCCGATCCGAAGACGAATGTCCTCGCTACGCTCCGCGGGCGGACCCTCTAGGGAGGGTGGCACCCTCAAGAAGTGTGCGGCAGGACGGTGCAAATGACTTGAGTCGCGAGTCATAGTGTAGACGGAACGGACTGCGTGGCCGAAGAGCGTTGCGACGGCCTGTTCGGTATGGCCACCAAAGAACAAGGCGAACGAGATCTCGTAGCGCCGCTTGAGCGGGTGATGCGGGTTGGCGAAGAAGTGGGCAGCTGTATTGGGGGGCCTTAAGATAGGTGGCGTTGCAACTGTGTGGCCTTCTCTCTACATTTGTTTCATGTGCATGGGGCCGGATCAGCGAACTTAGAAACCGAATCCGAGCCTCCCGAGCGGGAAACCCACCCTAGTTCCACTGCAACCCGAATCATCCACGGGATGGATTCGGGCAGATCCGCGATTGGCACTACGAGTCTCAGCCGCGATCTATCGGCCTCAATCGAATTGACCCAGGCTCAATCCGGCACGGCGAGTCACCACCTAACCCATGCAATGCCGAACTAGGCCAAGGTCTAGAACGCATAACCGTGTAGAGATTAACCGGGCCGCCGCCAGATCGAACTGTAGACAGCTCGTTTCTTCGTTGGCCCTGTGCTGGCCACTACCATGGCCGCGGGAGTGCCGAGGACCGCCATACCAATCCCTCTCAAGGCGCCATCCCCTCGAGAAAACCACACGCCGGGCAGGGCCAAGACGGAGTGCGACGATGTCCACATGGCAAACCCAACCCGACGGGCGCTGCTTGCGCAACTTGCTTTCTTGGGCTGCTCCAGCCGGCCCGAAGGCCCCGGATCACTAGGAACGGCGGCGCCGGAGTGGCGATTCGCGATAGGCCTCAACGGCTTCGGATCGTCCGAGACCCACCACGGAGTGCGCTACGTGTACGAGGAGATCCTCGAATTCGCCCGTGACGAGGGCTTTAAGGGGATTGAACTCTGGAGGGGATGGCGGGACGGATATCCAGATCCGGCGGACGAAAACGCCATCCGAGCGATGCGGCAGCAGATCGAGTCGTACGGCCTGCAGGTATTCTCGCTCCAGGGCGGCGTCCGAGGCGTCAATCCGATCTCGGATGACGCCGACGAGAGGGCCGATTACGCTTCGCAGCTCAAACTGCAAGTGGACATGGCCGCAAGATTCGGCTGTGACGCGATGGGGCTATGGGCAGCCGGACGGCCGCCGGACGGAGCCGGTGAGGACGAGGTCATCGAGCGATTGGCGGGAACGATTCGTCCCGTGTGCCGCCATGCTGTCGATCGCGGCATCATTCTGGCGATCGAGGGTGAGCCGCCGCTGATCGTGAACTCCGCACAACGCTACCGGAAGTTGTTCGCCGCCGTGGGCATGAACGAGTTCAAAGTGATCTTCGACCCGTCCCATTTCGACATGCTCGGAGGTGCCAACGGCCGGCCGCAGGACCTCTTGCTGGAATTGGGCGTGGGTCGCGTGGGCTACGTTCAATTCTCGGACGGGAACTCCACGCTCCGGCCCCTTCCCGGCGGACGCGCTTCCACGTCGAGGCATCTCGCGTGCGGCGAGGGCATCTACGACATACCGCTGTTGTGCACGTTGCTGCTGGAAGGTGGCTTTGATGGGTGGATGCAGATGGACAGCTGGGGGACTCTAGACGCCTACCACACTTCCAAGTCCTGCAAGGACGCCATCATGGCTCACGTCCAAACACTACGAACTTGAAGGCCCTGCGCCTAGGGGCCTAGGGATGGTAGGCCCGAGCGGACTCGAACCGCTGACCTCTACCGTGTCAAGGTAGCGCTCTAACCAAAACTGAGCTACGGGCCTGAAAGTGAGCCGCTGAGGCTGGCGGAAACGAGTGCTGGTCACCTTGCGCGGGTGACTCGCGCCTTGGGACGCCGCCGGGAGAATGATAGCACATTGCGGGCTTCGGGCACGGCGATCCGTAGCAGCTCACAGCGCCCGCAAGCTCGCGGCGAAGGAGCCGGCGCGCCACAGGATCCCCGCGGATTCGACGGCAGGATTGCAGGTCTCGCACATCCGAGTGAGCAACCGCCGGCGGCCCCCCTCCAAGGACCGCCCGGAGGAGCCGGGCCGTCTTCTGAGGAGCATACTCGTCGTCGCGCCTGACCGGCTGGAAAGGCCGCTTTCGCGAAGTCGCTATTGGGTCGGGAAACGGGGCGACTGGCTGATTTGACGTGGAGTGGCAGCTGGTGCTGCAAGACCCTTGGACTGCGTCGGCTGCATGCGGAGCGGTCCGGAGACGCGGGCGGTGGCCACGCGCAGCTCGTAGCCGGTGCTGACCGGCTGTGTCAAGCCAAAATGTCGCCGACGATCCGTCCGGAGACGTCGGTCAGCCTGAAATCCCGTCCCATGTGCCGATACGTGAGGCGCTCGTGGTCCAAGCCCATCAGGTGCAGAATCGTCGCCTGCAGGTCGTGCACGTGGACTGGATTCTCCTCAGCCTTGAGCGCGAGCTCGTCGGTCGAACCGACAACGTGGCCGCCTTTAGTGCCTCCGCCAGCGAGCCACATCGAGAACCCATTCGGGTGATGGTCGCGGCCCACCTTGTCGCCGACGTGCTTCAGCTGGCCCAAGGAAGTCCGGCCGAATTCCCCGCCCCAGACGACCAGCGTCTCGTCCAGCATGCCCCTCTGCTTAAGGTCCTTCAGCAGGGCGGCTGCGGGCTTGTCAGTTATGTCGCAGTTCTTCCTCAGCCCCTCGTCAAGGTTGGTGTGATCGTCCCAAGAGGCGTGGATGAGCATTACCACCCGTACACCGCGCTCGACCATGCGCCGGGCCATCAGGCAGTTGGTGCCATATGCGTTCGTCGGCTCCTGGCCGATGCCGTAGCTGTCCTTTGTCACCTGCGACTCGTCAGAGAAGTCCAGCAGTTCGGGGGCGGCAGACTGCATGCGGAAGGCAAGCTCATAGTTCGACATACGCGAGGCGACTTCCGCGTCTCCGCTGTTGCGGAGCTTCTCGTCGTTGAGTCGGCGCAGGGTCTCCAGAGTGAGCCGCTGAGACTCGCGGGAGACGCCGCTAGGATTCGACAGGTACAGGATTGGATCGCCCGAACCGCGGAATGGCACACCGGCAAATGTGGAGGGCAAGAACCCGCTCGAGAAGTTAGACGAGCCCCCGCTGGCGCCGCGGCCGGAACTCAGCACGACGAAGCCGGGTAAGCTCTGCGACTCTGATCCGAGGCCGTACGTCAGCCACGCGCCCACGGTCGGCCTTCCCGCCAAGGGACTGCCGCTCATCAGCATCGACTGGCCGGGGTGGTGGTTGACCTGATCGGTCTGCATTGAGCGGATCAGGCAGATGTCGTCGGCCTGCCGCTGCAAGTTCGGCAGGTAGTCGCTGATCTCCATGCCGCTCTGCCCGCAGCGCGAGAATTCACGGGGACTCGCCAGCACCTTGGCCGTCGGTTTGATGAAGGCCAGCTTCAAGTCTGCGGTCATCGAAGGCGGTAACGGCTCGCCGTGCCAGCGACGCAGCCCCGGCTTGGGATCAAAGAGGTCCATCTGGCTGGGGGCGCCTGCCATGAACAGGAAGATCAGGTTCTTCGCCCTTGGGGCAAAGTGCGGGCTTCCGGCGCCTTCAGGGAGCGTCGAAGTCGCGGCCGTGAGACCGTCCGCCGCCATCAGGTGGGCGAGGCCAATCGTCCCGAGGCCCGTGGCGCAATGGTCCAGAAAGCTCCTGCGCGTGAGTACAGAACGGTATGTCTCAAGGTTCATTGCGGTCTACTCCCTAGTGATGAACTCATCCATGTTCAGCAGGACGCGGCTGATGCCGACCCACCCGGCTCCCACCGTCGGATCGGACAGTTCCGGAATCCCTGCGGACTCGAACGGGAACCACGCACGCGCCGACTCCTCGTCCTGTTCCAGCAGCGCGCGTTGCCGCACGAAGTAGTCGAGCATCGCGCCGCGCTCGGACTCGCTCGGCCCGCGCGCCAGGCACAGCGAAAAGGCTTGGTCCAGACGGCGGTCGAAGGACGCGGAAGGTGTCTCAGACAGGACGCGAAAGGCCAGACCTTGTGCCATTTCGAAAAAGACGGGGTCATTGAGCAGGTTCAAGGCCTGCAGCGGCGTGTTGGAACGGCCCCGGCTGCACTCGGCGACGTTTCTCTCCTGCAGGTCGAAGTTCGCGAGGAACGGATAAGGCGTCGTGCGCTGGAAGTGAATGTAGACGCCCCTCCGGTATCGGTCGCTACCGACGCTCTCGGGCCACTTGACAGAACTCCCGTAGCTCAGGTCAGTGACGCCCTCGGGCTGGTACGGACGCACGCTGGGACCGCCAATCTTCGGGTCGAGCAGCCCAGAAACAGCAAGCGCCGAGTCGCGCAGGGTCTCGGCGGGGAGGCGCAGGCGGACTTGGCGGGCGAGGAGCCGGTTCGAGGGATCGCGGTCGCGCAGTTCGTCGCGAGGGGCCGAAGACTGCCTGTAGGTCGCGGAGGTGGCGATCAGACGGTGGACGTGCTTCAGCCGCCAGCCCGAGTCGATGAACTCCGCTGCCAGCCAGTCCAGCAATTCCGGATGCGACGGCGCCTCGCCGCGCAGGCCAAAGTTGTCGGAAGTCGCCACTAGGCCCGTGCCGAAATACTCCTGCCAGATTCGATTGACCACTACGCGGGCAGTCAGCGGATTCTCCCTCGACACGAGCCAGCGGGCCAAGTCCAGACGGTCGGGCTCCGGGCCGGAGGATTCGATCGGTGGCAAGACCGCCGGCGTTCCGGGTGCCACCTCGTCCGCGGTCTCGTCCCACTTGCCGGCCGGATGGACGTGCGACCGCCTGGCACCTGCGTAAGGCTGGATCGCGCGGGCCCGGCTAACGTCGGGAAACCCGTCGATGAGAGCGTGGACCTCCTTGACGGCAGCCTTGAAACCGGTCGCCTCGTAGTCCTCCTTTGAAGTGACCCGGCTGTAGTTGCGCAGAAACCACTCGGTCAGCGCCAGATCCTCGCGCCAGTCCCGCTGAGCGGGAGGGGTCCGCAAGATTCGCTGGCCGTCGTCCAGGTACAAGGCGAGGATATCCCAGCTCGTGTCCCACTCGTGCTCAATTCCGGGATTCTCCGATGCCCACAGCATCTTCTCGGTCCATGGGCCCATCAGGCGAGGCACGTCGTACCGGGCATAGATGTCCTCAAGCTTGCGGTCAAAGTGGGGCTTCGAACGCAAGAACGGGCCCAACTCACCGGGAAGCGGAGCGTCGATGTCGACCTCGTCAAGCGCATTGAAGAACGAGAACAGCCGATAGTAGTCCTTCTGCGTGATCGGGTCGTACTTGTGGTCATGGCAGCGGGCACACTCCACTGAGAGCCCCAACCACACCGTGCCAACCGTGTTGGTCCGGTCTAGCGCCTCCTCGAAGCGGTACTCCTCGACGTTCACGCCGCCTTCCCGGTTCTTCAAGGTGTTGCGATAGAACCCGGTCGCGACCCGCTCCTCAGTGGTCGCTCCCGCGACTAGGTCGCCGGCGATCTGGTCTCTGGTGAACCGGTCGAATGGTATGTCGTTGTTGAGGGCTTCGATCACCCAGTGCCGATATCGCCAAGCGTAAGGCCGGACCGAGTCTTTCTCGTAGCCGTCGGAGTCCGCGTATCGGACCTGGTCCAGCCAAGCCGACGCCCAGCGCTCGCCGAAATGCTCAGATTCGAGTAGCCTGTCGACCAACGCATCGTGGTCCGCGGTCGCCACGACCTGGCCCGGATCTGGCGGCAGGCCAGTCGTGTCCAGAAAGACCCGACGTGCCAGCACTTGGTCACTGGCTGGGGGCGACGGCGCGATGCTTTCCTTCTCGAGCCTCGCGAGGACGAACGCGTCGATCGGATTCCGCAGCCAATTCGTGCCGACCACCGTGGGGATTGGAGGCCGCCTAACAGGCCGGAACGCCCAATGGCCCGGATCGGCGCTACCGTCGCTGGTCTGGGAGTGCCCCTCCCACTCGGCGCCAGCGTCGATCCACGCGCGAATCGTCTCGATCTCCGCCGGGGCCAATGATCGACCGGGCGGCATTTGCTGCAGGTCTTCCAAGCCCTGCAAGCGCTTGAACAGGAGACTGCCGGCGGCGTTGCCAGGAACAATTGCGGGACCGGAGTTGCCGCCCCGCATGGCATCTTCCGGGCGGTCTAGCCGCAAGCCATTCTGCTGGAGAGCTTCTCCGTGGCAGATGACGCAATGGTCACGCAGAACCGGCTGGACGTGCTCGGCAAAGGACACGTCCGCTTGAACCGGGCAAATCCAAGACGGGGACAGCACTCCCAGTGCCAAGGCGGACCAGCGCATGACAGTATTCAATATCATTCTCCCGAACGCCCTCGGAGTGGTCAAGGCCGGACCCCGCCATCGCCTGTTTTCTTGGCACGCGCACTCGCGACTCTGGGCGGGCAAGTTCGTGTCGGAGGCCCAGAACTAGCCGTGGCCATCGACCGATCGGCTCTGTCTCGCACGCGCCGCAGGAGGTCGGGGATGCTGATCATCGGCGACCGGTCGCGCGGGTGCTCACCGGCGTGCCAGCGCGATCGGACCGAGGTCCTCGCCGCGGGTGCGGATCGATAGCTCCCCACGAGGCCTCGATCTTTGGGCCGAAGTTCGGTCAGGATGAGTCTCCGAGAGAGTGCCTAGTCGGCGTCCGCCAGCCTCCTGCGAATGGGACCGTAGGGGTCGTCGGGCCCTATGGAGGGGTCCACATACAGGGCTAGGTCGCGAAGCCCGATGACGGTGCAATTGCGCTCTTGGAGGAAGTCCATATAGCGGACGAAGTCCTCTGGATCCGTGTTCACCCAAGGATGCTCCGTCGCCGGCACACCGTGGAAGGTGAGGACCGCAATCTTCCCGTCTCGCGCTTGGTCTACGGCCCACACGAGGTCCTCGAATCCCCATTCGGGGCCGGCGTAGCCCGTTGTCGGAATGAGCAGTGGGTGGTCGTCCTCTGGATCGTACGGCCTGCCCCGCGCACCCCGGCCACCGTCAGGGTGCTCAGGGCTCACGCCCCGGCGCGCAAACTTGTAACCCCGCTCAGCAAGCGCCCTTACGACTGACAAGCTGTTGCGCCAGCCCGGGTAAACGAACGTCTCCGGTTTAGGGATTCCATGCTCGTCGCAGCGCTCTTCGATGAATTCCAAGTTCGAATGGATCTCATCGACCGCCAGCTTTGTCATGTCGGGATGGGATCTGGTGTGGTTCCCGATCTCGAAGCCCAAGTCGTGGAGCTGCCGAACGTCCTCCCACGACACGTAGCGCTCCTTGTCCGGGTCGGCCTGGTAACCAAGCCCTTCCGTGATGTAGAACGACGCCCCGAAACCATACTCTTGCAGGGTCTCAGCGACGAAGGAGATGTCGGACTTGTTCCCGTCGTCGAAGGTCAGCACGACCAGCCCGTCAGGAATGGGTTCAAGCGATCCGTCCGTCGCGACACCGCAGGCCCCGCTCCCGAGGATCAGACCCGCGAGAACCATCTGATGCTTCCACCCCATGAGCGCCCCTACTGTACAAGCCTAGGTTGGACAGAGGAACTCGCACGAGAATACATGACCCGCGGATGGCGGTTAGCACTGGTGTCGAACGAGCGGACCGTGCCCGGGCGACCGACGCGCCCGCGGCTGCACGGGCCCGAATGCGCGGCAGCCTCGGCGGACAGAGGCCCTAGGAGCGGCCACCCGACCAGCGCCGCCCCGGTTGGAGCGCATACACAGGTGGATGGATCCGCGCAGTGACGGGCCTCTCTCTCAACGGGCCCCTGAGATGCGTTCGATCCAGCCGGCCAGATCCTGGTCGAGCTGATCCAAGGCTTGAGATGCTGCGGCGCTCGGGTTCCCGATGAGATTGTCGTGCTCGTCGGGATCCTCGACAAGGTTGTAGAGCTCGTCCTTGCCGGGGCGGCTGTCTCGGACAAGCTTCCATGCTTCCGTCCGCCACATGCGCTGGTCTACCTGCTCCTGATGCAGCTGCCGGTACTCTCCGTAGAACGAAGTCCGCCACTCGACTTGCTTTCCCTCTAGCAGCGGCAGGAAGCTCCGACCCCAGACCGGCGCGTCCGAGGGCAGGTCGACCCCGGCCATGTCCAGGATCGTTGGGAACCAGTCGAGGTTCAGCACAACCTGCTCCACTGTCCTGCCAGCGGCGAGCCGGGCGGGCCAGCGAACGACCGCCGGCACTCGTATGGAGTTGTCGTACATGTTGGACCGATTCCCTTGGTTGGTCGTGAGAAGCCAGCGGCCGTTGCCCTTGTGCCAGATTCCGTTATGCCCAAGGTTGTAGCCGTGGTCGCTCGTGAAGATGACCACGGTGTCCCTCGCGATGCCCAACTCGTCGAGGGCCGCCAACACTCGACCGGCATTGCGGTCGAGGCTCGCTACCGAACCGAGGTATTCCGCGAGCATCCTTCTTGCACGCGGCACGTCCAAATCCGGGTAGTCCGGCTGGGGCAGGGTGACGTCCAGATTGCTGAAGGGACGCCAGTCGGCCTCGCTGAGGGGCAGCCAGGTCCGGTCACCGTCCGGAGTCCTGTTTGCGGTGTTGGCGTGAGGAGCCCAGAAATGCAGGCTCACCAAGAACGGGCGCTGGCCGGCAGTTGCTCGGATGAAGCGGATCGCCTCGTCGGCGAGAACGTCGGGAGTGTAGCCGGGGACCACCCGGACCCGGCCTTGGGTCTCGACCCTGGGGTCCCTTGATATTCCGGGCCCAGTGCGGAACCCGTAGAACAGGTCGTAGCCATTGTTCGTCGGGAGGTGCCTGTCCCGGCTCCCGACATGCCACTTGCCGATCAAGGCCGTTTCGTACCCTGCGGCCTGCAGGAGTTTCGGCCAAGTGGGCAGGCCTGGATCCAGTCCATTGTCCGGCTCCCGCGATTGGTTCAGGTAGTCGGTGATCCCAATCTCAGTCCCGTACCGGCTGGTCAGCAGGCCGGCCCGCGAAGGGCTGCAGACCGGGGTCGTCGTGAACGCGTTGGTCAAGCCTATGCCCTCGGCGTAGAGGCGGTCCAGACTCAGCGTCCTCGACTGCTGATTACCGAGCGCCCCGATGGTCCAAGCGGCCTGATCGTCGGCATACAGGAACACGATGTTCGGCCGTTCGCCATGCGCCGGGACAGCGATTGCCCAGAGACAGAGCAGCCCAAGAAGCCAGTCGCGGCCGGGCCGGCAGGTATCAGGACAAACGGTAGCCGTAGCTGCGACGTGATCTGGATTACACGCAGTCATTCGCGTCGAGTCTAACCCCATCCGAGCGAGCGGCGCTTGACGGAGGACCGCCACGCGTAAGGGACTGCCCTCGCCACCCGCGCCAGCGGATGTTCTGACCGGGCGACGGCGACCCGAGCGGGCCGTCTTCGTTGGGCTGCGATCAATGCCGCATAGCGCACGGGCGGCTGCTTGTCACTTGGGCAATGGCCTGTGCTGGGGGGCTCAGTGGCCGCGGAGGCCAACCGGGACTCGAGCCCGCACCCTGTCGGGCGCCGCTTCGTCGGGGGTAAGCATTCAGTCCCGGTGGGCATGGAAGCTCAGGCGGATGGTGGCTGCTGGCCGTCGGTGGGTGGGTTGAGTGGGCGGAGATGGGCAAGATTGGCACAGCTCAGCGCAAGCGTGTGCGGCTGAGCCACTTCGGTGTCTAGGGTCGGACCCGAACGGGCCGATGCTAGCAGTTCAGTAGACGGAGCCGCGAAAAAGGCTTCTTGTTCAGGAGGGGGACCAGTCGCATCGCTCTTGGAAGTAGTAGCCGTGAGAGCTGGGGATCAGCGTCCTCGTCCGAGTTCTCGGCTTCCCTCATTCAGGCTGAATCGCTCCTGAGCGGCCATCTGCCGTTTGAGTTCCTGGATCTCCCGGTCCTTGTCTTCCAGCGCGGCCGCGAGCTGGTCGGCCCGGCCGCGCTCGGCATCCCTCTCGGCCGCGAGCTGGTCGGCCCGGTCGCGCTCGGCATTCCTCTCGGCCACAGCTCGCTCGAGCCGCTTGCGCACCTTCCCGGTGGGCACGTAGTCTTCGCCAGTGCGCGTGTTCCGCACCACCAGCCTCGAACCCTCGGCCCTCAGCGAGACGCCCAGCGCCCGGCTCCTGACCGCGCCCCGCTTGTCACGCTTCAGGGCCTGGCCGTACTTCTTGGTCTCCTCGTCAAGCCGATAGCCCTGCACGGCCACCCAAGGCTGCTCCGCGTCCGGATCGTAGACAAAGTACTCCCGGATCCCCAGCAGCTCGTAGGTGCCCTTCTTGAGCTTCTTGTCGTTCGTCGCGCTCGACGGAGAGACGACCTCCAAGATGAAGTCCGGCAGCCTGCCCTCAACCCACGTCTTGTAAGTCTTCGGGCCCGTGAACTCGTGATCCAAGGTCACCGACAGGTCCGGAGCGAGAACGGCCTTGTTGTCGCCCTCCTTGAAATAGAACGCCACGTCGGTGAGAACCGTGGAGGGAGCGTCCCGCAGATGCTGCTCCACAGCTTGGCCAGCGTACAGCAGTTCTGCGTTGTGCTTGGCGTTCTGCAACAGGAAGGTCCCGTCCGAGTCGGGGTAGTGCACGTCCTCTGGCGGCTGTCCGGGAGGTGGCGCGGGCGGCGGTCGCCGCGGGAGCGGCGGCGAGCGCGGCCTGACGGCCTCGACGTGCTGTCGGATGCTCCGGTTCCTCGCCATGCTGCGATCGGCGGGACCCGCCGCGCCTCAGTCTACCAGCAGGTTGCAGTCCTGCGGCGGACCATGATACGGGGGTAGCATCGCAAGCAGGGGTGGTATCGGACCAGCGCGATGATTGGTGAGAGGCACCTGCGATCGGACGGGTGAGACGCTGGGTTCCGTGTCCCACGGTGGCCCAAGCGCAGAGCGCTGCGGCGGATGCCCACAGATCTTCAGCGGCACGGGCCGCCAGCCATGCCAGCACTCCCAGCCTCAAGGCAGTTGCCGCGCCCCCAGCCCCAGCTCGGTCGCCGTCTCCTAGCGGACAGGGGCGAGCTGATGTCCGACGCGCAGCTTGGATCTCTGCTGCGGCCGCGCCCCTGTCTGCCGCCACTGGGCTCACATTTCTAGGTGGAACGTGAACGAGGACTGTGAGGCCGTCCAGTCGACTTCTCATCCAGCTATCCGCGCCTTGCATACCTTGACCCTCGCGAGGGCCTAGCTCATAGGGCCCCGGATACTCCCCGGACAGAATGCTTACCGTCGGAAATCAGATCTCGTCACTCTCCAAAGTGCGTTGGCCCTCGAATGGACCCCAGAGAGCTCGCTCTCTGTAGGCCTTCTCGCTTGTGTATTCTTCGGGAGCGTAATTTGGGTTTTCCTTGGGAAATCGAGCTCCGACCTCCTCAAGATACAGCATCATATCTGTATAAAGTTCCCGATGCAATTCTGGGAACTTAGCTGCAATGTTCCCAACTTCTCCAATGTCACCAGATAGGTCGAACAGCATAGGAAGATCTGGTCTGTCGTAGAAGTGGATCACCTTCGAGCTTCCCGAAATTATGGCGGAGTGTGGCACACTCCTGCGATAGTGCGGATAGTGGAAATACAGATTGCGGCTCAGAAACTCCTCGGTCGGCGCAGCACCTGCCATGTAGGCCGCAAGACTGATGCCATCAATGTTCTTCAGCTCTGCTGGATTCCCTCCGGCCCAGTCAACAAACGTGGGTAGGAAATCGTAATTGATGACATTGCCATCGAAAACCGTCCCTGCCTTGATATCTGGGCCCTTGACAATCATCGGTACTCGTAGTCCGCCATCCCACAGCCACCACTTTCTTGCGTGCAGTGGTTGCTTCAGGTCTGGTTCAAGCTGGAGCTCGTCGTGTCGATAGCCATTGTCACCTGCGACGACCACGTACGTCTCGTCTTCAATTCCCAACTCTTCAAGTTTGTCAAGAACGGCACCGATCCGTCCATCCAAGTCCTCGGCCATGCCTAACCAAATCGCCGGATCGTCCTTTCGATTGATCGTTTCGGGACGTTTGTTGTTATCTCTGTACCATGCCTGCACGAGAGGATGACGCACATACTTGTTGCGAGTCTCGTGGAGGCATTCGCGCCCCGCGTGCATAGCGTAGTGGGAGATCTGTAGATAGAAGGGTGTATTCTCTCTCGCCTGATCATCTATGAACTTAATCGCGGTCTCGGTAATGCTGAACATGAGTTTCGGGTCAGTAACAACATCAGGCATACGCCTCATCCCAGATTGAGGGTTGCCGGGATTATTATTGGTATCTCCATCATGTACAACGTAGCCTTCCTTCCCCGGGTCTCCTCTCATGTGCCACTTTCCAACGTGTGCGCTGACATAGCCAAGAGACTTCAGAGCCTCGGCAATGGTGACCGCGTCTGGGTCGAGTTCGAGATCAGACACGTTCGGCACGAGGGGATAGGCTTGATACTCTCTCTTCGTGTCATAGTAGGGCTGCTTGGAGCCAAGATAGACTGTGAATCCGCTTCGCGGGGCAGACTGACCGATTTGCAACGATGCCCGTGCAGGGGAGCATTGCGGCGAACCGTAGGCATTCCGGAACTTCATTCCTTGGCGGGCCAAGCTCTCTAGATTGGGCATTTCCAAGACCGGCATTCTGGAATTCGGCATGGAGTCGTCCATCGCTATGGGAGTTCCATTCCAAGCCAGATCGTCCAAGTAGATGAGGATTATGTTCGGTCTGTTTGGTTCGACGGAACTGGATTGAGCCACGGCTCCGCAAAGGATGCACGCCAAGATAAGGAGCCAAGTCTTCCGGTGGTCTGCCACGGGGACATGATACCAATGAAGCGGCGATTCTCAGAATCTTCCTATGGTGTGGCGCGGGTTGGCTCAGGGACGAGGAGGGCCGTGCGCAGACCCTCTTCGACAACAGTCACTTCAGGTCTCGACCCAAGACGCGGTCCCGTTCTTTGGTCGCGGCCGCTGGTGTACCATGGGCGCGACCTGACCGTGCAATTGCCGGGCGTTCTCGCTTGTCGCACTCCGCCTGACTGGAGCCTTGGTCGTCACGCCTGCCCGGACAGCCGGAACGGTCGCGCGCCCTCAGGCTCGGCAGAGGAAGGTTGCCAGACCCTTACTCCAAGTCCCGCCAGCTCCTGAGGCGGGCCCGCCGCACACTGCCCGGCGGAGTGAGCAGCCCATTTCGGGCACGGCTGCCCGAGCCTCTCTATTTCGCGGACGGCGAGGGGGCCCGCCTGCGAGATGTTGACGGGAATGAGTACATCGACTACGCATTGGCGTGGGGGCCGCTGATATTTGGGCACAGGCACCCCAATCTCGTCCGAGCGCTCTCGGCCGCTGCCGCGAGGCCGCACAACTACGGCGCACAGCACGAGCTCGAGCCCCAAGTCGGGGAAGCGATCCAGCAGCTGGTCCCATGCGCCGAGAGGGTGGCCCTGACATCCAGCGGCAGCGAGGCGCTGCAGCTGGCGTTCCGTCTGGCAAGGGCTCACACGGGCCGGCCGCTGGTCCTGAAGTTCGAAGGGCACTATCACGGGTGGATGGACTCCGCACTGCTGAGCTACAAGCCCTCTCTCGAGCACGCGGGCCCCCGGCAGAGCCCCAATGTGGTCCTCGGATCCCGAGGACAGGTCGCGAACTCCGTCGAGAACGTGGTCGTCGCCCGGTGGAATGACATCGGCGCGCTGGAGGCCCTTCTAGGGGAGTTTCAGCAGCAAGTCGCCGCCGTAGTGATGGAGCCAGTGCTGTGCAACAGCGGGTGCCTGATGCCCCGGGATGGATACCTGGAGGCCGTGCGACGCGCCTGCGACCGCGAGGGGGCACTGCTGATCTTTGACGAGGTGATCACCGGGTTTCGCATCTCGCCTGGAGGTGCCCAGCAGGCCTTCTCTGTGACCACCGACATCGCCACACTGGGCAAGGCCCTCGGGGGCGGCGTCACGATCAGCGCTGTGGCCGGTCGTGCCCGGATCCTGGATCAACTGCCTAGGGGCGAAGTGGCCTTCGGAGGGACTTTCAACGGGAATCCGCTCTCGCTGGCCGCGACGGCCGAGTGCCTGAGGATGATTGCCGACAAGGGCGGGCGCGCGGTCGCGCAAGCCAACAATGCCGGCGGGAGGCTGATGGACGGGATCAGCCGTTCGGCGGCCCGCCACGGGGTCGACATCGTGCTGACTGGCTTCGGGGCAGCCTTCGCGATCCACTTCACGGACGACCCTGAGATCTGGGATTACCGGGACACGTTCCGCGATGATCGGGCTCGGCTCGAACTGTTTCTCCGGCTGGCGCTTAACGAGGGGCTATATCTCCTGCCAGACGGTAGGTTCTACGTCTCGGCGGTCCACACGGCTAGGGACATCGACAAGTCGATCGACGCGATCGATCGCGTGCTAGGACGAATGGCGGACGGCGAGCCGTCCTGACACCCTGCCGAACTAGTGCTCGCGCCAAAACCCCTGCCACGACGGGCCCGGCGGCCCACTGGTAG
>JAPPMC010000139.1 GCA_028819235.1 Bryobacterales bacterium
TCGTCAACTTCCTCACGAATCGGCACTAGCGCGATCAAACGCATCGAGCACATCAAGGCCCGACCGAGGACGTTAGGGGGATTGGTGCGCGGGGAGGTCCAGTCGATTGCAGTCCCGGCGCTCGGAGGCCTTCTGGGCAGCGTCGATTGGAGCAGCATTCGAATAAAGACTGAGGAGGCGCGGCGCGCCACCGTAGACGCGCACGCGGTAGCGCATCAGACATACTAAGGCGCTGAGCGTGTGCACTCTACGCAGCCAAGAGTCGTGCCCAGAATGAACCGAGGCCGAGCGGCCCTCGTGGCCCTGATGGACCGCTACCTTCGAGGACTCGGCGAACCGTATGTGACGCTTCTTGAGGTCCACAAGCTGCTGTACTTCTTGCAGCTTGCGGGTGAGCCCCTAGGGCTGAGGTTCAAGAAGGCACCGTACGGGCCGCACCCCGAAGACCTGCACGAGGTGCTCACCGCGATCGAAGGGCAATTGGTGACTGGCCACCTTGACGGCGCCGATGAACCGTACAGGCAGCTGGATTTGATCCCGGGGGCGGTTGAGGACGCTAGGGCAGTCCTCCGAGAGTCTGCCGAGACCCGGGCTCGCTTCGAGCGGGTGGCGGACTTAATCGAAGGATTCGAGTCGCCCTTCGGCCTTGAGTTACTGGCAACGGTGCATTGGAGCGTTTCCAGCGACGCGCCCGAGTCGCGGGAGGAATTGGTCAAGCTGGTCCACTCGTGGAATGACCGCAAGCAGCGATTCCTGCCCTGCCAGATCGAACTGGCAGCCGACACACTTCGAGACAAGCGCTGGTCAGGTGACTTCGAGACTGCATCTCATTGAGATCTCATTGAGCGACTGCCGGAGCCACCTGACCGACACGAATCGCCCCTTCGCCTGACGGGTCTGCGCGCGGGCCGGACGCTGAGAATCGCGGCCATCCTGGCGATTGGGTGATCGCAGTACGTGCCGCCCCTCACGGGCCCACCTAGTGACTTGCCGGAGGAGGCTCTCCCCTGTCCCAGCCCACCTCTCTCGTGCATTAACGGCTGACTCACATCAAGTGCGGGGACGTTGCAAGGGAGGATCGCCAGTCCAGATGGAGCGACCGCGACGCTGCAATCCCCGTACGCGAGACCGACGACAAAGGCCCCACCCCCCCGCCGGACGGGGCGTGGCCGGTGCGGTCAGACGCCGCCCCAGACCAAGGCCTGTCCCCCGTCCAGCCTAGCTCCCTTGCGGGCGACCGGGGGGTCCCGCGCTCACGCCAACTGCCGCGGCCCGAGCGGCTCGAAGATGCCTGCTACTGGACCGTGACAGGCCAACACTCCCCAGCTACCGGCAGTGCGGACACTTCGGCGACGCTGGGCCGCGCACGCCTGGGCTGGTTGGGGACTAGTCCCCGCTTACACCAACGGTTGGCCTCTGCTTGGGGGCCGCCCCTGCTCCAGCGATCTGCACCAAAGCCTGCTCGGGGGCCTCCTTGAGCACTTCCTGACGGTACATCCGCATCAGCTTCGCCTCTTCCTCGGCGGAGACCAAGCGCTCCTTGGCACCGCTGCCGGGGACGGCCGCGCCTTGGGCTCGGGCCTTCGCCAACTTCCGGTCGCGGGCCGCGATCTTCTCCTCGCGAGCGTTTTGCGGGCCCTCCGAGACCTGTGCACTCCGCGCCGCGTGCTCGGCGTTGATGTGGAGCTCCTCGCTGAGGCCCTTGATCTCGGAGACCTTCCGGCCGCCAGCGTAGATCTTGTGGCGCCCGTGCTCGCCGTACCACTGCGAGAGGGTCGCGGTCATGTGCATCTTCTCGATGATGTTGCGCCAGCCGATGCCGGTGTTGTAGGCGCAGAAGGAGATCTCACCCTCCTGCGTGCCGTACGGGATGACGCACATCTCGGTCCGCCGGAAGTCGTAGTTGAACAGGTCCTGGAACCACATGCCTGCCACGAACAGGAAGTTCCAAGGGTCGTTCCGGCGCGCGGTGCCCTTGCCGTAGTCCTTGCCGCTGAGGGCAAAGGACTTGTCGAACTTTTTGAGCAGGTCGAACATCGAGAAGTCCTTGGGGGCCTTCATGGGCCGGTAGTTCTTCAGCAGTGCAAACGCCATCTGCAGGTTGGTCGACCACTTCCTGCGCCCGGAGTCGGTCACTCGCCGGATGTCCTGCACGAACTGCGGCACGTTGATGAACTCCGGCACGGGAGCCATGTCCTTGGTCTCCTTGTTGATCATCAGCGCGGTGCCAACGCCGCAGTTGGGGTGGCAGCCGCAGCTGACCTGGCCCCACTGTGCCTGCGGGCCGTGCGCCAAGTCGGCCGCGTCCACGAAGCTGCCCATCACGGAGATGGGGAACCAGTCGCGCGTCGGTTCGGTGATCCCCACCTGCTGCCGGACATCGTGCGCCAAGTGGCTCAGGGTGTAGCGCTGTCGCATGCGGCGCTCGTCGGTGATCTCCTCGTCCCGCCCGGTGAAGGACACGGGCTGGAAGGCGATGAAGGCGATGCGGCCCGGGTTGTCGCGGGCGAACTGGATGATCGGGCCGACCTCCTCGTTGTTCACGTTGTTCAGGAGCGTCGTCACCAGCACGATCTCGATCCCTGCGTCGTGCATGTTCTCGATGGCCTTGATCTTGACGTCGAAGAGGTTGCCGATCTTGCGGTGCTGGTTAGGCTCGTTGCCGATGCCGTCGAACTGCAGGTATGCGTAGCGCATGCCGGCGTCCGCGGCGGCTTCGGCAAACTCCCGGTTCTTGGCAAACTCGATGCCGTTGGTGGCGGCCTGCACCGAGTTGTAGCCGATCTGTCGGCAGTAGCGCACGGCCTTGAGGAAGTAGGGCGACATGGTGGGCTCGCCGCCCGAGAACTGCACGGACATCTGGCGCCGGGGCTTGATCTTGATGGCGTTGTCCAGGATCGTCTTGATCTCTTCCCACTCCAGCTCGTGCACGAATCCGACCTGATTGGCGTCCATGAAGCACGGGTCGCACATCATATTGCAGCGGTTCGTCAGGTCCACGGTCAGGACGGCGCCGCGGCCCCACTTGACGGTCGAGGACCCGTGGTTGTGCAGCTCCTCGTCGTTGTGCGCGCGGATGTCGCGCCCGGGGAACTGCGACTCGATGTGCTCGAGGAACTTGGCGTCGATCGCCATGATGTCCTCGATCTTGCCATGCCTGGGGCACTCCTTGACCATCCAGATCTCGTTGTCCCGCTGCAGGATGGTGGCCTTGACCTCACCGACCTTCTCGGACTTGAGGATCGAGTAGTCGACCTCGCCGCTGAGGATCACCTCGCGAGCCTCGCGCACGCACTTGGGGCACAGCGAGTCGGTCTGCCGAGGCCAGCCCAGCGGCGGCTTGGTCTTCTCCCAAGACTTGAGCATGGGCTTCTCGGACCAAGCCGGCGTGAAGGCAGGATTGGGGGTCTTGCGGGCGTCGAGCCTGCGGGCGACCTTCCAGCCTACGGTCGCCATCTTTGACAGGGCGCTTTCGAAGTATTTCACGGGTCGGTGCATTCTTCAGATCTCCTAACTGTTCGCTCGCCGTCGTCCCCCGCCCAGCGGAGTACACAACGGACGCTCCACCGCGCGCCGACAGTCCCGGCAGCGCCGTTCAGGTTAGATTCTGCCCCTTATGGCTCCGTCCGCGCAAGTGGCCCTAGCCGAAGTGCCGAATTCTAGCCCCGTATGGCAGTATTGGGGTCTGAACTGCGGCAGGTCCCGAGCGCCGATCGGGCGCGGCCAGAGACGGGGACCGGGAGAAGTGTTTGGAAGCGGCGGAACGCATCAAGCAGAAGGCTCGCGAGCTCGGTTTCGAGCTGGCGGGAATCGCCCCGGCGGGCCCCACGCTGGATGCGCTGTTCTACCAGCGCTGGCTCGCGGACGGCTGGCACGGGGAAATGTCCTACCTCGAGGGAAGGCGAGGCGAAATCCGGTCCGACGTACGCTCGCTCATGCCCTCCGCCCGCTCGGTGGTCTGCGTCGGAATGGTCTACAACACCCCCGAGCCCTACTCCACGCAAGCCCAGGCCGCCGAGTCCGGTTGGATCTCACGCTACGCCTGGGGCAAGGACTACCACTCCCTGATGAAGAGGCGTCTCCGGCGCCTAGCGGACTGGATTCGGGAGACGCACGGCCCGGAGACTCGGTGCAAGGTTTGCGTGGACACGTCACCCGTCCTGGAACGCTCCTATGCGCGCGCCGCCGGCCTGGGATGGATCGGCAAGAATTGCTGCCTCATCGACGAACGGATCGGTTCGTGGTTCTTCCTCGGGGAGATCCTCACGTCGGTAGAACTGGTTCCGGACGGGGAAGCTCCCGACCGCTGCGGCACCTGCCGGCGTTGCATTGACGCATGCCCGACCGACGCGCTGGTGCAGGTTGAAGAGCCGGGCGGCCCCTCCCACGCGCTGGATTCTCGCCTGTGCATCGCGTACTGGACGATCGAGCTGAAGGGCTCAATCCCCACCGAGCATCGCGAGGACGTCGGGCAGCACGTCTTCGGCTGCGACATCTGCCAAGACGTGTGCCCGTGGAACACCCCCCGACGAGCCGCGGTCACCGAAGAAGCGGCATTTCAGCCGCGGAATGCTAGGCCCGAGCTGGCCGAAGCGGCAGCGCTGACCGCCAACCAATTCAACGAGCGTTTCGACAACACACCTTTGGAGCGTGGGGGCCACGCGGCATTCCTGCGCAACGTGGCCATAGCCATGGGCAACAGCGGCGAGCCGTCGTTGCGGATCCCGCTGGAGCGGATGGCCGCCAGCGAGAATCCGATCGTGCGAGAGCACGCCATTTGGGCCCTGGAGCGTCTCAGTGCGGGGGCAGAGCGGCCCGGGCCGGATGGCGGCTAGTTATTCCCGTCGTCCTCTTCGGCCGGGGCGTCGTCGACGATCACGACCTCGATTTCCTCCTCCTCAGCGCGCGCCTTGGCGGTCTCGGCGTCGACAACCTCTAGGGCGATCGGCTGCTCCATGTAGGCCGCCCCGGCGCCGGCGGTCAGGATCATCAGCCGGTAACGTTTCATCTCTGTCGACTCGGGGATCTCGAAGGTGATCGACTCGGCTGTCTGCTCGGTCATCTTGAGCGCGATGTCCGTGCCGCCTGCGGTGAGGTAGAGCGTGTCTACGGCGTTCTCGGCAAGATCAGTGCCCTTGGCCACGGCAGTTCCCCCGGGCGCGACGGCACCCGGCTCCACAGAGGTAATGCGCGGCACGGCCAGCAGGCTGGCGCAAGCGACCACCA
>JAPPMC010000055.1 GCA_028819235.1 Bryobacterales bacterium
CCCTTTGCGACTCTCATCACGGGCGGATAGGGTCTGCTTGTGTGGCACGGGCAGGGTGCGCCGGGTCATCGGCCCCGACAGGATCCGGACGGAGCTGTCCCCCTGCCCCGTATAATTGGCCTCTACGAGTGGGCGCCCATCCTTCGCGCCCCCGCAGCCAGGACGCCAAAACCTTGCCGGCGGACCATCTTGAGATTCGCGGCGCTCGGGTTCACAACCTCAAGGGAATCGACCTCCGCCTTCCGCACAACCAGATGGTGGTGGTGACGGGCGTGTCGGGCTCGGGCAAGTCCTCGCTGGTGTTCCACCTGATCTACGCGGAGGGGCGCCGACGCTACGTCGAGGCGCTCTCTTCCTACGCGCGACAGTTCCTAGAGCGCATAGATCGGCCGGAAGTGGACGAAGTGACGGGCGTCTCACCCACTGTCGCCTTGCGCCAGAAGAACACCACCAGGAACCCTGTGGCCACTGTCGCGACGACAACAGAGATCGCCGACTTCTTGAGGCTGCTGTTCGCGCGGGCCGGGCGCGTTCACTGCCGCGGGTGCGGACGTCGGGTCACGCGCAGTCCCGTGGACGCGGTGACGGAGAAGGTGCTCTCATTGCCGGACGGCACGCGGTTCTACGTGATGTTCCCGGTTGACAGGGGACCTGGCGGGTGGCTGGCACCGCCGTCGGATCGGGTGATGGACCCCAGCCCGCCACTGAAGGAGCGACTCGCCAGCTTGAGGGCCCGCGGGTTCAACCGGCTGTACCAAGGCGGAAGGATCGTGCAGTTTTCCACCCCAGAGTCACTTCTGGATCTGGACCTCAGCTCTACCGTCTGGGTGCTGGTCGACCGGCTCGCAATCTCGCCGGACGCACGTGAACGTGTGGCCGAAGCCGTGGAGAAGGCCTACCGGGAATCCGGGAGAGTCGCGTTCTCCAATCCGGATGGAACGCAAGTTCTCGGATTCAGCCAGGGCTTGGCTTGCGACGAGTGCGGGATCGCCTATCGGGACCCTGACCCCAGATGGTTCAGTCTACAGACCGGCGCCGCACTCTGCCGGAGTTGTGGCGGCAGAGGCCAAGGTTCGTTCCCCGTGCCGGGACACTTGGTGGAATCGCCCCATAGGAGCCTCCTGAAGAAGCCGATTCCGGCATGGACCGGAGCGCGTTCCAGATACGCAGGGTACATGCGGGAAATGCTGGATGCGGCAACGCGGCGCGGAATCCCGTTGAACGTCCCTTACGAAGACCTGTCCGACGACCAAAAAGAATTCCTCGAGGAGGGAGGGTACGGATACCGCGGCATTCGAGGCTTCTTTGACGACGTGCACAGGGGCCTGCTCGGCGAGGAAGCTGAGATCGCAGTGGACGAATCGGTGGACTGGACGACGTGTCCCGCATGCCGCGGCCAACGCTTCTCGGGAGAGGTACTGCGGGTCTTGGTTGGCGGAGAGCGCATCACGGACGTCCTAGCCCTAAGCTTGGAAGAAGCCCTCGATTTCTTCAGCAACTTACGGCTCGAAGCCACGGAGCAGGCGGCCGCCAAGCCCCTGCTGCGCGAAATCCTTGGACGCCTCCAGTACTTGGTAGACGTGGGCCTGCACTATCTCACGCTCGACCGGCAGACTGCAACGCTCTCTGGGGGCGAGGCACAGCGAATCCAGCTGGCCGGATCGCTCGGATCGAAGCTCGTCGGCGTTTCCTACGTGCTGGACGAGCCCTCCATTGGCCTCCACTGCCGCGACATTTCACAGCTTGTCCGGGTACTGCACCGGCTGAGGGACTTGGGGAACACCATCTTCGTGGTCGAGCACGACGCGGAGATCATGCGAAGTGCCGACTACTTGGTCGACTTGGGGCCTGCGGGCGGCGAGCATGGAGGCAAGGTGATCTTCGCCGGGCCAGCGGGCGAACTCTCTAAGAACACCGCCGACTCGGTGACCGGCCAGTACCTGACCGGGACGGCTTCGATCCCGGTCCCGCGCCGGCGTCGTAGCGTGTCGTTTGACCGCCGCGGGTCCGTCACCTTTCGCGGCGCCAAGATCAACAATCTCAAGTCCATCGATGTCCGGCTGCCGCTGAGAGCAATGGTCGCGATTACGGGTGTCTCCGGCTCTGGAAAGAGCACTCTCTTGGAGAATGTCCTCTTCGAAGGCCTGCAGGAAGCGGCCCGCTGGGGTGGGCAGTGGGATTTGGAGGGGGTCGCCGGGGTGGAAATGCCGAGTCCCCCGGTCTGGCCCCTCAAGCTCGACCAGACCTCGACCGACCTGGGGTCCAGATCCACGCCCATCACGTATATGGGAGTATTTGACCTCGTCCGTGCCGCCTTCGCCAACACCAAGGACGCCACGAGGCGAGGGCTGAGTCCCAGCCACTTCTCCTTCAATGTAGAAGGGGGCCGTTGCCCCGAGTGCAAGGGATCGGGCCGCCAGACCGTGGACATGCAGTTCCTGGCCGATGTGGAGCTCATCTGCGATTCCTGCAACGGTCGGCAGTTCCAGGACGAGTTGCTTGAGGTTCGGTACTTGGGCAAGAACATCCGGGAAGTGCTGGACCTCACTGTGGACCAGGCGGTCTGGTTCTTCTCGCCGCTTCCGCTGGTCCGGAAGGCGCTGGAGGCGCTCGCTGACGTCGGCCTTGGCTACCTCCGCCTCGGACAGCGCGCGTCGGAACTCTCCGGAGGCGAGGTGCAGCGCCTCAGGCTGGCCGATATTGCCAACGGCCGATCCGCCGAGAATGCTCTGCTATTGTTCGACGAGCCGACCACCGGTCTTCACTTCGCGGACATCAAGAAGCTGTTGGGCGTGTTCGACCGCCTGATCGGTCAAGGGACAAGCGTCGTGTTGATCGAGCACCATTTGGATGTGATCAAGTGCGCGGACTGGGTGATCGACCTCGGTCCGGAGGGGGGCGATGCGGGAGGGGAAATCGTGGCCGAAGGGCCTCCGGAGGTCATCGCCCAATGCGAGCGGTCTCACACCGGCCGCTACCTTCGCGAGGTGCTGAATTGAAGCTGCTGGCCTTGACGCTGCTGGCCGCGCCGCTGGTCGCCCAGCATCGCGATTTTCCGCATCAGCCGCACTTGCAGGTCGGCATGGATTGCCAGTACTGCCACGGCGAGGCCGCAGGCAGCACTGCCGCCGAGGACAATCTCCTGCCGAACGAGGCGGTGTGCACGGCCTGCCACAGCAAGCAGGGAGCGGTCGAAATCGACACAACCTGGATTGCGTCTTTGCGTCCTGGAGCCCGCAGCTACCGGTTCGACCATGCCTTTCACATGAAGCTGGGTAACCCGGCGCCCCTGATCGCGGCCGCGATCGACGCCGATACGTACCACGGAAGGCCGGGGGACGCGAGGCGCTTTCTCGAGACGGCCAACACATGTGCGGCCTGCCATCGGGGTCTCCAAGAAAGCGAGACGGTAGAGCCGGGAGTGCACTTGCCTCGGATGGCCGACTGCATCGTCTGCCACACCCGCATCGACAACCCGTTCACTTGCCCGGACTGTCACCTTGACGGGGCTGATCTGAAACCTGCCGATCACACCCGAGAGTTTGTCGACGGACACTCGACCGGCAAGGCCGGGTTAGACAAGCTCTCGTGCTTGCCCTGCCACGGGCGCAACTTCGCCTGCATGGGCTGCCACTGAGGCCGCCTGGCCTGTGGCGGACCGCGTAGCCGATCACACGTCTTCGGGAGCCGGGACCTCGAAGCCCTTGCGGTATGCCTTTCCGAGCATCTCGTTGGCGCGCTCGTCGCCCTTGAACCGCAGTGTCTCGCGGTCGAACTCGAGCTTGCGGTCCCGCTTGAACGCGATGTTGCCCAAGTGCGCCAACGCTGCCGAATGGTGCGCCGACTCGACCGTCCCGTGCTGGTCGTCTGTCTTGCGGCTGCGTACGGCCTTGATGAAGTTCTCGAAGTGCCTGGTCGGAGCCTCGCCGCTCTCCTGGAGTTCCGGCCTGCGCCCGCGGAAGATCTCCCACTTCGTGTAGCCCGAGACCACGAGGTAGCCCTCGGATCCGTAGAAGATGTTGCCGTTCGCAGAGCGAGTCTCGTGGTTCGAGTGCCAGAACCTCACCGCAACCTCGGCCATTTTGCGCTCCTTCTTGAATTGCAGAAGGGTCGTCAGCATTTCCGGCGTCTCCCTGTGGTCGTTCCAGATGTAGCGACCGCCGGACGACATCACCTCGTCGGGCAGGGTCACGCCCAAGCCCCACTGCAGCATGTCCAGCTCGTGGATCCCCTGATTCCCGATTTCGCCGTTGCCGAAGTCCCACGTCCAGTGCCAGTTGTAGTGCACGTGGCGCTTCGAGTAGGGCCGCCATTTCCCAGGCCCGACCCAGAGGTCGTAGTCGAGGGTCTCTGGGGGCTGCTCGTCCGGCGCTGGCTCAAGCGGCGGACGCCACTTGAAAATGGTCGCCCGGCCCATGTACACGTCGCCGATGGCCCCGTCGCGCATCTTCTGGACGGCCTCGCGGATCGCCTCGGAACTGCGCAGCTGGACGCCGTTCTGCACGATCCGGCCGTACTTCTTGGCGGCAGCGATCAGGCTCAGGCCCTCGTTGAAAGTGTGCGTAGCGGGCTTCTCGATGTACACGTCCTTGCCGGCCTGGCACGCCCAGACGGAAGCCAGAGTGTGCCAATGGTTCGGCGTGGCAATCGTGATGACGTCGATGTCCTTGTCCTCGATGACCCTTCGCAGGTCCTGGACCACGCTGGGCCTGTGCCCGTGCTTCTTTTCGAACTCACCGGCGCGTTTGCGCGCAATCTCGAGGTCGGGATCAACGAAGGTTGTCACCTCGACGTTGTCAAGGGGCTGGAGGCCATACATGTGGCTCTGGCCACGACCGTTCACGCCGAGCACGGCCGCCCGAATGCGGTCGTTGGCACCAAGTACGGAACTCCCAGCGGCAAGCGCGGTGGCCGGTGCCGCCGCGGCAGCTGTCTTGACAAACGTCCTGCGATGAATCGAATTGTTGAGAGGCATGGTGAGATTTCCTATCTTTCGATGCTAGCCAATGTCGGCGAACGTGGCAAGGCCCACCGGGATGAAGTCTCAGCAAGCCGAAGCGACACACAGGCTGGCCGTTTCCGCGACCCGGAAGGACGGACTGCGCCGAGGGCCGCCCACACCGTGCCAATCGCGGCCCTCGTGGGTGGCTAACGCGAAGCGAAGATCGTCACCCGGTTCCCCTGAAACTCATTCACACTCCGTTCCAACGAGCTGTACCGCAGCAGCGACGCGATGGCCCGCAGCCGCTCGCGCGCGTCCGGCGTCAGTACGGCCACGAAAACGTCGGCCTCATCCGAGTAGGAGTACCGCTCATACCGGGGCGCCAGCCCGGCCAGCAACTTGAGGGCCTGATCCCAGAAGCTGTGGCGGCGGAACAAACGCCGCTGCTGTCCGATCTCGGCCGTGATCTCAACCGGTCCTCTGGTTCCCCAAAGCAGGATCTTGGTGCAACGGGACAGATCCAGAACTCGGTCCGGCTCATCGTCCGGGTACTTCTCGAGCAAGGCGGCAACCTCCATAGCCGACGCGTGGATGGGCACCCATCGGAAGAGAGAACCGCCGCTGACCAGCCTTCCGCCAGCCAAGATGTCGGCGACTCGTCCGACATCCTTGCCGCACACAGCCAGAATTCTGGCTCCAAGGCTGATCAGCGAGACCTCAAGGCGCTCCACCGCAGCCATGGTGAGATAGCCAGCGGATTCCGAGCTGACCTTGCACGGGACCGCCTTCGGAAGCGCCAAGCGGCCATCATACTCGCCGGCGACCTGCGGCTGCGGACGGCTGACGCTCTATGTCGCGTAACCGCAATCCGGCACTGTTGCCAACGGTGAGGCCTAGTCTATGAAGCCGTGTCGGCGCAGCATGTCGCCGAGGTCGGGCTCTTCCCAGAACACGATCTCACCCAGAACAGCGCCGTCGCGCACGACCGCGCCGAACGGCACATCCTGGAACTCGAAGGATTCCCGAAGGGTATCGATGTCCGGCGACAGCCTCACGCCTTGGAGACCCGCATCCTGGAGAAACCCGGGCCCCCAATCGGGATCTTGGGTCGGAATCCCAACGACGTGGGCGTTCCAATCGTACTTGGCCATCGTCTGGCCAGCGTGCAGGCAGTGCAGGCACGACGGATTAAAGAAGAAAAGGAATGTGTTGCCCTCCCGCAGGTCAAGCGGACCGCCGTCCGTCGTGACCGTCTGCGCTACGCGGACCTCGGGCTGCGGGCCCAGCCGTTCGACGCCCAACATCACGCCGGCAATGGCCGCAACCGCCAACGCCGCCCCTGCAGCGCCACGCAGGCCGGACGGCTTGGGCGACCAGCGGACCGCGACGAGCGAGACCGCGATCATGGCGGCGTCACTCCAAAAGAAGGCCGGGCCAACCGCCCTCTCAAGCCACGGGAAGCAGGAGCAATCCTCGCCTTGCAGCGTCTGGTAGTTGATTCCCATGTAGCCCATGAACCCGGCCAGCAGGCCGACCGACAGCAGCCCGCCCCACCTCCGCCAAGACGGCCGCAGCAGCAGGATCCCGGCGAACACTTCCGAGACTCCGACAGCCAAGGTCCCGGCCAAGCTCAGGTGCACGGGAACGAGCAGTTGCGTGAGCTTCAGCTGCCAGCCCGCGATGTCGGTCAGTTTCCAAAAGCCAGCGCTGAGCCATAGCAGCGCCATCACCAGAGCGGCCACAGTCCCGGCCCAGCGCACTAACGCCCGATTCTTCGACTCTTCCGGGTCCACTCCCCAAGTATAGGTTTCGTCCAGCCACCCCTGAGCAGAGAGCCGACAGGACGCAAGAAGCCCGGGCCGCCGCCCGGAAGCCCGCCGAGGCCCCTTAAGATGGACGCTTGGCGGCTGCGTTGTCGTAGGCTGATTCTTGCGGGCCGCAACGCGAGCTGATGGTTCCCGCCTTGTTGCTCCTGCCCCAGCCATGACAGCCGGACTGAGACTCGGCCTTTGCTTGATCACTGCCGTCGTCGCGGCCTCGATCCCGGCGGCGCTGGAGGCCCAATTCGACGCCCACCTAGGTCGCATAGTCGGCGAAGTGCGAGGGCCGGACGGCCTCGTTGTCCCTGAAGCGGAAGTGGTGGTCCGGAGCGCCCAGAGCGGCATGCGCAGGTCGGCGCGAAGCGATGGCCTAGGCCGGTTCCAGTTCGGGTCTCTGCGGCCTGGCGAATACTCCGTCACGGCAACCGCAACTGGCTTCGCCCCGTCGACCGTCGACGGGATCACGGTGAGCGTGGGAGGCGCGGTCCGGGCTGAGATCCGGCTCGCCCTCGGCGCGACCTTTACGGAGATCGAGGTCAGCGCCGCCCTGCTGGACGCGTTGTTGCCAGCTACCAGCAACGTGGTCGGCAGCAAGGTGTTCAGCGACCTGCCGATCAATGGCCGCCGGTTCCACGACTTTGCCCTGCTGACCCCTGGCGTTCAAGTTTCGCGGGCCGCTGGGCACCTCTCCTTCGGAGCGCAGAGGGGCATTTACACGAACGTCTCGGTCGATGGGACGGACTATAACCAAGCGTTCTTCGGTGGCATACAGGGTGGCGAACGGGCCGGATCCGCGATGACGCTTCCCCAGAGTGCAATTCAGGAGTTTCAGGCCGTCACATCAGGGTTCACCGCGGAATACGGGCGCACGACTTCCGGCGTGGTCAACGTGTCCACCAAGTCCGGAAGCAACGAATTGCACGGAGACGCCTTCTTCCAAGTCCGTGACCCGCGGCTCGGCGCGACCGATCCCTTCGGCGCGAAGGTGCTAGAGAGCCTCCGGCAGTTCGGCGGGGCGGCCGGCGGCCCGCTCCTCAAGAACCGGGCGTTCTGGTTCGCCGCCGTGGAGCGCCAGCTGAGTACGAGCCCGCGGTACGTGGAGTTCCCGCAACTGGACGGAGCCGACCGCGCGGCAGGGCCTGAGGCCTACGACCTATTCGCAAGCCTCGAGGAGCCCTTCGACTCGACCAACGACGCTATAGCATTCACTCCCCGGGGCGACTACCAGTTCCGGAACGGCAGCCAGCTGATGGCCCGCTACAACTACAGCTTCGGCGAGGGCGTAAACGCGATTAGCATCGGCGACCCGAAGCATGCCCGCACGACCGACGCTCTGGGCAACAACGGTATCGAACAGAACGAGATCCACTACTTCACGACCCAGCTGACCAGTCTCGTCTCGCCTAGCACGGTCAATCAGTTGCGCTTCGCAGTGACGCAGGAACAGCGCCCTCGCCTTGCGAACGGGAACGATCCCAACATCAGCACGGCCATCGGCCAGTTCGGGGCCCGGGACTGGCTCACCACCGTCGAGACCGACGTGCGACCGACGATCACGAACAGCCTAATGGTCAACTCGGGGGCCCACGCCTTCAAGGTCGGCGCGCACTTGGACCGCGTCTGGATTGACGACATGTACGGCGCGAACCAGCGAGGGCGCTTCATCGTCTTCAGCTCCGATCCGAACGAGATCTTGGACATGCTCACCCCGGGTGGCCGGATTGCTAACCGCTTCGACGGTCCTGGCGTGTACCTACGCCAGATCGGGAACCTGCTCGGAGTACAGCGCCTAGCACATGCTGCTGTGTACGCGCAGGACTCGTGGCATGTTGCGCCCGGGCTGACGCTCGACTTGGGCTTTCGCTGGGAGGGCCAGTTCAACCAAGACCCAGAAGTCGGCAATGACGACCTGATCGAGCGAGTCCGGGCCGCGCCGTTTCCCGGAGGCAGGCTCGAACCGACTTATCTGGCGGACTCCGTGCGGCAATGGATGCCCCGCCTTGGCGTTGCATTCAGCCCTACGAGATGGGGAGATCGGCTCGTCCTGCGAGCGAGTGCCGGCGTGTTCTTTGCGACCACGCCCCCGGTTTTCCTCAACGACCCGACGAAGGCCTTCCGCAACCCGGGATTCGACATTTCGGTTACCATCCCATCGCCCGGCAAGACGGTGTACCGGCAGTTCTTGGATGCGGGCATCGACCTCAACCAGTACCCGCTATCCGGGATTCCCGTTTTCAGTCATGACGAAGTCGCCAAGGTGTTGGGTGGAGATCTGTACGCCGGGGCCGCGCCGACAGTCGTGCATCCAAACTTCCGCAACCCTAGATCCATCAAGTACAACGCGTCGGCCGAGTTCAGTCTCTCCAGCAACGTGACGGCCGGTATCGAATGGATGCGGAACTCGACGGCATTCCTTCACGGATTACGCGACTACAATCTGCCGCGATCTTCGGTCCGGCCGGGCGATCAGGCCGCAATCCCCTGGTACGATCTGGCACAGCGGCCGGAACCGCGGCTCGGCCCCGTCGTGGTCACGGAATCAATCGGGCGGGCAACCTACCACGGGATATCGACGCACTGGAAGCGTCACGGGGAGCGGCTTCAGGTGGTCGCCCACTACACATACGCCCGGGCCTACTCAAGCGACATCAACGAGGGCTTCTTTTGGGGCCCCCTCTACACGGACCAAGGGCGCCCCGAAGGTGCCTGGGGACCGGCGAACCTGGACCTGCGGCACCAGCTGACGGCGCATGGCGTCCTGCGGCTGCCCCGGGGCCTGACCTGGTCATTGATCCTGCGGGCCACCAGCGGACCGCCGCTGAGCCCGCAGTCCGGGCTCGACGTCAACGGTGACTTGGTGAACAACGATCGCGCGCTGGAAGCTCCTGGCCGTTTCTTCGGTAGGAACTCTTTTCGCAATCGCGGCATGCGCAACGTAGACATGCGGCTGCTGCGGCAGTTCCGATTGTCGGAGAGTGCCGCCGTAGATCTCTCGCTCGAGCTGTTCAATGCCTTCAACTTCGACAACGTCGAGTACGGGGCCTTCAACACGATCTATGGTACGGGCATCGATCTCGGGAACGGTCGGCCCACAGGGCCGCTGGACTCGTTCCTGAGGCTCAGGGCAGACGACGGCAGCTACGACCGGAACAACACCCAAGTTTTCGGAATCGTGCCGCTGCAGTTGCAGCTGGGCGCGCGATTCCGCTTCTGAGCGGCCGGCAAACGCCCGGTCCGGCTTGCATGGCCGAGGGATTGCGTTTGCGACAATCAGTGGCGATGCAGAAGTCCGACGGCATGACCTACGCTCCGCGCGGCAGGGCTAAGCCCGTGGTAGGCGCCGGCGAATTCCAGATCGCGGCCTTCGCGCTGGACCACGGGCACATATTCGGCATGTGCAACGGCCTCACAGAGGCCGGAGCAGAGGTCAAGTGGGTCTACGACCCCGACCCGGACAAGGTCGCCAAGTTCCGGTCGGCATTTCCGCAGGCCCGCGCCGCCCGCAGCAAAGACGAGGTGCTGCAGGATGCCGACGTGCGCCTCGTGGCCGCGGCGGCGGTCCCCAATCTGCGAGGCCCACTAGGCTGCGAGGTCATGGCCCACGGCAAGGACTACTTCACAGATAAGACTCCGATGACGACTCTAGAGCAGCTAGAGCAGGCCCGTGCCCAAGTCACCGCGACCGGACAGAAGTTCGCCGTGTATTACAGCGAGCGGCTGCACTCGGAGTGCTCGATGTATGCGGGCGACCTGATCGAGGGGGGCGCCATAGGCCGTGTGCTGCAGGTGATCGGGATGGGGCCTCACCGCCTCAGCAAGGAATCCAGGCCGCCGTGGTTCTTCGTGATGGAGCAATATGGCGGCATCCTTTGCGACATTGGCAGCCACCAGATCGAGCAGTTCCTGCACTTCAGCGGCGCGAAGGATGCCAGCGTCTCGTACAGCCGAGTCGCCAACTACAACAATCCCGACTACCCCGAGCTGGAGGACTTCGGCGACGCAGCGCTGGTCGCCGACAACGGCGCCACAAACTACTTCAGGGTGGACTGGTTCACCCCAGACGGTCTGGGGGCTTGGGGAGACGGCCGGACCTTCATTGTGGGCACGGATGGCTACATGGAACTGCGAAAGTACCTGAGTGTGGCCCACGATTCGGAATCGGACCAGATCTTTCTCGTTGACGGGAAGGCGGAACGACACATCCGCACCCGCAACACGGTCGGCTTCCCTTTCTTCGGCCGTCTGGTGTTGGACTGCATCGAGCGTACCGAGAAGGCGATGAGCCAAGAGCACACGTTCAAGGCGGCCGAGCTGTGCCTCATCGCCCAGCGCGACGCGCAACGCGTCGCCTGACGGCAGCTTGAGTGCTGCCACGCTACTGACAGCGATCTTGTTGGCCGCATGTGCCTACCAGTCGGGCGCACTGGCGGTGTTGCTGCAGTTCTGCCGTCGGCGCTCCGGGGAGGGGCAGTCGGCCGAGTCGCAGCCGGGAGTGTCAATCCTGATACCGGCCGTCAGCGTCGGGGAGGGATTCGCGCTGCGGCTGGACTCGCACGCGGCACAGGACTACCCCGAGTTCGAGATCCTCGTGGGCGTGCAAAGCAGCGAGCAGGCCGCGCTGCAAGCGGTCTCGACCGTGCGCGCCAACCACCCGGGCGTCCGGATCACGGCGGTGGGCAGCGGACCGCCGCCGCCAGGCTGCAATCCGAAAGTGCACGTGTTGGAACGGCTTGCAGTAAGGGCCCGCCATCCGGTGTTGCTCCTAGTGGACGCCGACGTCAGCGTCCCCCGCGGACACGTCAGGGGCGTAGTCCAGGAACTGTCGAGCTTGGGAGTCGGGGCGGTCACGTGCCTGTACCGTGCCCAACCTGCGGCACGGCTCTCAAGCCAGGTCGAGGCTTGCCTGATCAACACCGCGTTCCCGGGACAAGTTCTGCTCGGCGAGAGGCTGCAGGGGCTACGGTTTGCCCTCGGAGCGACGATCGTGACACGCTCTGAAACGCTTCGCGACTCGGGTGGCTTGGCACGAGTTCGCCACTTCATCGGGGACGACTACCACATCGGTGCCAACGTGGCCGCCTTGGGACTGCAAGTACGCCTGTCCTCCGTCCCCGTATGCACGCATCTGTCCGCCAGCGACTGCTGGAAGACAGTCTGGCAGCGTCAGTTGCGATGGTCACGGGTGATACGGAAGCAACGGCCTGGGGGACATGCAGGCCTTGCCGCATCCCATGCGACGATTTGCGCATTGCTGGCATTGCTAGCCGCCCCCAGTGTCACGTGGCCACTGGCTCTTGCCGCCGTCTTGCTGAGGTTCGCGGCCGCCTCGGCTGCCGCCCGGGCTGTCGGATCTGCGGGATTATGGCGGACGCTAGTGTTGCTGCCCATGGCTGACGTGCTCGGGTTTGGCGCTTGGGCCGGCAGCTTCTTGGGTAACACCGTCCGCTGGTCAGGGCGGAGAATGCGGTTGGGGAAGGCGGGCCGGATCCAGGGCTGACAGTCCATTCTTCTTGAGCGGGGGGACCGGAGGAGCCCTCTCGCCGATCTTCCGGCAACTCGCTCTGTAGCTTGCGCCCAGCCGCTCGGCGCTAGTGCTGGAAGGGACGACTCACTCCGGATCCGCGCCTCAGGGACGGCGCGGCGCGTAGTCGGAACGGGTTTGGACTGCCTTGCCCGAGCGAGCGTCGGGCTGTAGAGCTTACTCGTCCTTCGTGGCCCGCGCCGTGCCCGCTCTTTCCTCCGCACGTGCGCCGCTCAGGGCATTCGTCATCGCGTAGTTCCCCTCGTGGCAGGCGTACTCGTAGATGACATAGTCTTCCAGCCGCGGCATCATCCTCAGGGCCGTCCAAGACTCCGTATAGGTATCGGGATCGGTGATCGAGAATTCGTTGCGAATCCTGTCGTCGCTAACGCGCGTGAAGCGCTCCACGGCGCGGAGATTCTTCGATGACGGGTATCGATGCTCCGTCTTGTCGCTGAAGTTCCCGGTCTCGACCACCAGTGTGTCGCCTTCCCAGTGCCCGCGGGAATCTCCGTTCCACTGCCGAATTCGTTGGTCGAGCGCAGGGCGTCCGTCGAGGGGAATGATCCGGACATCATGAATGTTCTCGACCAAGATCGCCACGTACCCGGGACTCTGGAAAATCTGGTAGGTGTTGTTGTATCCGGTAGACACGGGAGGCACGCCGTGATAGGTAATGCACCGTGTCCAAGCCGTGAAGTTGAGCCAAGAGTCGAACGGTCCGGAGATGCGCCGCTTCCTCGCCTCGACACGCGCATGCCCAACCGGCGTCAGCGTCGGGAGCCGGCCATTCGGGGGATCGACGATCAGCGAGGTGCGGCGATCAGGATCGACCCGCCCCTTGTCGAACCAGTGTGCGTTATAGGACCCGATGTTGCCTGGGATGTGGGGTCTCTCCGCATGTGCGGCGGCGTTGCGGCCTGCAGCTTGCTCCGGCGAGAACTGCTCTTGGTCCGCGAACTGGGCCGGCCGCTCTAAGGGCGTTAGCGATGCATATGACCAGGTTCCGCGGAGGTCGGGGACACCCCAAGCCGTTCGAGGCACCGTCCAGCTCTCATCAGTACCGTCCGATCGCCCGTCAGCAGGCAGGTGCCTAGCCGGGTGGTCTTGGGCCATAAGTGGGACGGCAACCAAGACCGCCCAGTGCAGGGCCACCGCTAGCTTCGACAAACCGGCCAATCGTAGTCTCTCCATCACAACTCCCATGATGCCCTTCGGAGTTTCGCACCAATTCGCCTCCAAGGGCAAGAGTGGCCCAACCGACCGCCACAGGCGGCCGGACATCGCAAGGGTGGCGGGGCTTGAACGGCTCGCTAGTGCGGGGGACGCGGATCAGCCCGAAAGCGTGGCTCAGCCGCGCTGGCGGCGCTCATGTTCTTGATGGGAGGGTCGAACCACCTCAGTTCGTCCGCTTCGTACGAATCACAGCAAACCGCAACCGTTCTGTCCTCCGGGTAAGGGTCGTGCGAAACAACATCCGTGGATCTGTCCGGAACCCGGACGAGCCCCGGACTCGACTGCGGAAGCGTCCGATATACTGGCAATTCGCCCGCGGTGGAGATGGCGCCAGCATCCGAGAAGTCCGTATTGCTGCTCAAGCCGCGCGGCTTTTGCGCGGGCGTCGTGCGGGCGATCGACATCGTTGAACTGGCCTTGGACACTTACGGGCCACCGATCTACGTGCGCAAGGAGATCGTCCATAATCGGCACGTTGTCCAGAGCTTGGCAGCCCGCGGCGCTGTCTTTGTCGACGAAGTAGACGACGTGCCCGCTGGCCAGCGCCTGATCTACAGCGCGCACGGCGTGGCGCCGTCAGTGCGCGATGCCGCGGCCAACCGCGGCCTGCGCGTGATAGACGCCACCTGCCCGCTCGTAACCAAGGTGCATATTGAGGCGCTGCGCTTCGCGCGGCAGCGCCGCACGATCCTGCTGATAGGCCACGCGAACCACGACGAGGTAATCGGAACGCTGGGCGAGGCTCCCGACAACACGATCGTCATCTCAAGCCCGGAGGACGCGGCAACGGTTGAAGTGCCGAAGGGGAGCGTTGCCTATCTGACGCAGACCACCCTTAGCATCGATGAGGCCGCCGCGATCATCCGAGTGCTGCGCAGCCGCTTCCCTGGGATTGAAGCCCCGCCCGCCAAGGACATTTGCTATGCGACGGAGAATCGTCAGCGAGCGATCAAGGACATCGCGCCGCGAGCGGACCTGCTGCTTGTTGTGGGCTCGCAGAACAGTTCCAACTCCCAGCGCATGGTTGAGGTTGGCACAGCTAGCGGTGTGCGCGGACACCTGATCAACGACGAGCGCGACATCGAGGACGCCTGGCTGGTGGGAATTCGCAACGTCGCGGTCAGCGCCGGTGCCTCAGCCCCGGAGCTTCTGGTCGAGCGTGTGGTGCGACACTTGCGCTCCGCAGGATTCCCAAACGTCCAAGAGGTCGAATCCGTCCCGGAGAACGTTCACTTTCCCTTGCCTGCGGCCCTGCTCGGCAAGCCGCGGCTGACGCCGAGCGCCGCTGTGCAATGACAGGTGGTGCAAGCGCTGTCAGTCAGGCCACACACACATCGGGGTCACGTACGGGCCCCGACGCATCGCTTCAGACGGCCATTGACAGCGCGATCCGCTACCTCCTGAGCCGGCAGACGTCCCAAGGTTGCTGGGTAGGCGAGCTCGAAGCGGACACCACTCTCGAGTCGGACTACATCCTGCTGCAGCTGTGGCTGCACCAACCTGACGCAAATGGCCGCTGGGACCCGCCCAGTGCATCGAGAATCTCCGCGGCGTGCCGCCGAATCCGAGACGCTCAGCTGGAAGATGGCGGATGGAACATCTATCGAGGTGGCCCATCCAATGTGAGCGCTTCCGTGAAAGCGTACAGCGCCCTTAGGCTGGCGGGTGCGGATCCGCAGGAAAGGGCCATGAAGCGCGCGGCGCTACGGATCCGCGAACTCGGGGGCGTCCAAGCGGCAAACAGCTACACGAAGCTCTACCTGAGCTACTTCGGACTGGTACCGAGGCATCAAGTGCCCTCGATCCCGCCGGAGATCTTCCTGCTGCCCGCCAATCTGCGATTCGGTGTCCACTCGATGTCCGCTTGGAGCCGGGCGATGCTAGCACCGCTTTCCATCCTGGACGCTACAAAGGCACACCGGCGGGTGCCTGCGGGAGCGGGAATCGATGAGATCCGAGCCGACAGGGAGCCGCCGGCTCCAGAGCTCGTGAGCTGGAAGAGGTTCTTCCTCCTAGCTGATCGCGGCGTCAAGCTGCTCGAGTCCACTGGCGTGGCAAGGAACCGTCGGCGAGCGATCGCAGCAGCCCGCGCATGGATGTTGGGGCACTTGGAGAGGTCGGAGGGGTTGGGCGCGATCTTTCCAGCAATGCTCAACTCGATCATGGCACTGACCGAACTCGGGTACGGCCTGGACCATCCCCTGCTCCGCCGCGAAGTCCGACACTTCGAGGACTTGGTTATCGAGGACGAGTCGGGCTTCCGCCTACAGCCCTGCCACTCGCCCGTATGGGACACCGGCCTGACTGCATTCGCCATCGGACAGGCGACCGATACCCACGACGAGGTCGTGCGGTGGGCGCTGGGGCGGGCAGCCGACTGGCTGATCGAGCGCCAGACGCGCCATGCGGGAGACTGGTCGGTGCGTCGCCGATCGTTGGATCCCGGAGGCTGGTTCTTCGAATACTCCAACGAGCACTATCCGGACACGGACGACACTGCCAAGGCCCTGCTGGCCCTTGGAGTGGTCCAAGCGTCGGACCCGGGCCGCCAGGGCCGCGCCGAAGAGCGAGGGCTGCAGTGGCTCGCGTCGATGCAGTCGGCGGACGGCGGGTGGGCCGCATTCGACGTCGACAGCGGGCCCTCGATCCTCACCGAGGTGCCGTTCGCCGATCACAACGCGATGCTCGATCCCACGTGTGCGGACATCACGGGCCGCGTCCTCGAGGCTCTTTGCCAGCGGGGTGTCGGGGGCCACCGCGATGCGGTTGAGCGGGGCGTTGCGTACCTCCGCCGAACGCAGGACACCGAAGGGTATTGGCCCGGGCGCTGGGGCGTGAACCACCTCTACGGCACGTGCTTCGCCCTGCGAGGACTGCGGGCGGCCGCCGTGGCTGAGCGGGACAGCGCCGTGCTCCGCGCGGGCGAATGGGTGCGCTCTGTCCAGAACTTCGACGGTGGATGGGGCGAATCCGCCGCGAGCTACGAGGAGGGCGCCGGCTATGTCAGCGCTGAGTCGACCCCATCGCAAACCGCATGGGCACTGATGGCCCTGTTTGCGTCGGGCGACTACACGAGCGGCTCAGTAGCCGAAGGCCTAGACTTCCTGCTCAGCCGGCAGACACCGGAGGGCACCTGGGAAGAACGGGCTACGACGGGGACGGGCTTCCCACGCGTCTTCTACCTGCGCTACCACATGTACCCCCAATACTTTCCCCTGATTGCCCTAGGCGCCTACGCGCGCCGCAAGGCTTGGCAATGAGGCTTCCCGTCTCCAGCAGCGTGCGCATGGGCGCGTGGATCCTAAGGAACCGGCTCTCGCCCCGCCCAGAGTGGCAGCGGGATCCCAAGCCCAAGGAAGAGCCCTTCCCGATACTGGGTAGCCGCCCGCCCGAAGGCGGGCCGACGCCGCCTCACCCCCTGCTGCGGAGGCGTTTCCCGCTCGTTCTGATGCTTGAGCCACTGCACGCCTGCAACCTGACATGTACGGGCTGCGGGCGTATCCGGGAGTACGAGGAGACCATCACGGACCGGCTGCCTTTGAAGCGGTGCTTCGAAGCGATGGACGAGTGCGGCGCCCCGATCGTCTCAATCTGCGGCGGCGAACCAATGATGTACAAGCCGATCGGCGCACTCGTGCGGGGAGCCATCGAGAGAAAGCGCCACGTCTACCTGTGCACCAACGGCATGTTCATCACGGCGAGACTGCACGAGTTTCGGCCGGACCAGCAGTTCTTCTTCAACGTGCACCTTGATGGGATGCGGGAGACGCACGATCGGGCCGTTGAGCGGGAGGGAGTGTTCGAGGCCGCCATCGAGGGAATCCGCGCAGCGAAAGCCGCCGGGCACATGGTATGCACCAACACGACGGTGTACCGCGAAACCGACATGGAGGAAGTCGAGGAACTCTTCGGGCATCTACAACAGTTCGACGTGGACGGGCACATGCTCTCGCCTGCCTACGGATATTCGGCGGTCGACTCTCGGGAGATCTTCCTGACCCGGATGGAGATCCAAGAGAAATTCCGCCACGTGGACCGACTGTTCCGCCGCTTCCGCATGAACACCACCCCGGCATATGCGGAGTTCCTGAAGGGAAACCGCGACATGCCGTGCACGGCATGGGGTAACCCGACGTTCAACACCCGTGGATGGAAGGGCCCCTGCTACCTGATCACGGATGCCCATTGGGACACCTTCGAAGACTTGATGTGCGAGACCCCATGGGCGTCCTACGGCCGTGGGAACGACCAGCGCTGTGAGCACTGCATGGTGCACTGCGGGTACGAGCCATCAGCAGCGCTGGGGGTGAACGCCCGTCTTGGCGACAGCTTGCGAATGCTGCGCTGGGCTCTGACCTGAGACCGGCCCCCCTGGATACTCGGGGCCGAAGCTTGTTCGGCCGGGTCTAGAATGGCGGGGATTGTGAGCTCCTGATGCGAAGTCGAGCGTCATTGTTGCTGTCCTGGGCCAGTACCTGCAGTGGGCGCTGGCAATTCGGTCTGCTTGCCTTGGGCCCGGTGGCCGCCGGGACGACTCTATCGGCCGCGGACTTCGACGGTGAGGCGATCTATCGCAATTCGTGCGCAGCATGCCACGAGAGCGGTGAGAACCGGGCTCCCGGCCTGGACGCCCTCAGAAATCTGTCACCCGCAGCGATCGAAGCATCCTTAACGGACGGCACCATGGCCGCCATCGGGCGCGCGATGCCGGAAGGCCATGCCGCGGCAGTTGCGCAATTCTTGGGACGGGAAGTCAGCGCAGCCGAGGACGGCACAGTACTCCTCTGCCCCGATCCGCAATGGCGAGCGCCGCCCGAGGGTCCTCGCTGGGCCGGCTGGGGGACCGGGCTGCACAACAGGCGATTCCAGCCGGCCGCTGATGCGGGGTTGGACGGAACTTCCGTGGGCGAACTGCACCTGCGGTGGGTCTTTGGCCTGCCAGACGCGGACCGCGCCCGCGGCGCTCCCGCGGTTGCTGGCGGGCGCCTGTTCCTCGGGACGCGCAACGGGGAGGTCTTCGCCCTCGGGGCCGAAACGGGCTGCACTGCCTGGCGGTTCCAAGCAAGGGCGGAGGTGCGCACGGCGATCGTGTTCGGCAGAGCGAACGACCAAGATAGGCAGGCGCTCTACTTTGGGGACACCAAGGCAAACCTGTACTCCTTGGACGCTGCGTCCGGGGAGCTGCTATGGCGGACGAGAGTTGATGAGCATCCTGCGGCCACACTCACGGGCTCGCCGGTGCTCTACGAGGGCCGGTTGTACACCGGAGTCAGTTCCATCGAGGAGTTCACAGGATCGTTCGCGGATTACGGCTGCTGCACGTTTCGAGGGAGCGTCCTGGCGGTCGACGCGTCGAACGGAGAGCGGATCTGGAAGGTGCACACCATTCCCGACGAGCCCGAGCCACGGCGGCCGAACAAGCGCCGCGTAACTCAGTACGGACCGTCCGGGGCCGCAATCTGGTCGGCTCCGACGATCGACGTGAAGCTGCGCCGCCTGTATGTGACAACCGGAGACAACTATTCCGATCCCCCCACTGAAGACAGTGATGCGATCATCGCGTTCAGCCTCGACAGCGGCGAACGGCTCTGGTCCCGGCAATTTACGCAAGGTGACGCGTACAACATGGCCTGCAATCCCGGCGCGGACAAGGTGAACTGCCCCGAGGCGGATGGCCCGGATTTCGATTTCGGCAGCTCGGCCATGCTCGTCGACCTCGGCGAAGGACGTCGCGCGCTCGTGGCGGGCCAGAAGTCTGGCTTCGTGCATGCCGTGGATCCCGACCGCGACGGTGCGCTCCTGTGGACGCGGCAGGCAGGCAGGGGCGGCATGCTTGGGGGCATCCAGTTCGGTCCAGCAGCCGACTCGCAGAACGCCTACGTGGCCGTTTCGGACTACGCCGGGCCAAGGCCCGACTCGGTCGGCGGGCTGACCGCGTACCGTCTGAGGGACGGCGAGGAGCTTTGGCACGTGCCTGCCGAACGTTGCCCGGCCCGCCGCAAGGGGTGCTCGCCCGGCCACTCGGCCGCCGTGACCGCCATTTCTGGAGTCGTCTTCTCGGGCTCTCTGGACGGCATCCTCCGGGCGTACTCGACCGCCAACGGAGAGGTTCTTTGGCGTTACGACACCGTGCGCAGCTATCCCGGCACCGTCAATGGCGTGGACGCGGAAGGAGGCTCCCTGAACGGCCCGGGCCCGGTGGTCGTCGACGGAATGCTGTACGTCAACTCGGGATACGGCCAGTTCGGCACGACCCCCGGCAATGCGTTCCTCGCATTCGGCCTCCCCTGAACTCTGGGAGGAGGGGCGACCTGGGGCGGAGTAGGCGGCGACCCTTGCCTAGAGGGTATGCTGGACGCAGGACAGGAGGTACCTCATGCGTTATCCGGAACACCTGATCTACCCGATGCGCGAAGAGCTCACGCGTCACGGCGTTGAGGAAGCACGAACGCCAGCCGACGTCGATCGCCTGCTCGGACCGGCCAGCGGCACTGTGCTAATGGTCGTCAACTCAGTCTGTGGCTGCGCGGCGGGATGCGCACGCCCGGGCGTGATCCAATCCCTGCAAGGGGCCGAGAAGCCGGACAAGGTCGCGACCGTGTTTGCCGGCGCGGACCTTGAGGCAACGGCCCACCTTCGCCAAAGACTCTCCATGTACCCGCCGTCATCCCCATCCGTCGCGCTATTCCGGGACGGGGAGCCGGTCTACATGCTGCATCGACACCAGATCGAGGGCCGCGCAGCTTCCTCGATCGCGCTATCCCTACAGGGCGCATATTCGGAGCACTGCGGCGTCACGGCCGGCCAGCCCGCCTGACACGCTTGGGCTGGGGCTCCTAGGCATTCCGGAACCGCACGTCAGCACTCCGCCACCGTCCCCCAAGGCCGGTCACGCGGCTTGCGGCGCTCGGCTTTCGGCGAGCCTGCGGTACACCCATGCTTTCGTGCGCTCGATCGAGCGCCGCTTCACCGCTTCGTAACCGCGGATCTCGCGGGGTGCCTGCGCAAGTTCGACTGCACTGTCCAAGTTGCCCTCCGAGAGGTCGTACAGCAGGTCTTCGAGCAGTCCCCGGTACCACATGACCAGCCTGCGTTCCTCGCGGCGCGAGGGCAGCCAGCCAAACACGTCGAAGGGCGTCCCACGCAGCCGACGCGCCCGCGCAAGCAGACGCAAGGCCGGTCGGATCCAAGGCCCGAAGGCAATCTTACGGCGGTATCCAAACTTGCGAAGGATCGGAGGCTGCAAGTGGTAGACCAGACGCCGGGGCTTCTCGAACGTGGAGGCCACCTGCTCGTCGAACGCAGGATCCGTCAGCAGCCTCGCGACCTCGTACTCGTCCTTGTAGGCCATGACCTTGTGCAGGTTCCAAGCAACGGCCAGCGCCAGCGCTTCGCTGCCCGGACGTACGCGAGCCTCAGCCCTGCGAACACGGTCGACCACCAATTCGTACTCCGCTGCGTAGTGGCCGTCCTGATAGCGCTCCAGTTCCCTGCGGCGGTCTTGCACCAGTTCATCTAGGGTCTGTGGCGCGGCTTCACTCAATGGCCTCGGAAGATAGGGATCCAGAGCGGACGGATCCAACCCCATCTGCCGTCCCCAAGCGAAGACTTCCAGGTTGCGCTCCACCGCTACCCCGTTGAGCCTTATCGCCTCGTGGATCGCGCCTGAGGAGAGCGGCAGCAGACCGTGCTGGTAGGCCACGCCGAGCAGGAACATGTTGCTGAAGATGTGACCGCCGAATAGCGTCTCGGCGAATTCCGAAGCGTTTACGAAAAGGCAATCATCGCCGCGCGTGCCTTCCCGGACGGCCCGGGCGTATCCTCCGTCCGGTGAGAGCACCGTCAAACCCTTGCGGATTGCCTCACCCGTCAGGATCTCCTTCGAGTTGACCAGCGCGACGGTGCGGTCCGGTCCGCAGAAGGCCAAGTTGCCCGCGTAGGCGGCCCCGACCAGGTCAAAGCCAAGCAGAAGATCGGCGCATCCCGGGGGAATGCGCTGGGAAGCCTCGATTCGGCCAGTGCTCAGCGTGAGGTGACCCACGACCGCCCCGCCCTTCTGCGCGACTCCCGTCTGGTCCAAGGTGATCGCGTGCAGGCCGTCGATCCGCGCGGCAGTCGCCAGTAAGGCATTGATCGTGACAACGCCCGTGCCGCCCACGCCCGGCATGAGGATGTGGTAACCCGATCCGGCCCGGACCTTGGCGGAGGGCTCAGGCAGGGCCAAGGCGGGCAGCTCTGGCAGCGACCTTCGGCGAAGTCCGCTGCCGGGCTCGATCTCAACAGACACGAATGACGGGCAGTCCCCCCAGGTGCACGTGTAGTCCGCGTTGCACGAAGATTGGTGCACACGCGTTTTGGGGCCGAACGGTGTCTCCACAGGCAGGAGCGAGACGCAGTTGGCCTGCCTCACGCAGTCTCCGCAACCCTCACACACCCGCTCGTTGATCATGATGCGCCGAACTGGCTGGGGCATGATGCCCCGGCTCCGGCGGCGGCGCTTCTCCGCGGCGCACAGCTGGTCGTAGATCATCACCGACACGCCGCGCGTACTGGCCAGCTCGGTGAGCACCGCCTCGAGCTCCTCGCGAGGCCGGAGCTCAGCGCTGGCCGCCAGCTCATTCCCTGCCCCGAACTTTCCGGGATCGTCGCTCAGCACTACGATCTTGGAGATGCCTTGAGCCTCGAGCTCTCTCGTCAGGGCGGGAACCGGCAGGGATCCGGCGGCTTGCTGGCCGCCCGTCATGGCTACGGCATCGTTGTAGAGAATCCTGAAGGTGATGTCCGTTCCGGCGGCCACGGCGGCCTGCACGGCCAACCGGCCCGAATGGAAGTACGTCCCGTCGCCGACATTCTGGAAGATGTGGCGGGTCCCGCTGAAGTGGGAAGCTCCGATCCAGGCCGCGCCCTCGGAACCCATCTGGAAGAGGTACTCGATACCCCTACCCACTTCCCGCATGAGGCCGCCCATGCCGTGGCAGCCTATGCCGCCCCCGGCCAGCTGGCCTTCCAAGAGCAGAGTTGAGCGGTTGTGGGGGCAGCCCGAGCAGTAGCTCGGCGAGCGTCCGCCGCGGGTCAATTGGGCCGGCGCACCACCAACAGCCTGCCCGACGTCCAACGCAATGTCGGGCGAGCGGCCTAGGAACGGCCCGACGGCGCGCGCGATCATGCCTGCGTCGAGCTCTCCATGGGCCGGTAGCAGCGTCCGCCCCTGCGAGTCGCGCTTCCCCACGATGACCGGCCTCGAAGGACCGGCATAGAGCAGTTCTCGCAACTGAAGTTCCACGAACGAGCGTTTCTCCTCAACGACAATGACCGTCTCGAGCCCTTGCACGAACTCCCGGACGATGGCCGGCTCCAGAGGGTACGGCAGGCCCAGCTTGAGGACGCGCACGCCGCTACGGGCGAGTTGCCCGGACCCCGCGCCGAGTAGCCGAAGGGCCGACATCAGGTCGGCATGGCTCTTGCCAGTCGTGACGATGCCGATGCGGTCGGAGCCGTGCCGGACGGTGATCCTGTTCAGCCGATTGGCGCACGCGAAGGCCCGAGCAGCCTCCAGACGCCGCTCCAGCATCTCGAACTCGAGCTGCAGGCTATACGGATTGACCAGCATCAGGCCCATGGCCTTTCGGTAAGGCTGTCCATTGATCTCTAGGTCGGGCACCTCGATGGAGCAGCGATCCGGGCCGAACTCAACAATGCTGCCGCCGTCGCAGAGGTCCGTGGCCAGCTTCATTCCGGCCCATGAGCCGGTGAATCGCGACAGGGCAATTCCGTAGATCCCGAAGTCGAGGACTTCCTGCGTGCTGGAGGGACTCAACACGGGCACACAGCAGTCGTAGAGCGAGAATTCGCTCTGGTGCGGGATGGACGAACTCTTGCAGTTGTGATCGTCACCGGCCAGCGCCAGCGCTCCGCAGTTCTCGCCCGTGCCCGCAAAGCTGGCGTGCCGCAGCGCGTCACCGCTGCGGTCAAGGCCCGGGCCCTTGCCGTACCAGATCCCCACCGCCCCGTCGAACCGCGGCTCGGGGAAGGCCTCAAACAGTTGGCTGCCCATCACCGCAGCCAGGGCAAGCTCCTCGTTGACGCCAGGAATGAACCGGATTCGATGCTCCGCCAAGAACCGCGACGCGCGCTCCAAGGCTATGTCGTAGCCGCCAAGCGGGGAGCCTTCGTAGCCCGAGATCAGGCAGCCTGTGCGCAGCCCTGCCGCGCGGTCCCGCCGCATCTGCTCGATGGGTAGGCGCACGAGAGCCTGAATGCCGGACATATACGCCGAGCCGGACTCCAGCGCATACTTGTCGTCCAGGGTGATGCTTCCAATCGCCATCCGCGAGTCCTGCGACCAGCCGCGATCAGGTGCCAAACCTGCCTGCGCGCCGCCCGCTTGGTAGAATACCGCGCACTACGATATAGTTTCGTAGTTGAGGAACTTTGGAATGATCTTGAGAGCACTCGGATTCTCGGCAGCACTGGCCACTGCCTTCCTCGCAGGGACCATGATGCCGACGGGCGAAGCCCAGCAGAGGTCTCACTTCCTGCGCATCGACTATATGAGGATCCCGCCAGGTCAGGCTCTTCGCTACCGCAGCCTCGAGGTTGACGTTTGGAAGCCTGTCCACCAAGCGCGAGTGGACAAGGGCTACATCACCTCGTGGCGGCTCTACGGGCATCACTTTCCCGGGGGCAATGACGACTACCAGTACGTGACCGTGACGGAATTCCCGTCCCTGCAGGCAATGGACGAGCTGCACTATCCTGAACTGTTCCAGGAGGTGCACAGCAAGGACTACGACACGGAGATCTCGCCCCAAACCGTCACGAGCCGCGAACTGACCCATACAGACATCTGGGCGCTCTTGGACTCCGTCACCCAGCCCCAACAATGACCGTTCCGCCGACAGGACTGCCGAACCGACCCGCCTCGTCGGCGGCCCTTCAGCAATCGGTCTGCCAACTGACGACAATTCAAAGGAAGACAAGTCAGCAATGAACCCTTCGAAGCACCCACCAGCCCGGCTTGCCGCACTCGGCTGCGCACTGGTCCTCGTCGCTGGCTGCATGGTCGGCACGTACCCGCCAGACGAGCACAACAAGGTGGCCAAGCCTTACATCTATGACAGCGCGGCCACGGATCCCCTCGGAGTGCTGATGGCCGGGGCGACAAGTGTCAAGTCCGGGCAGGTATTCAATCTGTCGGACGGCGTTCTGGAGGGCGGATCCGACGTTCCGATGCTCAGTGCGCTGCCCGACTTCAGTCAGGATGCCCTCTCGCGCGAGATTCAGCTGAGCGAGGCGCTGATCACTCCCTTCACTGCGGCCCCCGACGCTGAGGGCGGGTTTGACAGCAGCAAGCTCCCGCCAGCACTGTGGACGGAGTACGGGACCTTGCTCAACCGCGCCGAGCGCGCACTGTTCCGCATCCGCGAGGAGCAGTGGTCCGCGAACAACCCGCTTGCATACATCGAACGGCTCGGGCTGCTGCTCTACGCGCCGTTGGAGCTCAACTACGCCCCTGAAGCCGACCGGATGGCGGCGATAATCCAGCGCTTGGAGCACACGCCGGACTACCTGCAGACCGCCCAAGCCAACCTGCAGTCTTCCTCCGACCTGCACATCGCCGCCGCGAAGGAATCCGCCGCAGGCCTGGTCAGCCTGATCCGGGACGACATAGCGGACCGAATGCCAGCCGGCCTCCGCCGGGACTTCGAGACAGCTTCAAATGCCGCCGTGGCCGCTATCGAAGGGTACCGGGACTCGCTCGACAACCTCGCCGACACGGATAGTTGGCGAGTCGGCGGTGCGCTGGTGCACCGCAAGCTGGAGCTGGATGCGGGGCATGCCCTCCCGCCCGTGGAGACGCTCATCGAACAGGTAGAGGTTGAGATGGAAGGTGCGCACAGCGCGCTGGTGTCGGCGGCCGTACCGATCAATCGCCGAATCTACGGTGGCAGCCGCCCACGCGATGACTATCGGCTGATCAACGATGTCTTGGAGGTGCTGGAGGGCGAGAACCGGGCCCGCAGCAACGCGGCCATGATGGACCTCATGACCAAGGACACCGAAGCGGCGCGCTCGATCTGCAACGAGGAGGAGATCGCTCCCGTTCCGGACGAACTGAACCTGAGGGTCGTCGAGACGCCGGAGTTCATGCGCGTGTCCGTGCCCTTGGCCGGAGGACTTGGCCCGACGGCCGCGCCGGACGACCAGACAGCAGTGGTGTGGCTGACGCCTGCCCCCCCCGACGCCTCACGCGCCGAGCTGCGTGACCGGCTGACGACAAACAACGTCTACCAGCTCAGGCTCCTTGCCTTGCGCTACGGCATTCCGGGCTATGCTCTGATCGGATCGCTCGCGGCGGACATGGAGTCCGAGGAGTCCAAGCTCAAACACATCGTCGACCCGCTTCCAGGATTCATCCACGGGTGGCCGATCTATATTACCGAGACGACTGTCGGAACGGCCTACACCGGCGAGACTGACTTCATATGGCGGAAGTACAAATTGCAGGTCATCGCTGCCGCGCTGGTTGACCTGCGAATGCACACTGGCGAAATGACAGCTTCCGAAGCCGTCCAGCTGCTGACCCGACGAGCCTACATGGAGAGCAGCGCGGCCCGGGCGCTGGTCCGCTCGGTCCAGCTCAACCCGGGCGGAGCCGGCACCGCCTATCTGGGCTGGAAGGGCTGGCAGAGGGTGCGCGCCCACTATCAGGAGACGACCCAGGACTTCAGCCTGACTTCCTTCCACGGAAAGGCCCTGCGCGTCGGAGCCATGCCGCTCATAGAGTTCTCCTACGCGGTGACCGACGCCAAGGGCCGGCTGGAGTTGGAAGACTCGGAAGAGCAGTAGGTCGGTCCCAAGCCTACGAACGGGTTGGTGCATAATGGGGGAGGGCCCCGCTGCCCTGCTGCAGCGGTCGCCCGACGGAGTGCCGCGGCGGCGCGGTGACCTCCCGGGGGTATTATCGTGCCGAAACTCAAGACACACCGCGGCGCCGCGAAGCGCTTCAAGTTGACGGCGAAGGGCAAGGTCAAGCGCAGGCGCGCCAACAAGAACCACATCCTGACGAAGAAGACCCGGAAGCGGAAGCGCCGTCTGCGAAAGTCCACGACCGTCAGCCCGGCATTCGCCAAGGCCGTCAGCCGCATGATCGGCGGCTGAACCCGGACCGACGCCACCGCGATTCGAGCGTAGCAAGGAGGCCGCCGGGACGGCGGCGAGGTAGGAGGACAGCGTGCCCAGAGTCAAGCGAGGCAACCACCGCCTGAAGAAGCGCAAGCGCGTTCTGGCGAGGGCCAAGGGCTACTACATAGCCAAGAGCAAGCTGTACCGCTACGCAAAGGAAGCCGTCAACCGGGCCGATCAGTTCGCCTACATCGGCCGCAAACTCCGGAAGCGCGACTTCCGGCGGCTCTGGATCACAAGGATCAGTGCGGCTGCCCGCTCGCATGACATCAACTACAGCCAGTTCATGCGCGGCCTCAAGGATGCTGGGATCGACCTGAACCGCAAGATGCTGGCCGACATCGCCGTGCGCGACCCGGACGCGTTCGGCCAGCTGGCCGAGCGTGCGAAGCAGGCTCGCGCCCAAAGAGCGGCGGGAAGCGCTTAGCCAAGGCCCCGGGACCGGGCGGTCGAGCACGGTGTCGATAGAGGACAAGACCCGTCTCCCGATTCTCGGGCTCATGGCCGACGGGAATACCCCGGAGGGTCTGTACGAGTCTCTGCGGGAGGCGTTCGAGAGCGAGGTCGGGGCAGCCTCCGCCGCGGGTTTGGAGTCGCTGCGGAATCGCTGGCTCGGCCGGCGCAGCGGTCTGCTGGCAGCCGCCAACGAGAACTGGCTGAAGGCGGCGCCACGGGAACTGAAACCTGTTGTCGGACGGCTTCAGAACGCGCTGCGGCGACACTCAGACGCTGCGCTGAAGGCCGCGGTCAAGGCCGCCGCGGCACCGGCCCGGCGCACTTCCGAAGTGGACCCGACGCTGCCTGGGCCCGCCCGCCCGTTCGGCGCCGTACACCCGGTCCGCAGGGCCCTCGAGGACGTGCTGCGGATCTTCCGGCCACTGGGCTACAACGTGGTAGAGGGGCCCGAGATCGAGACGTTCTTCTACAACTTCGAAGCGCTCAACTTCCCGCCGGACCACCCGGCAGTTGACGAGATGGACACGCTCTTTCTGAAGGACGGCATGCTGCTCCGAACGCACACGTCCCCCTGCCAAGTGCGCGTCATGGAGTCTTCCCAGCCACCGCTGCGCTGCGTGGTGCACGGCAAGGTCTACCGCAACGACACACCCGATGCGACTCACAGCCCGATGTTCCACCAGCTGGAGATGTTTGCGGTAGACGAGACCATCACCTTCGCCGACCTGAAGGGCACGCTCGAGCACTTCGTGCGCAATTTCTTCGGGCCCGGCACGCGGGCGAGATTCCGGCCAAGCTATTTCCCGTTCACGGAGCCGAGCGCCGAGGTAGACATCACCTGCCCCTTCTGTTCCGGCTCGGGCTGCAGGATCTGCAAGCACACGGGCTTCATCGAAGTGCTCGGATGCGGGATGATCGACCCGGAAGTGCTCCGCCACTCGGGGCTTGACCCGGAGCGCTACCGGGGCTTCGCAGCCGGGTTCGGCCTAGACCGCTTCGCGATGCTCAAGTACGGCATCGACGACATCCTGCTCATGTACCAAGGCGACACGCGCTTCCTGGCGCAGTTTCGATAAATGCACATCCTGTTGAGCTGGCTCGAAGACTTTGTCGAGATCAAGGAATCGCCCAACGAGCTTGCCGACGCGCTCACAATGGCCGGTATGGCCGTGGACGCCGTGGAGAGGGACCTGGGCGAAACGATCTTCGAGTTCGACATCACAAGCAACCGCCCTGATGCCCTGAACCACCTGGGAATGGCGCGCGAGGTCGCAGCGATCTACCGTCGATCCCTGCGCCTGCCGGCGGCGGACCTGCACGAGCAGGCAATTCCGGCCAGTTCTAGGGCCAGCGTGGCGATCGAAGACCCGCACGCCTGCGCGCGCTATGTCGGGCGGGTCTTCGAGGACGTGCGGGTGGAGCCGTCGCCAGACCGCATCCGCCGCCGTCTCGAGCTATGCGGCGTGCGCTCGATCAATAACCTGGCCGACCTCACCAACTATGTCCTGTTGGAGATCGGGCAGCCCACCCATGCGTTCGACCTCGACAAGCTGGCCGGCCAGCGCATCATCGTCCGCCGGGCCCGTTCGGGGGAGACCCTCCGGACGCTGGACGGAATCCCGCGCGAACTGTCTCCGGCGCATCTGGCGATCTGCGACGCCGAGCGGCCGGTCGCCCTCGCAGGCGTGATGGGGGGTGCCGAGACGGAGATCACCGACACCACGCGCAATGTCCTGCTGGAGGCCGCTTGGTTCAGCCCTTCGGTCATTCGCAAGGCGTCAAGACACTTCAAGCTGCACACCGAGGCTTCCCACCGATTTGAGCGAGGGGCCGACTGGCAAGCGGCACCACAGGCGGCCGACCGCATCGGAGCGATGCTGCACCAGTCAGGGCGCGGAAGCCTGCTTGCGGGCCGGATCGACTGCTACCCCCGCCGCCAGCCGCTGGACACCGTGCAACTGCTCAGGGAGCAGGTCCGCCAGCACTTGGGGATCGCGCTCGAAGATAGCGAAATCGAGTCCATCCTGACGGCGCTGGGCTTTGCGCCGACCCCCACGTCGGTCGGGTGGCAAGTGCCCTGCCTGAGCAGCCGCCTCGATGTCACGCGTGGCATCGACCTGGTTGAGGAGGTTGCCCGGATTCACGGGTTCAGCCGCATTCCGTCTACACTTCCGGCGGTCGGCGCAGCTCCCGCTGCCACCGCCAACGAGCGCGAGGAAGAGCGCATGCGCGCCGGAGTCCGCGCCCTCGGCTACGACGAGACGATCGGATTCTCCTTCATCTCTTCCGAGGACGCGAGAAGGTTCGGCGGCGCTGGGGCAGTCGAGCTGCGCAACCCGCTTTCTCGCCTATGGGACGTGATGCGCAATTCCGCCGTTCCGACGATGCTGCAGTCGCTGCAGTGGAACCTCAGGCGCAATCGCGCCGAGCTGCGTCTGGCGGAGTTCGGCCGGATCTATAGAAGATCGGCCGAGACCTACCGCGAACCCAGAATCCTGGCCCTCGGAGCAAGCGGCTCCGCGCGACCGGCCACGTGGAGCGACCGCGCGCCCAGATTCAGCTTTCATGACCTGAAAGCGGACGTGACGGCCCTCCTCTCCCCTTACTCCTGCGGCCCGCTAAGGTTCGACGCCAGCGGGATTCCCGACTACTACGATCTGGGGCAGTCCGCCAGCGTCCGCGGCGGAGAACGGACGCTGGCGAGGTTCGGCCGCATCAGCCGGACCATCGCCGGAGAGCGGAAGCTGCGACAGCCGGTCTGGATCGCCGAGATTTGGCTCGACGAGGTCTACGCCTGCGGACTCGCGGAGCCGGCCCACAGGCCGCTGCCAAGGGTCCCTGCGGTCAGCCGCGACTTCTCGCTCCTAGTTCCGGAAAGCGTCCAGTACCAGCGAATCACGGAAGCGGCAGGAACGATCCAGGACGTTGAACGAACGGAAGCGGTAGAGATCTACCGCGGCAAGAACGTGCCGAGGGGACGCTACAGCCTGCTCTTCAGGGTGTGGTGGCAGCGCTTGGACGAGAGCCTGACGGACGAGAGCGTGAATTCACACGCGGAAAAACTGCTCAGCCGGCTGGCCTCAAGGCTCGGAATCAAGTTGCGGGCTTGAGGGCCCGTGCGTGCGGCGGTAGACGGAGTAGTCGCGAACTCGCGGCTCGTCCCCAAGATCCCAAGCGCCCCGAAGCTCTGCGTACTCGTACTCCCAGACGAGGTCGTAGCTCTCGTCAAGGGCCTTGGGCAGGCGACCCCTCGCGTCCCACGTAACGATCCAGTCGGGAGCCGGCGAGTCGTCGAACTGATCCGCGGGAAGCATCGGCCGGAACCGCTGGTTGTAGGGCAGTTCCGAGTCGAGCTGATTGACCCAGCGCCGATCCGGGAGGTAGTAGGCCCCGACCATCCCCTTGACATTGCGGTAGTAGGCGATGGTGTCCCCCGGTTCGGTGTGCTCGGAGAGGAATTCGAGGAACGGTCCGTTGTGCCTGTCGTACCGCAAGTACTGACGCATCACGACCTGTTCCGTCCCTCCTCCGGCAAGGTGGAGGTTCGGCCACAGGCCACCAAGCGCGAGGCATCCGGCCGCTGCCGTGCGGCGCCCGCCCCTCGCGAGGGCAGAAGCGGCGAGCCCCACGAGCACGATGGAAGCCGGACAGGCTTGGTAGTAGTAGCGCGGCAGCGCCCCGCGGCCCGCGACAACAACCGTGAACAGAGGGCACACGGTTACGATCAACCCTGCCAAGAGTGCCATTCTTGACAGCGGCCCTGGACTTGGGATTCGCTTCCATAGCAGCCACGCGGATGCCGGAACGCACAGGAACGCGAAAAGGAAGAGGGCGAAGAGCGGGTCGTCCGTCCGGCGGATCGAAGATTCGTCGAGCAGAATGCCCAGTGAGGGGAGCGCCGCGCCGACCCACACCACGGCCCAGCCCGCGCGAGGGAGGCGCAGCCCATGCAGGCGTCCCGCAAAGGCTGCGGCCGGCACCAGTGCCACAAACGGTACCCACCTCCACAGGTCCGCTGCCCGCCGGGAGACAGTTCGGCGAAAGTCCTCCCAGAACGTGCCGTCGCCGCTGGGGCTCCACTCCGTGAGGTACTCGGCGTGCAACAGCCAGAACTCCACGCCAAGCACAGCGGCGAGCACCGCGGAAACGGCGCACAGACGGGCCAGCGCGGACCTGTCCGTGATCAGCAGGAAGCAGCCCAGAGCCAGCCAAGTCGCCGCGAAGCTCAGGTAGTTCGCCGCGTATAGCAGGCATCCCACCAGACAGAGCTGGGCGTGGAACGACCAGCGATTGGCCAGCGAGGGTTCTCGCAGATACCGCGCTACCTGCAGCAGGAGCAGCAGCGTCGCGAACACGATCAGTATGTAGTAGCGGCCTTGGCGTGCCGCATGAAGAAAGTAGATTGAGACGCTACCGAGGATCGGGAGGGCGTACGGAAGCCAGCACGGCCCCCCTAAGCGCTTCCCCAAGGCCCACAACAGGCCCAGGCTCGCCAGGCCCAACAGTGCAAACGGCAGCCTGGACGCGAGCGTGCCGCCGCCCAGCGCCAGATGGCCCGCCGCGGACACGTAGAACTGCAGATAGCTCTGCATTGCGGGCAGGAGCTCGGAGTTGATGTCGTGTCCGTCATCGTCCTGGACAAGGAGCTGTCGGGCATCCCGGTCGTAGGCATACGGGATCGGCGTCCCGCTGTTGACCATCAGGCGCGCCCAAACTGCCGTAGTCGCCTCGTCGCGCCACAGCGGCACGCTGTCCAGACGCCAGAAAATGGCCAGGGGGCCGATCACCAAGGCCAAGATTGCGGGAATTCGCCGCATCGGAGAGCCAGCGCGCAGCGTGTGGGCGCCTACGAAGACCAGGTTGTCCGGAATTCGGGAAACAGCGTCAGGCCGCCACAGGCGAATAGTGTCTGACCGGTTATGTAGGAAGCCTCGTCGGAAGCCAAGAAGGCGAATACCGCGGCAATCTCCTCCGATTCCCCAGCGCGCCCCATCGGGATGTGCGACTCGACGATCCGCTTCTTCTCCGGGTCGTTGATCCAGGCCCTGTTGATCGGAGTGATGATGGCACCGGGTCCTACGGCGTTCACCCGAATGCCGCGTTCGGCGTACTCCAGCCCGAGAGTGCGCGTCAAGTTCTCCATGCCGCCCTTCGACACCGAATAGGGCAGGTATCCCGGCTTGGGAATGATCTCGTGCACGCTCGAGTTATTGACGATGACCCCGCCACCGGGCCGCGACAGGAAGTGCGCCAGTGCCTCGCGGCAGCACAGGTAGCATCCGCGCAAGTTGACGCCGAGAATGCGGTCGAAGTCCTCGCTCAGGCTCTGATGACTGGCGGCCTCCTTTTGGATTCCGGCGTTGTTGATCAGGATGTCCAAGCGGCCCCACTCCTTCAGCAGTGCCGCAAACATTCCCTTCACGGCTGACTCGTCCGACACGTCCGCCTTGTGGATCAGCACGCTCGCATCCGAATGTCCGCCCGCGTCGTGCGCGTCACGGACTTGGCCGGCCGTGCTCTCCGCACCTGCATCATTGCGGCTGTAGTTGATGGCTACGCTTGCGCCCTCTTGGGCGAAACGCACGGCGATGGCCTCGCCGATGCCCGCTGAAGAACCGGTGACGAGGACAGTCTTTCCCTTAAATCGGCTTTGCATGGGGAATATCCTGCCCGGTCGATCGGACCCTGACAGTGCCTGCATTATACCCGCGGGGCTACACTGGCAATTCTGGCAACCTGCCGCGGAGCCACTGCTGCGTCGTGAGGATCTTGATCTCGGCCGGAGAGGCCTCCGGCGATCGATACGCGGCAGCGCTCGTCCGGTCGCTGTCCAAGCGCCTCCCCACGGCTCAGTTCTTCGGCTGCGCCGGACCGGCGCTTCGTGCCGTTGGCACCGAGGCGATCATCCGCGCTGAGGACTTGGCGGTCGTCGGCCTGTTCGAAGTGGCAGCGCACCTTCCGAGAATCCACGGGCTGTTCCGCGAGCTGCACCGTACAGCGGCCCGGCGGAGACCGGATCTGGCCATCCTCACGGACGCCCCCGATTTCAACCTGCGTCTTGCGTCCAAGCTGAAGCAGGCCGGAGTGCCCGTGGTCTACTACGTCGCCCCTCAGGTGTGGGCTTGGCGCAAGCGTCGCATCCGCGCGATCCGCAGGCTTGTCGACGTGCTTCTCGTCATCTTTCCGTTCGAGCAGGACTACTTCGCCAGCCGCGGCATCGACGCCGAGTTTGTGGGTCACCCTCTGTGCGATCTGGCCAAGGTTCGGACGTCTCGACGGGTCTTCTTCCGCAAGCATGGCTTCAACACCGCCGCACCTCTGGTTGCGCTCTTGCCGGGCAGCCGCAAGGGAGAATCCTCCCGACACTTGCCGGCGCTTCAGGACGCGGCCCAGATTCTTCGCGACAGGGGCCTGACACAGGTCGCCCTCCCGGCTTCGAACACCACGGGCAAGACCTTCTTCGAAGAGCGGTGGTGCGGACCCCGGCTCCGCATACTGGAAGGCGAGACGCAGGACTGCGTGGGACACGCCGATGTGGCGCTGGTGGCCAGCGGCACGGCGACGGTGGAAACAGCGCTGCTCGGGACGCCCATGGCAACGTTCTACAAGCTGGCTTGGCCCAGCTACTACTTGGCGCGCCTTCTCGTTGACGTGCCGTACTACAGCATGGTCAACCTGCTCGTCGGCCGGCCTGTCGTCCTCGAGTGCATCCAACAGGAATGCAGCGGCGAGAAACTGGCGAGCGAGGCAATGCGTCTCCTTAATGAGGAAGACAGTCGATGCGAGATGATCGAAGAATTCGTCGGCCTACGAGCCGCTCTCAGTACACCCGTTCCGGCCTCGGACTGCGCCGCGGAGGCGATCTGCGGGCGGTTCGGAGCAAGCTAGGACCGCTGCGCTTTGCCGCGGTCGCCGTGGCCCTTGCCACAGTTGTCGGCTGGCCAAGCGCTGCCCAGCAGGAGCAGTACGGCCCGCTGCTCGACGTGCAGCACTACGAAATCGATGCCACCTTGAACCTCGAGGCGCAAGTCCTCGAGGCCACGGCCGAGGTCCACTTCATCCCGCGAGATCCGGCAGGAAACGGCACCTTCGAGCTGCATAACTCGCTCAACGTCGATTCCGCGGAGATGGCCGACGGGACGGACTTGGGAGCCACGCGGTTCCGGGCTGACGCCAGCGTCCACATCAGCTTCCCCCAAACACTTCCTGTCGACGAGCCCCAAGTGATCCGCTTCCGGTACGGCGGCCGCTTGATCGGCTACGAGAACTCGCCGGCAGAGGGCTACAGCCTGGCGGAGATCACCCGAGACCGGGCAATCCTGCTTTACTCCGGTCGTTGGTTCCCCGTCAACGGCCACGGCGCCGATCGCTTCACCTCCAATATCCGCATCACCGTGCCCGACGGCATGCGTGTGCTGGGCAGCGGGACGGCGACCCGTTCGGAGTCGATCGAGGGCATCGTGCATGAGTTCGAGTTCCGCTATCCGTCGTTCCCGGGCACGGTCGCGGTCGTTCGTGAGGAGCCCGTCCAAGCTGCGGTCGGCGATGCTTCGAGCCTTGTCTATTTGCCGGGAGCTTCCGAAGACCTGCAGCTGGCCTACGGCGAGGCTGCGGCCGAGATGGTCGAGTTCTACAGCGAGACGTTCGGGGCCCCCTACTCCAAGAGCCTGTCGATCGTCGAGATGGGCGAGTACGCCCCTACGGGTTACGCCGCCCCGGGGATGGTGCTGCTGAACCCCTTCGGACGGCGGGACTCTCTCAACCGCCCGCTTCTGGCGAAGCTGGTGGCACACCAGTGGTGGGGGACGCTCGTCGGCGCAGGAAACCGCAACAACCTCTGGCTGGTCGACGGGCCCGCGCAGTACTCGGCACTCCTCGAAGCCGAGGAGTCGGAAGGGGAGGACGCTTTTCTGGAGCAGATCCGGAACACGCGCATCGAGGCGCTGGCCTACGATGACGTGCCGCTGCGCGAGTCGAGCCGCCTGTCGGACTTCTCTCCGCAGATGAACTCCCTCACTTCGGCTCGAGGGGCGATGGTCCTGCACATGCTGCGATGGCAGGCCGGGGACGAGATTTTCTTCGGCGTCTTGCGCGACTTGGTGAACGGCCACACTTGGGGAACCCTCACGACCGACGACCTGCGGGGCCTGTTCGAGGATGCGACAGGCAGGGATCTGGACGCGTTCTTCCTGCAGTGGACCGAGTCCACGCTGACCCCGGAGTTCAAGCAGGACTACACGATCTACCGATTGGGCGGCAACGAAGGCTTCCGGGTGATCGGCAAGGTCACGCAGGACATGGACACGTTTACCATGCCTGTGGAAGTCAAGGTCGAGACCGAGGGGGAACCGGAGTTCCGCGTCGTACAGGTGTCTGGCACGGCCTCAGACTTTGAGCTGGAGACCTTCGGAAAGCCGCGTGAGGTCATCCTGGACCCCAACCATCGCATCCTACGGCTTGACGACCCCACTCGCGTACAGGTCGCCATCCGCCGTGGCGAGCATCTGTTCGAGCTGGGCTACCGGCAGGAAGCCCTGATCGAGTACCAGCAGGCGTTGGACATCAACCGGTTCAGCTCACTCGCCCACTACCGAACGGGAGAGACGTTCTTCGCCCAGAGCAACCTGCAGTCGGCCGCAAACGAGTTCCGCGAGTCGCTCAACGGAGACGGCGAGCCGCTGTGGACAGAAGTCTGGTCGCACATCAATCTCGGCAAGATCTTCGACATCACAGGCCAGCGGGAGCGGGCCGTGAACGAGTACCAGCTGGCAATCCGCACCCGCGACGACACGCAGAACGCGCAGGCGGAGGCCAGCAAGTACCTCGCGTCGCCCTACCGCAGGCCGCGCGAGCGAGAGCGCACATACTGAGGGCCCCGGGGGGAGCTTCGCCGCGAGGCAGTCTCAGTAGCGGGGCACGGAGGGGTCGACCTCCGCGCTCCAGCGCAGGATTCCGCCCGTGAGATTCGTGACACGGCTGAAACCCATGTCCTTGAGCAGACGCTGGGCTTTGCCGCTGCGGTAGCCGCTCTTGCAGTGCACCACGATGTCCGCCGTGGCGTCGAGCTCATGCACGTGCTGGGGCAGGGTGCCCAGCGGGACCAGCGTACTGCCCGGTATGCGCGCGATCTCAAACTCGTGCGGTTCGCGCACGTCGAGCACGAAAACCGCATCATCGTTTGAGAGCCGGTCGCGGAGCTGCAGCGGGGTGATCTCCGGAAGCCGTTCACGGGCCGCCTCAGCGGCGGCCTGCTGCGGAATCCCGCAGAACTGCTGGTAGTCGATCAGATCCCGGACGGAAGGCTGGTCGCCGCAGACCGGGCAATCTGGGTTGCGCCGCAGGCGCAGCTCGCGGAAGCGCATGTTCAGCGCGTCGTACAGCAGCAGGCGACCGCTCAGCGACGTTCCCTTCCCGAGAATGATCTTGACGGCCTCGGTTGCCTGTATGCTCCCGATGATGGCCGGCAGGATCCCGAGCACTCCCCCCTCGGCGCAGCTGGGGACTAGCCCTGGCGGGGGCGGCTCCGGGTACAGGCAGCGGTAGCAGGGCCCGTCCTCGTGGTGGAACACGGTCGCCTGCCCTTCGAAGCGGAAGATCGATCCGTAGGCATTGGGCTTGCCCAGAAGCACGCAGGCGTCGTTCACGAGGTAGCGAGTCGGAAAGTTGTCAGTGCCGTCCACGACCACGTCGTAGTCGGCAATGATCTCCAAGGCGTTCTCGCTGGTCAGGGCCGTGCCGAATTTCTCGACGACAAGCTTTGGGTTGATGTCCCGCATCGTCTCGGCGGCCGAGTCGATCTTGGGGCGGCCGACGTCCTTTGTCCCGTGAATCACCTGGCGCTGGAGGTTGCTCTCGTCAACGACATCGAAATCTACGATGCCGATGCGGCCGACGCCCGCCGCCGCCAAGTAGAGGCCGAGGGGCGCGCCGAGCCCACCTGTACCGACCATTAGCACTCTCGCGCCCTTCAGGCGGCGCTGGCCCTCCAGGCCCACCTCGGGCAGGATCAGGTGGCGGCTGTAGCGCAAGATCTCGTCATTCGACAATTCAGGCAACGCGGCCGGGGGCTCCTTGGAAGCAACGGCCGAGGCGGCCCCGCCGGCAATCGAGGGCACTATGGTCAGCACGGAAGTCGCCGAGACCGGAGTGTCCTCCCGGTCAAGGTATCGGATGTCGTCATCGTCCACGTAGACGTTGACGAAGCTGCGCAGCCGCCCGGCGTCGCTGAACAAGTTGCGCTCGATCTGCGGGTGCGCCGCCACGAGCTCGCGTAGCGCCTCTCCAGCAGTGGAGGCCTCGACCTCGACTGTGTCGGCACCGCCGGCGAATTGGCGGAGGGGCGTTGGTATAAGGATCGTGGCCATTTCCCTGCCTTAACTCGATGCTATCAATCACCCTAATCCCTGTCAACGAACTAGGGATTTGCGAGCCACGGCCTCCTGTGGTCCGCGCGCCGGCGCAGGCATAGATGGCCTATCTGCGACCGTCCCCGTGCGCAGTTCCGGGGCGAGATTCTGGTACGCTTCCCACCATGGGCACGGACACGACTCGACGCAGGTTCCTAGGCGGCTTGGCAGCCGTATCGGCCATCGCCTGCACGCGCAGCGGCGACACTGCTACAGGAAGCCGGGCCGAGTTCTGGCAGGGGGTCCGGAACAGCTTTCCGTTCCGGGAGGACCGCGTACCGATGAATGCCGCCAACCTGTGCCCCTCTCCCGAGAGCGTCGCGACAGCAGTGACTGACCTGACGCGCTCCATCGATGTGGACTGCTCCTTCCAGAATCGTGCGCGGTTCGAGGGGGACAGGGAGAGGGCGCGTTCGCTGGTGGCAGGGCAGGTCGGGGCAGATCCTGACGAGGTGGCCTTGGTGCGCAACACAAGCGAGGCCAACAACATCGTGAACAACGGGCTGGACCTTGGGGACGGCGACGAGGTTGTGTTCTGGGACCAGAACCACCCAACGAACAACGTCGCTTGGCAAGTGCGAGCCAAGAGGAGCGGCTTCTCGCTGCGATCGGTGGCCGTACCGCAGGATCCTGCAGGGCAGGACGAACTGGTTGAGCCGTTTCGCAAGGCGCTGTCCCCGAGAACACGAGTGTTGGCCCTTACGCACGCGTCGAACACATCGGGTATCCGCCTCCCAGTGCGCGAACTGTGCGAGATAGCCCATCGGCAGGGCATCCACGTGCACGTGGACGGGGCCCAGACTTGGGGGGCGATGGCACTTGACCTGCACGTGCTCGGCTGCGATTCGTATGCCGCCAGCGCCCACAAGTGGTACTGCGGTCCCAAAGAGGTCGGCCTCCTGTACGTCCGGCGAGAGCGGATCGACGCGATCTGGCCCAGCACTGTGGCACCAGGCTGGGGTTCTGGCGCGGACACCGAGCTGGTCGGCGCACGCAAGTTCGAGTCCATGGGACAGCGGGACGACGCCGCGATCAGCGCCTTGGGCAATGCCGCCGAATTCCACGATGCGATCGGCCTTGAACGCACCGAGTCCCGCGTTCTTGAACTGGCATCGCTGCTCAAGCAGTCCTTGAGCGCGCTCGGTGTTCCGCTCGTGACGCCCTTGGACGAGGAGCTGAGCGCGGGCGTGTGCATCATGGAAGTGGATCCGGACAATCGAGGGCCGGTCTTCGAGGCCATGTACGAGCAGTACGGCATCGCGGGTTCCACGGCCGGCGGCTTCCGGCTCTGCCCCCACATCTACAACACTCCCTCGCACATTGAAAGGGCCGTTGATGGCCTAGCGGAGCTACGTCATCTCTGGGCCTGACAAGCCTTGGTTGGCGACGCTATGTTGCCAAGAAGCCGAACATCGGCCCGCGAACCACCGCACCGCGCTCAGACGCCGCCGGTCTTGGCCTCGTAGCGTCCGCAGCCCCTATCGGCCCGCGGACGGCCCTGCACCGATGCAGTAGGACACCGGCCGTGGGCTAGCGGGCCAGCACGGCTGTGAGAACTGATTGAAACGGCTCCCAAACTGACAACGGCAGGCGGGAGCAGCAGGCCTTCGGACCAAGCCACTGTGATGTAATCGGAGTCTCGAGAATGTTTGGGCTTGCCTGGGGCTTACGGATTAGGCGAACCCGAGGCAGGAAGGGAATGCGGGAAAGGCGGGCGCTGATTCCGGGCTGCTAAGGCCGGGGACTTCCCTGCCGCGCCCACGGTCGCCTCGATCTGGGGCACACCGTTCGGAGGGGCGCGCTGTAACCTCGCCAAGAACTCTGCGAATGGGGGTGGAACAGCCATGAGAGCTCTAGGACTGGCCGGCCTCGGATTAATCCCGGCCTCCCTCGCCGCCGCTGACGGGACAGCCATCGATGCCAAGAGCCTGATCGACGAGGGACGGGGCCACTTCGAAGCGCGTTGCAGCCGGTGTCACGGCGGGGACGGACGCGGAGGGGAGCGGGGTCCGGACGTGATCACCACCCCATCGGCAAGAAGTCGCAGCGAAGGCGAGGTCCGCGACCTGATCCGCAACGGACTGCCGGACTTCGGCATGCCTGGCTCTTCAATGAACGACCAAGAGCTGACAGCCCTCGTCGCGTTCTACCGTTCCCAGACTGCTCCGGCAAGCGAGTCTCCGACACTTGGAGACCCAGTTGCTGGTGAAGCCCTCTTCTTCGGTGAGGCCACCTGCCACCACTGCCACGTGCGGGGAGGGCCGGGGATCGTCGGCCCAGACCTGTCCAATGTCGGAGCGAGGCGCACGCTGGCGGAACTGGAGAACGACCTGCACAATCCAGACTCGGAGCTCACTCGGGGATACCAACGTATCGAGCTGACGCTCGAGGACGGCTCGCAACTGCACGGTTTCGTCCGCAATCAGAGCGCTCACGACGTCCAGATTCAGCTGTACGACGGAAGCTGGAAGCTGCTCGACCAAGGGCGCATCCGTCGGCGCATACAACCCGATGGGTCCGACATGCCTCCGTTCTCGGGCGACCGCACGGAGGATCTGGTCGCCTACCTCAGCCGCTTGGACGGACGGCCCGAGAGCCCCTTTCGTGACCGGTACCTCCGCGCACAGCGGGGCCTTCCGGGCTCGTTGGGCTTCGCGGGCATCCGAGAGCCTCGGGAGGGAACGTGGCCGACATACAACGGGCGCCTTGACGGCAACCGCCACAGCGCCCTTAACCAGATCACGGCCGAGAATGCCCGGAACCTGGTCCCGAAGTGGATCTTCCCAATGCGCGCCCCGCGCAGCCTTGAGACGACCCCCGTGGTCGTGGACGGAATCATGTACGTGACCGCTCCGAACGAAGTCCGCGCTCTCGACGGGCGGGCGGGGCGCGAGCTCTGGCGGTACAGCAGGCCACGGACCCAAGGGGTGATGGGTGATGCCGGTGCGGGGACGAATCGAGGGGCCGCCATTCTTGGCTACAGGGTGTTCATTGTCACGGACAACGCCAACCTGGTCGCGATCGACCGCCTCAGCGGCCACCTGCTTTGGGAAGCGGACATGGCCGATCACCTAGATTACTACGGCGGGACCCTTGCGCCCCTCGTGGTCAAGGACCTCGTCATAGCCGGTGTGGGCGGTGGCGACGAGGGCATTCGCGGCTTCCTGGCGGCCTATCGCGCGGACACCGGGGAGGAAGCCTGGCGCTTCTGGACCGTGCCGCTCCCCGGCGAGCCGCTCTCCGAGACTTGGATCGGAAGCGTGCTGCCGCACGGCTGCGCGGGAACCTGGCTGACGGGGACCTACGACCCCGACTTGGATCTGCTTTTCTGGCCGACCGGAAATCCATGCCCGGACATGAACGGTGACGAGCGCCAAGGGGACAACCTCTACAGCGATTCGATCCTCGCAATCGACCCCGACACGGGCGAGCTCCGATGGCACTACCAGTACACTCCCCACGACTTGTACGACTGGGACGCCAACCAGACCCCGATGCTCATCGACGCAGACTTTCGCGACCGTCCCCGGCGACTTCTGGTGCAGGCCAACCGGAACGGCTTCTTCTACGTCTTGGACCGCACGAACGGCGAACTGCTTCTTGCAGAGCCGTTCGTGGAGAAAATGACCTGGGCCGCCAAGATTGGGGCTGACGGACGGCCCGTGAGACTGGACGGGAGGGAGCCGACCTATGCGGGCAACGTTGTCTGCCCGTCCCTTGCCGGCGCCACGAACTGGATGTCGCCAGCATACAGCCCGGCCACCGGCCTCGTGTACGTGCAGACGATCGAGCAGTGCAACGTGTTCACCAAGCGCGACGAGACTTGGGAGCGGGGCAAGGCCTTCTTCGGAGGGACTGCCCGCGCCGTGCCGGGCGAGCGGGTCGTGAGTTCGATTCGGGCGATCGAACTGGAATCCGGCCGAATCGCGTGGGACCGGCCCCACGGGTCCGAGATCCGCCCATGGGGTGGTGTCCTCTCTACGGCAGGCGGCGTGGTCTTCTACGGGGACGGGGACGGGACGTTCACCGCCGCCGACGCGGTGACCGGCGCACGGCTTTGGCACTTCCACACGAACGACACTTTCAAGGCTTCTCCAATGACCTACCTGGCGGGAGGCCGCCAGTTCGTTGCGGTCGCCGCTGGCCAGAATGTTATCGCCTTCGGCCTCTCGGACGGTGAGTGACCGGCCAGGATGTGGCACGGTCGCGCTCCGGCATTCGCCGGGCCGGCGCCTGCAGGCCAACCGCAAGTCGCTCACGCCCACAACCGACGGATGCGCCACCTCGCCCAAGTGGTGCTCGATCGTACAATGACTGAGCCTTGAGCGATCCCTCGACCGGCCCAGGGACACTCGCGTCCCCTATGTTCTTCGCCAGTCCGGAGGAATTCAGGGAGTGGCTGCGCGCCAACCACAAGACGGTCAGCGTACTTTGGGTGGGATACCACAGGATCGGGTCGGGGCGCCCGAGCCTGACGTGGGAGGAGTCGGTCGACGTCGCACTCTGCTTTGGCTGGATCGACGGACTTCGCAGGCGAGTCGACGCGAGCCGCTACACGATCCGCTTCACTCCCAGACGTCCGGGCAGCAACTGGAGTGCGCGAAACATCGGCCGGATGCGCGCCCTTTCCGCGGCGGGCCTAGTCGAGCCGGATGGCCTCGCAGCGTTCCGAGCCCGGCCGAAGAGCCCTCCTCCGACCGTCTCCGAGGACTTGGCTGAAGAGGTGCGCCGCCGCATCCGGCGTGACCCGGCCATCGAGCGGGCGTTTCAGTCCCTGGCCCCTTGGATCCGCCGCCAGTCCGTCGTGTGGGTCGCCAGCGCCAAGCGCCAGGACACCCGCGAGCGCCGACTGCAAGTGCTGTTGGAGAGCTGCGCGGCTGGCGAGCCCATCCCTCCTCTGCGGAGGCCGGCCAAGAGGGCCTCACGCCGGGCCTGATTGGAACATGCTGATACCGGCGATCGCGGCTGCACCGGCCTCCGCACACTCCTGCGCCCGCTCCTGCGTCAGCCCCCCCAGCGCGGCGACCGGCAGCGCCGTCGAACGGCACGCCCTTCGGAGCATCTCCACACCGAGCGGCCTCGTGAGCCGAGGCTTCGAGGCTGTCCTGTAGACGGGGCCGAAGACCACAAAGTCGGCACCGCAACGCTCCGCCTCCCGGATCTCTCCGATCGAGTGCGTCGACATGCCGACCAGAAACGCTGCCGGCAGGATCGCCTCGAACTCGGACGGGCCCGGCGCCCTGGTCGGAAAGTGGACGCCGTCCGCCCCGGCCGCAAGGGCAACGTCGACGCGGCTGTTCACCAGCACGGCCGCCCCGTGCGGCCGTGCCCGCGCAATCGCGGCACGGACAAGCTCGAACATGTCGCGGGCGGGCATGTCCTTCTCGCGGATCTGGATCCGCTCGCACCCGCTGGCTGCGTTCGCCTCGATGCAGTCCAGCAGGCTCGCTGGACAGCGCTTCCGATCCGTGATGTAGTAGCGTCCCAGCGAGAAGCCCCACTTCCCCCCATGTCTGCAAGATGTTGATAGCACTAGACTAAGGTTACATCATTCCGCTATACTAAGAAACAAGCCAAGAAGGGCATCGGAGCCAAGTGTTCCGAAGCACTAGAGCACATCAGATCAAAGTTGGAGAGAACAAGATGGCAAAAGTGATCGGAATCGACTTGGGAACGACGAACTCTGTCGTTGCCGTAATGCAGGCGGGCCAAGCCAAGGTCGTCCCGAACCAGGAAGGAGCGCGCACGACGCCGTCGGTGGTCGCTTTCACGAAGGGCAACGAGCGCCTGGTCGGCGACACGGCCAAGCGCCAGGCCGTCACGAACCCGGCCGCGACCGTGCACTCGATCAAGCGCTTCATGGGCCGCCGCCCAGGCGAGGTGCGCGAAGAGACGCGCCACGTGCCGTACCGCATCGATCCGGCCGGCGATCTGGTGAAGGTGGTCGCGTCCGGCGGGACCTATTCGCCGCAGGAGATCTCGGCCATGATCCTCGGCAAGCTCAAGGAGGCGGCCGAGACCTATCTCGGCGAGAGCGTGTCACAGGCCGTCATTACCGTCCCGGCCTACTTCAACGACTCCCAGCGACAGGCCACAAAGGACGCAGGCAAGATCTCCGGCCTCGAGGTGCTGCGCATCATCAATGAGCCGACCGCAGCGGCGCTGGCCTACGGCCTAGATAAGAAGGACAACGAACTGATCGCCGTCTACGACTTCGGTGGCGGCACCTTCGACATATCGATCCTCGAGGTGGGCGACGGCGTGGTCGAGGTCAAGGCCACCAATGGCGACACGCACTTGGGCGGCGACAACATCGACGGGGTGCTGATCGACTGGATCGTCCGGGAGTTCCGCAGGGACAACGGCATTGACCTGTCGAAAGACACAATGGCGCTGCAGCGCCTGCGTGAGGCAGCCGAGAAGGCCAAGATGGACCTCTCCACACTGATGGAGACCGAGATCAACCTGCCCTTCATCACGGCCGACAGCAGCGGGCCCAGGCACCTCCAAACGCGGCTGACACGGGCCCACCTCGAGCAGATGATTGAGCCGCTGCTGCGACGGACGCTGGAGCCATGCAAGCGCGCCCTTGAGGATGCCTCGCTGACGCCGAATCAGATCAATGAGGTTGTCATGGTCGGCGGCTCGACCCGAATCCCGCGTGTACAGCAGCTCGTGCAGGAGCTGTTCGGGCGTGAGCCTCACAAGGGCGTCAACCCGGACGAGGTCGTGGCGGTCGGAGCGGCCGTGCAGGGGGGAGTGCTGGGCGGCGAAGTCAAGGACGTGCTCCTGCTGGACGTCACCCCGCTGTCATTGGGCATCGAGACGCTCGGCGGCGTGTTCACCAAGCTGATCGACCGGAACACGACCATCCCGACCCGCAAGTCCGAGGTGTTCTCAACGGCCGCCGACAACCAGACGTCGGTCGAGATCAAGATCTTCCAGGGGGAGCGCTCGATGGCCAGCGACAACCGATCCTTGGGAGTCTTCCAGCTCGTGGGCCTGCCTCCCGCGCCAAGGGGAATGCCGCAGATCGAGGTGACCTTCGACATCGATGCCAACGGGATCCTGAACGTCTCAGCGAAGGACAAGGCCACGAACAAGCAGCAGCAGATCACGATCACCGGTTCCTCCGGACTCTCTCAGGACGAGATCGAAAAGATGGCGAGGGACGCGGAAGCGCACGCCACCGAGGACCACAAGAGGAAGGAGGAAGTGGAGAGCCGGAACCAAGCGGACCACGTCATCTACTCGACGGAGAAGATCCTCAACGAGCACCGCGAAAAAGTCAGCGAGGCCGATGCCAAGAAAGTCGAGCAGGCCCTCGAAACGGCCCGCGAGGCCGTCAAGTCCGGCGACACGGCGCGCATCCAGAAAGCGGTCGAGGATCTTCAGCAGGCCAGCCACCCGCTAGCGGCCGCCATGTACGAGTCCCCGTCGGGCGGATCGGACATGCCGGGCGGCGATTCCCAGCCGGGTGCGCAACAATCTACGGGGGGAAGCGTCGAAGACGATGTAGTGGACGCGGAGTTCGTAGAAGACGACAAGACCGACAGCCGCTGACCCGAGGGCTTCTTCGGATGCGGCTGGGAAGAGGTTGAGAGGTGATGGCGGGGAATCGCGGCAAGGACTACTACGCTACCTTGGGCGTCAGCCGTGACGCGAAGCCCGACGCCATCCGCAAGGCCTACAGGCACCTCGCCCGCAAGCTGCACCCGGACGTCAATCCCGGGGACACCTCAGCCGAGGAGCGTTTCAAGGATGTGCAGGAGGCCTATGCGGTTCTGAAGGACGAGAAGAAGCGCAGCATCTACGACCGCTACGGCTTCTATTCGGACCAAGCGTTCACGGGGCGCGGGCCCAAGCCTGGCGGAGGCTTCGACTTTGAAGGGTTCGACTTCTCGGACCTGGGGCGTCAGGGGGCTTCCAGCTTCAGCGATATCTTCGAGACGCTGGCCGGCATGCGTGGCCGGCGGCGCCAGCGGTCCCAGACTACGCCCGGCGAGGACCTTGAGTACACCATGGAGATCGCCTTCGAGGACGCGATCCACGGCACGAAGGAGCGCTTGCGCCTGAACCGGCAGCAGACATGTTCGACATGCAGCGGTACGGGCCGGGCTCGGAATGCCGGTCCGGGAACTTGCGGCCGATGCAATGGCACGGGACAGTTGCACCAAGCCGCCGGAAACATGCGCTTCAGCGTGCCCTGCTCCGTCTGCCGGGGCACCGGCCGTGTCGAAACGCCCTGCCAAGCCTGCCACGGGGAGGGTCGCAAGCCCACGTTCACATCGATCGAAGTGCGGATTCCCCCAGGCACGGCAGACAACTCCAGGCTGCGCATTCCGCGCAAGGGGAACGTTGGCGTCCGGGGCGGAAAGCCTGGTGACCTGTACATCGTTGCCAGCGTCGGGAAGCACCCGTTCTTCGAGCGGGAGGGGGACAACATCCGAATCCAGGTGCCGGTGACGCCGGCCGAGGCTGTGCTCGGCGCAAAGATCGAAGTGCCCACAATCGACGGCACGGCCTGGTTGCGCATTCCGCCCGGCACGAGTTCCGGGAAGACGTTCCGTGTGCGCGAGCGGGGGGCTCGAAACCCCCGCTCCGGCATCCGTGGCGACCAATTCGTTAGAATCTCGATCGTGGTCCCGGCTATTCCCGACGAGTCCACGAAGGATCTCATGCGCCAGTACGCGGAGCGAAATCCCGAGAACCCGAGAGAAGCGATCGTGCGAGGCCGCTGAGCGTGGCGAGGAGGGGCCGCCGCGGGCGCAAGGCGAAGAGAAAGGGCAGCTACACCATCTCGGTCGTCGCGGAGCGCTTCGGCGTGCACCCGCAGACGCTACGGCTCTATGAGCGTGAAGGGCTGATCGAGCCTGCCCGTACCAGCGGCAACACCCGTCTGTACACCGATGAGGACGTTGCCCAGCTGGAGATCATCCTCTCCCTGACAAGGGAATTGGGCGTGAACCTTGCCGGCGTCGAGATCATTCTGAACATGCGCAAGAAGATGGATGCGATGCAGCGCCAGATCCGCGAATTCGTGCAGTTCGTGAACCGGTCGATGACGGTCGCGGACGCGGCCGAAGACCCGCTCTCTAACGCCCTGATCCCGCTGCGGACGCGCATGGCGCCTCAACGAGGCCAGTCCGAGGACCAGGATCGCCCACCTCGCTCGGATGTCCCGGAGATCGTGGACGTCTAACGCGACGGCGCTACACAGCGCCCACTCCGTTCAGGAAGACGAGCAGGATGCAGGCGGGAACCGGATATTTCAGCGTCCACAGCCAAGTCCCGTAGAACCGGGCCACGGCGCTACCTGACCGGAATTCCCGTCTGCGGAGGGCCTCGTCCACGCGCCAAGCCGTGAAGAGGGCGATCCCCAGACCACCGAGCGGCAGGCACCAGTTCGAAACCAGATGGTCAGCCGCGTCAAACCACGTCGCGGAGGCCGTTGCGAATGCGCCCACTGCGATGATCGTAGCGCCGCTCAACAGCGCCGCCTTTTGGCGCTTGATCCCGAAGCTCTCGATCAGCTGAGCCACGATCACCTCGACCATCGAGATCGCGCTCGTCAGGGCCGCAAACACCAGCATTACGAAGAAGGCCAGGGACAGCAACGGACCTGCCGCCATTTGGGCGATCGCCTGCGGCAGTGTCACGAACAGCAGTCCCGGCCCGGCACCGGGCTCCAACCCGAATGAGAATACGATCGGGAACAGCATCATGGAGGCCATGATCGCGACGAGCGTGTCCGCGCCGGCAGTCGCCAGCGAGGCCGACGCGATGTCATCGCGCGACCGCAGATAGCTGCCATAGGTGATCATTGCGCCCATGCCCAGGCTGAGCGTGAAGAACGAGTGCCCCAGTGCTTCCAAGACCCCCGCAGCGGAGAGCCTCTCCCAGTTCATCCCGAACAGGAAGTCCAACGCCTGGCCAGCCCCGGGCATTGTCAGCGCCCGGACCATGAGGACCAGCAGGAGCAACAGCAGGCCCGGCATCATGATCCGCGCCCAGCGCTCGATACCCTTTTGCACACCCGCCACCACAACCAGCACGGTCATCGCCGTAAACAGCACCTGCCAGGCGATCCCCAATGCCGGGGTGTCCCTCAGCTCATCGAAATGCTGCACCGCCTGCGCAAAGTCCACGTCGGCGAACAGGTTCTTGAGTGACAGGTAGGTGTAGTGGAGCGACCAGGCCGCGACGGTGGAGTAGTAAGACATCAGGGCAAAGGAAGTAAAGACCGCAAGGCCTCCGACACCCAGCCACGGCGATCCCTGACCGGCGAGTTTCCGGAAAGCCCCGACGCACGACGACCGCGATCCACGCCCGACGAGGACTTCGGCCATCAGTACTGGAACACCGACCCCTACGATGCAAACTAGGTAGACCAGCACGAAGGCCCCGCCGCCGTTCTCGCCCGTTATGTAGGGGAACTTCCAGACATTGCCCAAGCCGACGGCAGAACCAGCCGCCGCAAGGATGAACCCGGTCCTCGAGTTCCACTGCGCTCGCTTGGGACTTGTCATGTTGCCTGTCGCTCTCTGGTGCCTGGACTTCAGGGGCCTCAGGAAATCGTGGGGCGCACGGCTTCGTCAATGCCCTGCTCGCCCTCAGACTTGGCCACAATGGCCGCGCCGCAGGAATCGCTGAAGACGTTCACCACGGTTCGGTACATGTCTAGCGGACGGTCGACGGCCAGCATCGCCCCAACGATCAGCTCGACTTGGGGGCCCGTCAGGTTAATTGCCTCGAGCACGATGAAGATCACCACAAGCCCCGCCGAAGGCACGGCAGCGGCTCCGATCGACGCGAGCAGCGCGGTGAACACAACAAGCAGCTGCTGCTCGAAACCAAGCTCGACGCCCATCACCTGCGCTATGAACATCACGCCTGCACACTCGTAGAGGGCCGTTCCGTCCATGTTGACCGTGGCGCCCATCGGCAACACGAATGAGCTCACCCTGTCCGAGACGCCGACCTGCTTCTTCACCGCCCTGAGCGTCACGGGCAGCGTGGCCCCGGACGAACTCGTGGAAAAGGCCATCACGATCGGCTGCAGCATGTTCCGGAAATGGGTAACCGGATTGATGCCACCGATCAGGCGCAATATCAGGGGAAGCGTCAGAAAGAGGTGGATGGTCAGGCCAGCCGTCAGCATCAGAGCGTACAGCCCGAGGGACCTGAAAGACTCAAGCCCTGTGGAGCCCACCAGCTTGGCGATCAGGGCGAAGACCCCGACTGGGGCCACGAAGTGGATGATCCCGCCTGTCAGGCGCATCATCGCCTCAAACCCTCCTTCGAATACGCCCATCAGCCGATTGCGGTGCTCGCTCCCGAGAGTGCTCAGGCTGACCCCGAACACGATCGAGAAGAAGATGATCGCGAGCATGTCCGTGTTGGCAGCGGAGTCCACCACGTTCTCCGGGACGATGTCGAGAATCAGGTCCACCGGAGAGTCGACGACCTCAAGCTCTGGCATCTCCTCGGTCTCAACGGCGACCAAGTTCGCATCCACCCCGGGCTTGATGAGGTTGACCATGAGCAGACCGACGATGCAGGCACAGGCGCTCGTGAGGAAGTAGTAGCCGAGGGTCTTGCCGAACAGCCTCCCAAGGCCAGCCCCGGCACCGACGGACGCCACACCACACACGATTGACGTCACGACCAGTGGCACGATGATCATCTTGAGGAGCTTGATGAACAGCGTGCCGATCCAGCCGACCGTCTCGCCAAGGGCTTCTCCGCCCACGACGCCCGAGATCACTCCCAAGGCCATCGCGATCGCGATTCGCCAGTGCAGCTGCTGGTGCCACTTCGCCCCTGCTCTCGTCGCCGACATGCCTGTCACTCGAGACTTTCTCAGACCGGCCCGGACGAGCACACCCCCCGACCCGCCTATGTCCCAAGGCTTGCAGCTTACCAGATCGCTCGGGGAAGAGACGTCCGGCACCAGGCAGATTCAATGTTTGATGCGGTTTAACGCGGCGCGTCGATTGAGCTGG
>JAPPMC010000056.1 GCA_028819235.1 Bryobacterales bacterium
GGATGCCACACGAGGGGTGCCGTTGTCAAGTCCCGGTTATGGGGCATGGGCAGCCCGTGGTGGCGCAATGGCCTGGCCGTGGCTGCGGTGGGCACGACCATCGCGGCGTGGTTCCTGTTCCATATCCCGCCGCACCTCACGCTCGTGGCGCTCGTGCTCTCCTTCGCGCTGGCCGCGGTGGCGGTTCGTTCAACGGGCGAAACGGACATCAACCCCGTCGGGGGAATGGGCAAGGTGACGCAGCTGGCCTATGGCGCGCTGGCCCCGGGCAGCATCGGCACGAACCTCATGGCGGCGGCCGTCACAGGCGCCGGCGCGTCGCAGGCGGCGGACATGATGCAGGACCTCAAGACGGGCAAGCTGCTCGGGGCGTCGCCCCGGCGCCAGTTCGTCGCCCAGCTGTGGGGGATCGCGGCCGGAGTGCTGTTCTGCATTCCGGCCTACTTGCTGGTAACCAGCGCATACCCGCTGGGCGGAGAGCAACTGCCGGCGCCGGCGGCTTTCTCGTGGAAGGCCATGGCCGAGCTGCTGACGCAAGGCTTCGGAGCCCTGCCTCCGAATGCCGGCATCGCCGTGGCCGCAGGGGCGGCCTTCGGGGCGATGCTGGCGTGCCTGCGCAAGGTTCGGGCCCTAGCGCCCTACCTGCCGAGTGGGATGGCCGTCGGCATCGCGTTCATTGTGCAGGCCTACTTCTCGATGGTGATCTTCTTCGGATCGTTAGCCCTTGTGATGTGGCGGGCCCGCCACCCCTCAAGCGCGTCCCGGCTCAGCTTTGCGGTCGCTTCCGGGCTGGTTGCGGGAGAGGGCCTGTTCGGAATCGCCAAGGCCGCCATGACCCTCCTGCAGGTGCCCACACCCTGACGAAGCGCCCGACGCCTAGAGGCTGGAAGGGTGGTACCGACGGATGGATTCGAACCATCGGCCTCCTGATCCACAATCAGGCGCTCTAACCAACTGAGCTACGTCGGCACAGGACCGAGTCGGAAGCTTGCCTGGCGGTCGGGGCCGCCAAGGCCGCTCTGGGACTCAGAATACACGATCCGGCTCACTTGGGCACCAAGCCTGACCGCCTGACCGCCGGCTCCGGCCGAGGCCGTGCTGCACAATATTCCTGTGCCCGTACTCGCGAGGAGGCAGTTCCTGGCGGGATGCGTGTCGCTGCCTGCATGCCTCCCTGGCGCTGCCGACAGATCGCAGACGTTTCGGGGCTTACGGCTTGAGTACGGGGCATCAGCACCCCCGGCTGTCCCGCCGCCGCTCTCCTTGCCGGAGCAGTCCGGCCTAGTCGTTGAGTTCCGCGATGCGCCCGAAGGCCCCCTTTGCGCCCTTGGCGTCCGCGCAATGCTTCACCGGAAGCCATGCCTGCTTCCGATCGCCGTCTGGACGGCGAGCGACCGCGCACGGCGCCGTGCCCGGGAAGCGCTCCACCTCCCGGCCTATCGCGGAAAGGTGACCGGCAGCGAGGGGCATTGGTCGCTGGCTGTGGACGACCGCACAGTTTTCTCTGCAACCGTCGCGTCCGGGGCCAGCCGGGTCGGTCCGGCCACGCAAACCGGTCCGTGGGCGACGTTCCGGCACCAGATCTCGCCCGATTGGACGGCCGATCGGCTGATCCCCGGCGATGCCGGCCTATGGTCGCTGACAGCCGAGGATGCCGAGCCCCCGGTCGCCATCGACGCGGACTCGGTGCGCATCGGCGGCACGCTCGACGGATGGCTGGATCGGTTCGGTGCGGCTGGTCCCGCCTCTGTCGCACAGATTACCCTGTTCCCGCAGGCATCGCCCCGCTTCTCCCGGGACGTTGAGGCCCCAGCGCTGGAGCCGATTGCGCTGCGCAACTACTTGGGAGCGCCGCCCCCAGAGGTGGCAGCAGCCGACTTCCCCTCGCCGGCAAGGGCGCGGGCCGCCCTGGGAGCCCAGCGCGAGCTCGTGCGCCCGGACATCCTGATCGCCTACGTGGACTGCGTCCCGACCAGCGATTCGGCGCCGGCGCTGGTTCCGCCACCCTGCACGGCCGATCCAAGTGGGGCGGTGCGCGTCATGGCAATCCGAGGGCTGAGGGATCCGTCGCTGGACGAAGCTTGGCTCTTCGCCCGGTGCGCGGCAGAGGAACGCGTGGCCTGGTACGCAGTGTCACACCTGGCACAGTCCCTAAGAGGCGCGGAGTTCGGCCGGGAGGTGCTCGGGTACCCGACCAAGGCGGGGACCGCCCATGCAATGCTCGGGGGAAACCGGTTCCTGTGCAGCGTGGGTCGCGCAGAGGCCACTCTCTTCGAGGCGCACGGCACCTACGGGGGATTCTCGACAGGGACTTCCATTGACGAGATGACGGTCGCGACGCTCCGGCCCAATACCGCTGCACCCGAGAGCCCGCCCCGAGGGGAGATCCTGCTGCAGATGTGGTATTTCCAAGGACTGCGGCGGCCCGTCAGCCTGCGGTCCGTGGCGGCATCCTTCAGCCCGCCGACACGCGGCGCGGCATCGGAGATCTGGAACGCGCTGGGACCGGTGAGGCCATACTACGCCTCCATTCTGGACGGGGGAGTGATGCAGCGTTTGCCAGCCCGAGTGCTCGCCGAGGCCGGAGGTATCGACGAGTACTACAGGGACCGGTGCGACGGAACGCTGCCGTGGGAGGAGACCGGCGCGGCCGGCCTCTCCTCGGCGTAGTCCCGGCCACGGGCCTCGATGGGCACGAAAGCCGTGATGCCGGGGCCTCGGTAGATCTGGCGTGGCCGGGCGATTCGCCGTTCCGGGTCTGCCATGGACTCGTCCCAGTGCGTCAGCCAGCCGGCTACGCGGCCGATCGCGAAGAGCACAGTGAACATTTCCGGGGGAAAGCCCATCGCTTCGTAGATGATGCCGGAGTAGAAGTCCACATTCGGGTAGAGCTTGCGCCGGACGAAGTAGTCGTCCTGCAGCGCGATGCGCTCCAACTCGACCGCGAGGGCGATCTTCGGATTCTTGCCGGTCGTCTCAAAGACCTGCTCGGCGAAATCCTGCAACACGCGCGCCCGCGGGTCGTAGTTCTTGTAGACGCGGTGCCCAAACCCCATCATGCGCCGCTCCCCAGCCTTGACGCTGCGCATGAACGCCGGGATCCCTGCGGTGGATCCGATATCGTCCAGCATTTGCAGCACCCTCTCGTTCGCTCCACCGTGCAACGGTCCCGAAAGAGCCGCCACTGCGGCGGAGAGGCTGACATACGGATCGGCCTCGGAGCTTGCCACCTGACGCATGGTGGAGGTCGAGCAGTTCTGCTCATGCTCCGCGTGCAGGACCAAGAGCGCGTCCAGGGCCTTGGCAAGCACCTTTAGGTCCTGCGGGCCGAGCTGCCTGGACGTGCCCTGCCACAGCATGTGCAGGAAGTTTCCCGCGTAGCCGAGATCGGGGCGCGGCTCGCTGCGGCTGTAGCGCCGGGTCCGTCGGTATATGAGTGCCGCAATAAGCGGGATCTTGGCCAGCAGGCGCAGCCTCTGCCGGTGGCGGCAGGCGGCATCGGTGACGTGCCGTCCGTCGGGGTAGTATGTTCCGAGCGCTGCGACGGTGCTGGCGAGCATGACCATCGGATGCGCGCCCGCAGGGAAGGTCTCGATCAGGTCCGGAAGGCCGGGCGGCAGGCGCATCTCATCCGCCAGGTCGTTGTCCCAGCCATGCAGTTCGGCTCTGGTGGGGAGATGGCCGCGCAGCAAGAGATGCGCAACTTCGGTGTAGGTGCAGTACTTGGCGAGATCCTCGATGGGATAGCCCCGGTAGCGCAGCACTCCGCGCGCTCCGTCTATGTAGGCAAGGCTGCTTGTGCAGGCCGCCGTGTTCGTGTATCCGGGATCGTAGCTCAGCAGCCCGAACTCGGCGGGATCCGCGCGGATCTGGCGCAGGTCCATCGCACGGACCGTGGAAGCCGTGATCGGCAGTTCGTAGCGGGCCCCTGTGCGCGAGTCCGTGACGCTCAGGGTCCCCTCAGCCAACAATTAACCCCTCTTGCCGCTATGGTGTTGCGGCTGCTTGCAGGATACCAGAGGGACGGTTGCCGTCCGAGCGGGCCGCCGATGCGCACAGACGATCGCTGGCGGTGTCTGGGCGGGCTCCATTCGAGACTGAGCTACTTCGGATTCGCCCTCATGGGATCCGCGGTCTCGCGGACGGGCGCCGACAAGTAGACACGCCTATGCGTCGGGTCGGGGCGGAGCTGCGAACGGCGGCCCAAAGGGCTCCGAGCACCCGAAGTCAATCGGCCCGGCGGCATTCCGGACTCGGTGCCGCCGGCTGCGGCGCAAGGGCCTCGCCGGTCCCGCGCTGCCCGCGCGGGGGTGCACGACTACCGTTCTGCGATCCCGGGTTGGATCCGGCTATGAAGTGGCCTTCGGATTGCTTCTGGGTGGACCCGTGCCGGCCCATAGTGACCGCTCAGTAGGGAGGCCGAGTGGCAATTGAACTTTGCCCACACCTGCGGAGGAAATCGCGCATCTGGGAAACCTTGGCGTTGAGGAGGCTCGGCTGCGCAATTTGCGCCGGAACGACCCAGCATCGCGGCGGAGCGTCTATTCCTTGGACCCTGCCCTTTGATCCAGAACCTTTGCGTAATGCAGCGTAAAGATAATCGGGCACGCCCTTCTGAAGTGTGCTCCAGGTGGCGGTTCCCGCCAGCAGCTCGGTCCCTGAAGCCGCGGGCTCTGTGCAGGCAGAACTCGCCACGTCCAAGCCGACGGTCGTGGCGGGCAGGGCTCAGACAGCCGTGTCTGGGGCAGTCGTTGCCCGCTCCGCCCAGAGGTCATCCAAACGGTTGCTGAGCGTACTGCAGCGCAGGGCGAGGATGGCGTTGGCGCCGCCCACCGTCCAGTGCATGCCCGCACCCTTCATGCGCGCGCCGATCGCACTCTTGCAACCCGCCTCAACCGCGCCCGAGCCGACGCAAAGGCCCTGTGCCCGGAACTCGGGATAGCGCATGCGCTGGCGATGCTGCCTGAAGTGCTCCAAGCCCCGAGCGGCTTCTCCACATCCGGGTGCCTGCAGGCTCAGGGCCTCCACAGGATGTCCCGGCGGCCAGGCACATTCTTTTGTTGATGTTTGGGACGCTTGCCGGAGACGATCCTTGGTCGCGTCGCCTTTGGGGACGCGGTTCGGCGGCAGCA
>JAPPMC010000072.1 GCA_028819235.1 Bryobacterales bacterium
AGCGGTCGCACTCGCGCACGTCGTCAAGTACGCCGACCGTCGCCTTGACGGCGTTGAGGGAGTGATGGCAAGCGACTCCACGGTTCTGCTCGAGGTGCAGACTCTCGGCGACCAAGGCCTGAGGTATCGTCATCGGCTCCGCCGTGACGTTTCCCGTTGGATACACCTCGAGGCCGTTCCTGCGCCGCGGCTTACCGATACCTGTGGCGCTGGCGACTGGTGCACGGCCGGCCTGATTGCCAAGACCGCAGTCGGAGGACGGAAAGGATTTCGAGCTGCCGGTGCCCGTGGCGCTCGGGCCGCCCTTCGCTACGGTCAGGTACTTGCTGCTTGGAATTGCGGGTTTGAGGGCGCGCGGGGCGGGATGTACACGGTTGCCCGACAAGCGTTCAAGCAACAGATCTCCGGCCTGCTCAACGGTCAGTTCGACGGCATCCCCGATGCTCCGGTGGTGAGCACACTGACACCGACCGTATCCTGCCCGGCCTGTCCGCGTGCGATCCCCGAGTTGGGCCAAGCAGAGGGCGGATGACCCAAACGGCCGGTATACTGATTGTCGTTGTCCGCACCACGACTCGCGCAAGCGGTCACTGCATGTCGAGGAGTGGAACACTCATTTGCTGACTCAGAGAGCCCTTACGGTCAGAACGACGGTCGGCGCTGAATCGCGACCTTCCCATGGCCTCGACGGGGAGATGTGAGACAGGCACGTTTCGCAACGAATCGTGACCACTTCATCCTGGTCGGGATTCGCCGGATTCCTGCCGTAGCGTCGCTTTGCGTGCGTTGACGACGCTAAGTCGTTGATGCAGATTGGACGGGATTGCGGCATGGATCACGAATTCGTCCAGTTGCATCGTGAATGCGTGACCGCCCCCGGAGGTCATGGAGAGTATGGCGCACCCGCGACCCCTCTTTCTGTACAGCATGATCAACTCGTTCTTTGGCGCTTCGAGGGACGTTCTCGATCCCATCCTCACAGCGCTCGGGGGATATCAGCCCCTCGCCACTGATGCAGCGGGCCGGCCCGCATCGCCCGACCACGTGGTCAACAATCTCGCGAATTTGCCGCAACACGAACATTTCGACTGCGTTGGAGCAAGCTTCGTCGCCACAACCTGTCTGGGCTACGCGTATGTGTACTCCTTCAAGCTTCTGTACCTCCTCGAAACGGGTCGGGACGATCCTCTCCAGGGAACGTCCCGTACCCACCTCGCCAAGTTGTACGACGCGCTGCCGACACCAGTCCGAGAAGCACTCTCCAATGTCTACAGCGACATCAGGTCCCACGACCTCGAGTTGGAGATAAGTCTTGGGCATGCACGACGGAAGGACGAGGACCGACATCCGTCAGGCCCCATTGGCCTCCGTCAGCAACTCCACCAGTGGCAGGCCCACGGCATGCTGCAGGACAGTCACCGCAAGCTCGCAGACGCTTCCAACGCATCGGTGGTTTCTCTGCTGATTCCGCTCAGAGCGATGCTCCTGCTGGACCGCATCTTGGCCACCCAGATTGCTCCGAGGCTTGGGCTCGACTACACGCCCATGGACCACCAGATGTCGAGTCGGACCGAGGACCCCAAGCTCGAGTGGGACGGGAAAACAGTCTCCGTGTCTCTTCCCGATAAGCGCGGTCGAGTATTGGAGGCGAAGTGGGACCCAACCATCACTTCCATTGTTCGCATCAGGGAATCGGACGCTGGTCAATGGAGTCCAGGCTTCGAGACGCCGTTCAACAGGTGCACGTTTGTCGGGCTCAAGCCAGACACGGAGTATGACGTGCAGGTCACCCACAAGAACTCTGCGGGCGAGGGCGAGCCGGCTTACTCCAAAGTGAGAACCAAGGCCGACGGGCAGTGACTCGCCCGGCGCACGCTGGGTTGAACAGATTTCAGAGTATCCGCATCTGTTGCCAGTCGACAGCGCACCACTACAACGAACAAGGAGAGCCCGCAAAATGTCCCGTGGACAAGAATCCGGCGGCAGAGGAGCCGACATGTACTCGGCGGTGTCATCGCTGGCGTGGAGCGAAAGTCCGGCCGCGACCAGTAGCACATACCGCCTTGAGCGTCGGTCTCGCCGCTCCTCCCGGCTACCAAGCCCAGCCACACGACTCCCTCGAATGAGGTGCGCCGTCGTCGGGGCTGCTCTCTTGACTGGCGGAGCTGCGATGCTCGTGGATGCCCAAACCGACTTTGTCTCCCCTCCCCCCAAACCGTCGATGGTGCATGATGTCCCCACCCTCGCGACCCGCGACCGTCTGTCCAAGGAAGAAGCGGACCTGCGAGCGGAGATTCAAGCGTACGCCAGTCTCACAGACAACTGGGACGGCGAGGGCGCTGCCGCACCACCCGCGCAGGCCGTGCGGGATGCGATCGAATTTCTGGGTGGCAGGCCGGACGGTATTCCTCTTCCGCTGCCGGAGGTGGCCAGCATCGGCGACGTGGGCATCTACTGGGACGAAGATGGCATATTCGCGGAGGTACAGTTCGGAGGCGACCAAGCGTACTCCTACTACGCCCAGCGCAAGGCGGCGAGAGATGTCGTGGAGGAATACGGCAATGACAGCATCGTCCTGGCCCAAGGCTGGCCGCAGGACATGGTGCAGTTGCTACGCCAGCTCGACAAGTCGTAGCCGCTCCAGACATGGCCTGCGGATGCAGAGAGCTGGAAGCACAGCACGGCAGCGGCAACTGCAAGTGCGTCCAGTACAGAGAGAAATTCCCTGACTGCAAGTGCGAAGAGGAGTCAGTCAGCGAGTATTCCCCAGCCAGAGTGTCCGACGACGAGGTCCTGGTGCGAACGATTTTCAATCCTATCTTCGTAGACCAGAGAGACCACCTGAAACCTACGTACTTTCAGAGCGTCGTCAAGGATTTCACCGAGCGGGGTCTGTCAGTCAACAGGAAGGGATACCTCACCCAACCTGTGCTCACGGCCAGACTACAGCATCACCCGAGTAACAGACATGACTACATACGGTTCATCGCCGTACGATGTGGCGATCTCCGGCGACTGAGGTTCAACGGCAAACGGGCGATCTGCGTCTACGATTCGGCGACGGAGGAGGACCTCTCGCACGCTGATGTATGTCAGTCGGTATCCACGGAACCAAATACTACCAAGCGCGAGTCCAGGACGTTGAGGATGAAGACGGCGAGGATGCTCCAGAACGAATTCTGCCCCATGGTGACGACGACATTGGCAAACGCTCTGCCGCGTCATTCCGAACCATGAGTCACACGGTGTCCCCCAGCAGATCGGCCATGAGGGAAGCACTGAGGGCCGAGGCGGCGCTGGAGGAACTGGAGACTATCTCTCCTAATGCTATCGTCCTCGCCACGATTCGCGCAAACGATCGCTGAATGTCGATCGGCGGAATACGCAGGTGCAATCGCTTGACAATTGTCAGGTTCCATCCCTCCATTATCTGGCCTTGACCTTGCACGCGGGTCTGGGCGCGGACGTTCTCGTCGAAGAGAAGTGCTCCCCAGACGAAGAGCGGTTCGACAAGAGAACGATCTAGGGTAAGCACGCACAAGTGCTTTGTGCTCATGCATACCGGGAGATCATCGGGCGCTACACAGACACGACCTGTCGTGCCCATTATCGTGACAATCACATCTCCGGGGAAAACGCAGTAGCGCTGGAAATTCGCGTACTTCTCTGGGGGGATATGTCGTGGCTTGGCCCAGAGAAATTGATTCGTAACCACGTTGTCGATGCCGAGAACGGGCACGCCTTGCTCGGTAAACTCGGAGTGCTTTAGCTGACTCCCGAATGGCCCCGTCCGGATTGATCCACGATTGCTTGCGAGAAGCTGCTCGATTGCCATGATCGGCCAGTCTTTCGAGCGAGCCCCGTGGTCGCCGAACATCTTGATGAAGAGCGCCGACATGAATTCTTGGAAGCGCTCGGCGGCTTGTGCGCGCAGACGTTCGATACGTTCCGTCCGGTTCAGGACACCTACAATCCGACGCTGTTCATCGGTCGAAGGCAGAGGGATCCTGATGGACAGAATATCCTTCTTCCCAATTGCGGCGAACGTACTACCCTGGCCCTTCGTCGACAGCTTCGGCTCCAAAGACCTGAGAACCCAGTGAACAAAATCGCGCAGTGCAACGGACTCATCGGGTCGGATTGCGGCTATACCTCGCCCAATGCAACATCGTTCCCTAGCGATATTGGTGGGACCTACCGGTGCGCGGACTGACATCAGGATGTCGCCAGATTCTGCTATCTTCTTTGGCGCTGTGCACCACTTTCGTGCAATCGGGTGAGTGTCGGTGAAGTCCGCCTTTCCTTGGAAAAAAGGCAAACCGGCACCCACCTCATTGTAAGATTCTCCCGGTGGCGATTGCCCGGAGATGACGGTCGCCACCTCACCAAGAGAAGCGGATTCAGTCAACGGGCCATCTCCCGCACCGAGTCAACCAATCCGTCGACCTCCTCCAGAATATCCCGCTCAATCGCTCTGAGTTCCTCAAGGATCTCCAACGGGTCGCGGTGCTCCATCCGCGCCCTGTTCTGCGGCCGATGCCGTCCAGCACTCAAATTGAAATCGACGGCACGAATTGCCTCCACATCAGCGAACCACCACTTCTCGGTCCAGTCGGCGCCCTCGTCGCGTTCCGCCCATGTCCTCTCCCGCACCATACGGTCACTGAACGCCGCGACGAGCCCTGGCAGATCGTCCTCCTCGATCGGCCGGTCGTGATTCGCATCAAGCCTGAACCCATCGTTGTCCGCATGGAGAAACATCACCCGCTCACTCGTCCCACCCTTGCGAAACACCAGCAGCGAGGTCTTGACCCCTGCATAAGGATTGAACACCCCGCCCGGCAGCGACAGCACCGCCTCCACCGTGTTGTTCTCGACGAGCTTCCGCCGCAGCTCCCGATGCGCCCCGGTGGAGCCGAACAGCACGCCCTCGGGCACCACCACCCCGCAACGCCCGCCCTCCTTCAGGTGGTTCAGCATGTATTGCAGGAACAGCAGTTCCGTCTGCGTCGTCCGGCCGACCTTCACGTCGTCGACGATCCGGTCCTTGTCCAATCGGCCGGAGAACGGCGGATTGGCGAGAATGACATCGAAGCCCTCCGCCGGCAGCCCCAGCTCCGCCT
>JAPPMC010000086.1 GCA_028819235.1 Bryobacterales bacterium
TCTCGCCGCTGACCACCAGGTCCGCGCCCAGCCAGTACGTGCCGTCCTCGGCCACCGTCAGCGTCACCGTCTCGCCCGACGCGCCCAACGCGACCATCACCTCTTGCGCCACGTAGGTCGCCGACCACATGCCGTCCTCGCCTTGGCTCGCCATGTAGGTGCGCGTCCCGACGGTATAGTTCATTCCGTTGTTCAGCGCCACGGACTCGCCAGTCAGCGGGTGCGTGAACGACCACTGCCCGGCCTCGTCCTGAACGACGGTGATCGTCACGCCGCTCATGCCGACCATCACGGTCTGCGTCGGAGGCACGAAAGTGCCCATCCACATGCCGTCCTCGCCCATGCTCAGGCGGTAGACCCGCCCGTCGGACGCCGTCGTCGTTGTTTCGCCGCTTGTCACCAGCGCGTCGCCGAGCCAGTACGTGCCGTCCTCGGCCCTGGTGAGCGTGGCGGACTGGCCGGAGTTGCCCAGCGCTACATCAACCATCGGCGCGTCAAAAGACGCCATCCAGCCGTCAGCCGAATACATCAGCGTGTACTCGCGCCCGTCCGAGGACATCAGCGTCGAGCCGCCCGTCACGGCCATGTCGCCCACCCAGTAGGAGCCGTCCTCGGCCTTCTGGATCGAGACTGTCTCGCCGCTGTTGCCCAGCGCCACCATCACAGGCGGCGGCATCTGGAACATGGCCTCGCCGTACTCGCCGTCCATCAGCATCAGGTGGTAGACGTTGCCGTTGGCGGCCGTGACCATGATCATGCCGTCTGCTCCGTAGTTCAGGCCCATGATTCCGCTGGCGCCCACTTGCGACCAGCTGCGGTCCTCCTGCCTCCGCAGTGAGATCGAAGCACCGCTCGTCCCGAGCATGTGCACTACCGGGTCGTCTTGCACCCACGTCGCCATCCAAGCGCCATCCGCGCCCATCGACAGCGAGTAGTGGTTGCCGTTGTCGGCCATCGTCATGGAGCCGTCCATGATCCCCATGTCGTTCAGCGTGTAGCTGTGGTCCTCTTGCCTGACCAGCTCGATCATCTGTCCGGTCATGCCGAGAGTGACCATCTGGCTCGATGGCACATACGTGGCCATCCAGGCGCCGTCGGCCATTGACATTGACAGGGTGTACTCGTTGCCGTTTTCGGCCATCACCGAGTGCCCGTCCATCACCATCATGCCGTCGAGCGAGTAGCCGCGGTTCTCTTCCATCTGCAGCGCAACGCTGTCGCCGCTGATGCCGAGGGCGACCATCACCGGGTCCGGCGCGTCGAACGTAGCCGTCCACATGCCGTCGACCAGCATCAGCGAGTACATGTTGCCGTTCTCGGCCAGAGCGCCCATCGGCGTCCCGTCCGGGCCGGTCGATACGCTCACGACCATCATTCCGTCCGCCAGGGTGTAGGTGTTGTCCTCGGCCCGCGACAGGGTGACGCTAGCGCCGCTCGTGCCTAGCTCGACATTGATAAGCTCTGGCTCGTACATTGCCATCCACATGCCGTCGGCCATCGACAGGCTGTAGACGTTGCCGTTCATTGCCGCTCGGGTGTCGCCTTCCATCAGCGCTTCGCCACCGGCCTCGTAGGTCCGGTCCTCAAGCATCGTGATGGTCAGCATGTCCCCGCTGGCCCCCAATGCAACTTCCGCGACCACTGGCACGAATGTGGCCGACCACTCGCCGTCCGCCAGCGCCAAGTTGTACACGTTGCCGTTTTCTGCCGTTTGCTCGCCGCCCTCGAAGGCTTCGCCGTCCAGCGTGAAGCCACCCGCTTGGGTGGTCATCAGCGTCACCGTCGAGCCTGACTCGCCGAGGGCAACCTCAACAGCCTGAGGCTCGAAGGGTGGCGGTGCCGGCGGTGGTGCCGGCGGCGCCACGACCGGAGCCGCGTCTTCTCCGCAAGCGCCCAGCCCGAACGCCAGCATGGCCAGCGTCAGGCACAGGACTGCCTGCCTAACTCTCTTCCGATTCATGATCTCCTTCTCTCCTTCTGTGATTCACCTGCAGCGGCTCCCAAGGGCGCAAGCCGCCCTTGTTTGCCGACGCTCACTACGGTTCCCGCAATCATGTGCCTGCGGATCCAGAACTAGTTTGACACACTCCAATATTGCGCGTCAATCCGCGTTTTATATCCGAACAGCAGGGTTCTTTGCCCAATCCAAGTCCGCACGCTCCGCCGCATGCGGTCGTTTCGAAGGCCGTAGCTGCCATCTGCCTCATAGCCTCTTCGCTTTCCACCGTCTCTGGTGGGGAGCTCGCAAGCCTCGGTCGCGTTCAACCTCAAGTGCCCCTGTACGTGAGTTGCCGTCTTAAGAGCCGGTCAAGCTTCTCGGCCTCCTTAACAGCGGCCCTCCTGTGGGTCGCGTACAGCTCCTCGCCATCCCCGAACACGAGCGGCGTGGTCTTCATCCAGGGCGTGGGTTTCACCATGGGCACGGACTCTGGGGAGCTGGGGAGCCCTTGTAGGGCGCTCCCCCCGTGCGCCTGAGCTCCCCTAGCGGGAGTTTACAGCAACGACCGCTTGGGGCTTCGCTGACACAGCACGATTTGCAGGGCGGGCGAAGCCTCGTGGATGAAGTAGCAAGCCAGGGTAATGGAATCCTGTGACCGGGGCCTCCCAGGTTGGATTCTGGCGCTTGTTTGCCATCTGTGTGCATTGGAGGCCATCAGACCCGCTGGATTGGGCTGCCCGTGAGCCACAGCTGGGGCTCAGTTTGCTATCTGTGCCCCAAAGGGCAGACCCGCGACAGGCGGCGGGAGCGGCGCTCTGAAGGCGGCTGCCGCCCCCCGGAACCTGTATTACCCAAGCCCCCTGGCAGACTGCCCGGCTGCGTCTCAGGGCTTGCGGGTTGGGAGCAGTTCCGTGAGGCCCAAGGCCTGCGTCAGGGCTTCCTGCGCCACGCTGCGCTTCGTCGCCACCGTCACGGTGCGGCCCGGCCCCTTCTCGCCCTGCCTCGGGTACAGCAGCTCGATCTGCTGGATCCCCGCCAGCTGCTCCTGCAGCTGCTCGACCGACAGGCCCGGCCAGACGCGCTCCGCCTTGCAGCGCACATGCTGCCACAGCGACACCGCCAGCATGCAGTAGAACGCGTGCACCTTGATCTTGGAATCCGTCCAGTGATGCATCGGGCCCCAGCCGGCCCAGTTGCCGCCCTTCAGCCCGCGGAAGACCTGCTCCACCTGCTGCTGGCGAGCATAGGCGTCCACCACCTGACCCGCGCTCCATCCCGTGCGGCTCGTCACCAGCACGGTGCGCCCGAAGCGCTCCCGCAGCAGGCGGTCCAGCGCGGCGTGGTCCACCTCGAAGCTCAACTCAAAGCCGCGCTCCGATCTCGACAGCTCCCACGGCAGGACCCGTGACACCCGGTTCGGGGCCAGCAGCCTCCCGATGCGCTTGCGCAGCGCCGCCTCCCGGAACTTGCGCCCCGGCTTGTCCAGATCCCGCGACAGGCGCCTGAGGCCTTTGGCCGCCTTGGCCATCGAGGCCGTCGTGGAATGCAGCTGTTCGACGGCGAACGACGCCGAGTGCGAGAGTACGCACAGGCGCTCTGCGCCGTGCACGATCTCCTTGTGTGCGCAGGCCTTCACGCCGGGCTGGCGGGGCTCGAGCGATTCCAGCTCCTCCACGGGCCGCATGCGCAGCCGTTGCGGGGCTTGGTTCCAGGGCAGCGCCGCCACCCAGTGCAGGCCGTGTCGCTGCAGCTCGAGGCTGTTGGCGAGCGCCGCGGAGCCCTTGTCCATCACCAGCGTGACCGTGTCGCGCGCGACGCCCGCCCGGTCGAGCATGCGCGTGATGCCTGGCAGAACAGCCGGCAACTCGCCGCTGTCGCTCACGTTGCCGGGATAGACGTGGTGGCACAGGCTCAGGCCGTGCTGCGCGTCGAGGGCGTAGCTGAGCCCGATTTGGCGCAGGTCGTGGCACTTCTGCTTGCTGTGGCCGCGCTGCGCCAGCCGGCAGCGCTCGTTGCTGGAGGCGATCCAGGTCGGGAAGTTGGTCGTGTCGTAGGAGAGCACGCGCTCGCCGACGAGGTCGTTGGAGCGGAAGGCCTGCAGCAGCGCCGTCTGGGCACGCTCGAGGTCGTCGTGTTCGGCCAGCTCGGGGGAGGGGTCGGTGTCGATGGTGTCGAAACGGTTCCAGAAGGCCTGCGAGGAGAAGCGCTGGGAGGGGAAGCCCCAGAGGCGGCGCAGGCAGGTGCCCTGGTACCAGGCGGGGACGGTGGTCTTGGGGCCGGGAGAGCAGATGCGGTGGATGGCGGCCAGCAGCAGGTAGTGGGCGATGGCGGGGCCTTTGCGCGGGGCGGGCCAGACGGAGAGCAGGGCGTCGAAGGCGCCGGAGTCGCGGGCAGCGAGCCACAGGGCGCCGGGCAGGCCGAGATCGAGGGCGGTGGCTTCGAGAGGCACGGGGGCGGCCTTTTGGCGGACGAGCTTGGCGAGCCTCTCGGCGGTGCCGAGGTAGGTTTGGCTGACGATGCGGGGCTTGCCGTTGACGCGGGCGGAGACGGCGACGTAGTAGTAGTTCTGGTTGCCCTTGCGCTTCTTGATGAGGGACGCCATACAGGGTAATACTAACACAGTTCCAAGGCCGGTTGCAAGTGTGTCATGGCCCTATGGAACGGAAGGATATGCAGTCAGACGCTTCCGATAGAAATAGGGTAATACACATGCGGATGTGGGGGCTGGCCGCCGACACGGATGGGGCGGCTGGCCAGCGGAGGGGATCGCGACCGCCCGTCTTGGGTCCTGCCGGGCTGCCCGCGCAAGTCAGCGGTGCGATCCAGGCCCTTGTGCCGGGCCCGCGACGGGCGTCCGGTTTCTCTCTTCAGTCGCGATTCATTCCTGAGAAGGTGCCAATCCGGCCGCCGTTCCGTGCCGAACCGCGGTCCAGCCCGCCCTGTTCAGGTGGGTGGGTGTTGAACGTCACATTGTTTGATCGCCAGAGGGCCGGTTCTCGTCAGATTGGGAGGACGCCAAGATCGGGTCGATGTTCGAATAATCCGGGAATACCAGACGGCTGCCGGACCCGCAGGCCGGCATGTTGCGGGTGCAGCCTGCCCATGCCCCATAACCGGGACTTGACAACGGCACCCCTCGTGTGGCA
>JAPPMC010000149.1 GCA_028819235.1 Bryobacterales bacterium
CAGGCGGAATACGACGCCCTGCTCCGGGTGTCCGCCGAGATCGATTGGCGTTTTCGCGTGGCGCTCGTGCTCGCGCACGAGACTGGGCAGCACGTCACGGACGACCCAAATCACCGCAAGAAACCACGTAAGTTCAATCGGGACTGCACGATCTGCCCTTCTTGCCGTCAAGCCAAGGCCAATTCCCACATAGGACGACAGCGGGACAATCGCGTCAAGTGGCGGGAAGCCTTCGGGGTAGACCGGTCGAATAATGCCTGCGCTCGGGACCAAGAGGAGCGGCACCAACGACGGCACTTGGTCCCATGGCTACGCGCCAGACAGGCCACTGAGGTTAAGTACCGGATCGCGGCCATCCGCGATCCGAGCAGCTCGAAGTCTTGACCGGTTGATCGGATCCTGTTCACCCACACGCACCTCTCCCGCCGATGGCATCCCAAAAACAGTTGGTCCAGAGCCTCGCCGTTGCAGTAGAAGACAATGCAGCCATACACACAAACCCAGCAGCCGGGGATACCTACGCACGGCTAAACGTGAGACGGTGCCTCGATCGGTTGCTAGGCACCGCCCAGAGCAAGGACGCCGACCACTCCGAGCAAACGCGCGAGTGATGCAAGATTCCAGTTTCGCGTTTCTGCTGCTCCATCCTTTATCGGGTTATCTCGCGCAGCCCGACGCCGGGCCAAAGGCGCTCGACTCATCCTCCACACCGACCAATCCGAGCCCGTCTAGCAGGTCGAACACCACCCATGCTACGGGCAACTTGGAAGGTCGCGAGTCATTCTGTGGGCGGGGCCGAGCACGACACGGCGCACGTTTCCAGTCCCGTCCCGCACACCCACCAGAACAAGGTCAGCAACCGCGTCGAACAGCACCCAATGTGCCGGGAGTTCCACGGTGTGGCCGACATCGCCGCCCAGTGCGTGCACATCCCACGTTGCGGTTGTCGCGTCCGGCGGAACGAACCGACGCAACCATACCCTCTGGTCGAGGTCCACCCGCAAGTCGGAGATCCGTGGCGGAATGGAGTTGGCAGTAGTGATCCGAAGCGCTTGGGTCGAGCCATCCGTCATCGCTGCTGCCACCTGCCTGGCCTGCTCCTCCGACATGCCCATGCGCAGTTGCTGTTCTAGCGGCCCCACGTCGAGCGTCGCGATCAACCGTGCCCGCTCCCGTGCGATCTGGTCTTCGGTTACGGCGGGTCCTACGGATGGCATTGGGACCGTAGCCAGTCGCCGCCCGCGAGCGTCGACCACAACTGCCTCAGTGAGTTCGGTCTGTCCGACAATGAACCTGCCGTCGCCGACGTTGCTGGCGATCACTCCGTACCCGAAGATGATCGGGGCGCTGGACATTCCCCCTGCGGTTGAGAGGATTGCCTGCTCCTTCCCGAGAGCCTGCCATAGGACATTCCGCGTGCCATCCGTGCCAATGGCCACATACCGCCTTGGGTTCCTCGACGGACCAACGGACAGAGAGAAGATGTTGCCGATATCGACTTCCTCGAACAGCCCGACATGACGGTTCAGCAACCCCAAGAAGCTCACCTCGCCGCCGCCGATCCCTCTGGGTTGAGAGAACCGCACGACCCCCCACTTGGCACCACGCCCATAGGAACCAGACAACTCAAAGGCGGCATACAACGAGTCGTCCCAAACGACTAGGTCGCTGGAAGGCGATCGCGTGAGGCGCGTCACCTTCGTGAACGGACCTTCTAGCGACCAACGACCGGCTGGTGCTATGATGATCACGCGGTCCTCTTCGGCAACCGCCACCGTACTATCGTTGAGCAGCAATACTCCCGTCGGATCGCCCTCATACACAGTTTCCTGCGCTTGGCATGGAACGCTGAAGGCGCATGCCACCAACATCAAGGTCGCCCGCCGGCGTATCACAATACCGCCTTCACCGTCGCAACTATCGCGCGGGGAACGCCGAGTTCGTCGGTGGTGCGGAGCAACACTCGATCACCCACAGCGTCCAATACCCTGTAGTCGGCTGGGAGTTCAAGTACCATGTCGAGTTCGTGGTCGCCCAGATGCCATCGTTGCCACAGTGCCGTGGCGGAACCGGGCAACGGGTAACGCTGTACCCATACTCTTCCGTCGCCATCGACAATCAGGCGCGAATGCGAGGGCGCTACGTCGTTTCCTTCCTGATTGCTGTAAAAGTCCTTCTCGTCGTTCGCCATGTCGCCGAGCCCGCTGAGCAGCGCCCCTGCGTCCACCGGGACATTCGTAACGTTGCTCCGTTTCTCCGTCCTAGCGATGCGCTCTTGACGCCAAAGCTGCTCAGCTTCGTCGGTCACGACAACCCCCCGACCGAAGTCGAAAGTTATCGACACCTCGCCGAGGCGGTCGTATCCCGATAGGTAGCCAGATTCCGTGTCCACCACCACGACCAGACTGCCCGCCACAGCTTCAAGAGAGGAATACGAGAAGGGTTTCTCGTAGGCGTTAAACCCGACGCCGCCGTAGTTCCGTCGCACCATCTCTCGCCCTGGCAGGTCCGCGATCTCCGCGCGAGAACCGTCCCGCTTCAGCGCCAACAAGCTAATCCTCTCTCTATAGGGACCGTTCGGTCGCTCGGAGAAAATCGGGTCTGCATCGCGGAAGATGATGGCACCATCGGCCTGGACGCCGACCGGCCGCGGTACCATAGCGTGGCCGCGAAAGGACACGGGCTTGTACGGGATAGTCTCAACCAATGTTCCATCGTCTGAGAAAACAGTGACTCGAGCGGCTATGAAATCGTCGACAAATACGCCTCCCTGCTCAGTTCGTCCGATGGTCCTAACCCGCTGGAACTCACCCGGTCCCTGACCCCGGCGACCTACCGTCCTCACCTCGCCGGAGGATATGTCCACGAAGAAGAGGTTCATCGACAGGCCGTCGGCCAAAACAATCCTGTTGGCGTCGAGCATGAGGCCCCCCGGAATCCGACCGATGGTCGAAACCCACTCATGTTCAGATTCCGTCGACACGAACACGACATCCCCGAGTTCGGATGACCTAAGGACAGTCCCCGAGCCCACAAGAGAGAGTACTGTCTCAATGCCGTCCATCCCCACTTCGATGCCCGTGTCCGAGACGAATGTCGGGGTACCCTGAATGCCGAGACGCGCTGCCAATGCGATGTTGGCGGTCACTCGGTCTGAGGTTTCGTCGCTATCCATACACGCGACGAACTCCTGCGGGTCGACGATCCCGTTCTCGCCAGCGAACGCGTCCCAACGCCCCTCCTCCATCCACTCCTCCGTCTCCATCAGGGCGTGGTGGATATCCGCGAACATAGCACGGTCGTCCGCGCAGATGGCGGCACTCGCCGCCTCGCGAGCCTTGGCGTGGATCTGCTCAAGTGGCAGGTGCAGAAACGCTATAGCGAGCCCGCCCGCGAGCGCCTGCTGAAGCTGTGTTTCCACCGAACGACAGAAAGGGCACTGGTAGTCGGTGAACACCACGACAGTATCTGCAGGAGAGGGAGTGCTCGACAGGACGGTCGCATGCTGGATCAGGTGGGGCCAAGACGATTCGACCAGAGCTCGCTGCTGACTGCTACGCCGCCAGTCGACGAACCACCGGCCCAGCGGACCCCTCGGGCCGAACAGAAGGATCAGGATCGTCAAGAGGATGGCTACGTTGACGACCGTGCCCAAGCGGTTCGGTGTGGGTGTTGTACCTGACACCAAGCGCCCCTTCGTGAAGGTCCACGCGCAGAAGGAGCAAGGCCCGGGGCGATTCGGGCTGCCCCCTCAACGGGTGACGGAGCCTCTTAGAAGCAGTGGTAGAACACGTTCTCGTGACAAATACGGACGATGCAGAGATTGCCTTCCTCGTCGTTGGACCAGCACCAGAAGCACCCGGGCGAGCCGTAACAGGGCTGCATGTCTGGGGGCGCCGCCGACACCGGCTGCTGCACGGCGCTGAGCATCAGGATGGCGAGCATCCCAATCAACCGTGAGATGGTACCAAGTCGCCAGTCCCGCATTTCCTACTCCTATCTCCAGAAGGGTTCCCTCGACCCCGCGTGGGTCGAGCTTTCGCATTGTATGGCCAATGGACCCGTTACGCAACCCTTTCTGGGACTTTCTCTGAGGCGGAACGACGACCCTTGAGAGCAGATCGTTTGTCCGGTCCTCTGTGCGAAGTGCATCTCACGTCGGCAGCGACGGTCACTTCCGGAGGGATCCGACCCGTCGGCGGTGGTCCCGCGAGCGCCAACGGGGGCGTTTTCCGTGCCGCTGGCGGCGGCGTTTTCCGGGCGGGAGGCGGTCTGAAACCTCCTGAAACGTTCCGGGACTGTTGGCTATTACCAACAGGTTGACGGGCTTGCGGAAGGGCTTTCAGCGTTCGGTCATGGATACGCTGGAAGAGTACGTCAGATCACGGGTTAGGGCGTTTCTGGAAAGCACCGGCGTGAGCCCCACGAGGTTCGGCAGGATGGCCGTGGGCGACTCGGCCCTGGTGCACCGGATCGAGCGTGGCCGCTCGCTGACGCTGCGGATGGCGGATCGGGTTCTGGCGTTCATCGCCGACCACGAAAGGGGCTCGCGCGGCGCGCGAGCTCCGCCCAGCCGTCCCCGGTACCGGAAGCCATCGAGAGAGCGAAAGAGAACGAAGAAGACCACAGCGAAGACCGACCAGCCGAGAAATGAAAGATCGAAGGCGCCGACCCGGATTCTGCGAATGCCCGAGGTGCAGGCCCGCACGGGCCTGTCGCGGACGACGATCTACAGGTGGCGGGTCGCGGAACGCTTCCCGCAGGCGGTTCCGCTGGGAACGCGGTGCGTGGGCTTCATCGAGTCGGAGTTGGAGGCGTGGCTCCGCGAGCGGATGGCGGAACGACCGGGCGGCGCGGGGATCGTCGCCTACTGACCCCTTACAGGAGAAAAGGAAAGAGACGATGAGAACGTTGTTGACGACCGTGTGGGCGGCACTCTGGCTGCTTACGCCCACGGTACTGATGGCGCAGGGCACGAGTCCGTGGGTGGACGCGGTGGCCGAGCTTGAGCGGCAGTTCACGGGACCGATCGCGCGCGGGCTGTCGCTGATCGCGA
>JAPPMC010000225.1 GCA_028819235.1 Bryobacterales bacterium
TACCAGCGGGCCGCCGGGCCCGTCGTGACAGGGGTTTTGGCTCAAGCACGAACTATGGACGTCGGATCACGACGTCAGCCGCGGTCCGATGCGCTGCAAGCGAAGCCGTCTCTTGGCGTGAACACGGTGGCGTCAAGGGACCGGCGATTCTGTCAGCCCCGGATCCGCGGTAAGAGGATGGCTCAAGCCCTGGAGGAATCCAGTCCTGCCCCGTCTTCGCGCGGACTGCCTGGTCTCGTCCCTCTCAGCAGAGGGAAAGAATGAAGTGCCCAGCATCCAACGGAGTTACCCGCCGCCTCGAACTTTGTGTTCTTCCGCGTCGGTGATGGCGTGGTCGCGGAGATTCGTGTCAACCGTGGCACCGAAAAGGCTCCAAATGCGCCCTTGGTTCAGCTTCACGGCGTCAGCCGGGATGCTGATTCCGTCCGTGTCGCGGTCCGAAGATTGGACCCGGTACCTGAATCTCACAGAGGATGTAGTTCTTCCGTAAAAGATCGCCGGGCGTCTGTAGCCGCCGATGTCCAAGTCAAGGTGCAGTCCGCGGGAAGCCTCGATCGGTCCGGTGAATTCAATCCAGACGTCGATCTCTTCGTCCGTCCCGTATGCCTGGCCGTCTCGCGGCGTGGAATTGATTCGCAGTCTTCGTACGACCAGCGTGGCTGGCGTGCTGCCGTCAACAGCGTGGCCGTCGGCGTTTGCGATGGCGTGGACCCCGAGGTCGAGGTACGCGTCGGCACCGGCACTACTTTGGATCGTGCCGCCGTTCAAGTTCAGGGCACCGGCGGCGACACCGATCCCGTCGCTGTCAATGTCACCGGACTGCACGGCATAGCGAAACCACACGTAGGTTGTGCCAGTAGCGTAGTGATTCGCTTGCCGTGTCTCGCTGCCGATCGTCAGTGCCAGTTGGGGAGTGCCGGATACTTCGATCTCCCTGTCGAACCTCACCCAAACCCGGATCCATTCGCCCGGGCCGTATGCCGTCCCGTTCTGTGGTCTGGAACTAATCCCTACATTGGCCACTCTGGGCGGAAGCACTAGGCTGCCGTTGATGTTGTGGCCTCGCGCCGAAGTGGTTGCGTGATTCCCGAGATCGACGTCCGCGTCCGTGCCGGCCAGGCTGCGAATCGTACCTCCGTTCAGGGTCAGGGCGTTGGCGGCGATCCCGAGGCCGTCTGCGTCCATATCCTCGGCCTGCACTTCGTAGCGGAACAGAATCCGTGCGTGGCCCCCGCACTGGTTAGTGATACTCCCCGCGCCATCCGCTTGCCGAGTCTGGTTGCCCACGGTGAGAGCCATCTGGGGCGTCCCGCCTACCTCAACGGGTTCCCCGAAGAGCACTTCGATCACGATCTGCTCTCCCTCGGCGTAGGTGTCCCCTATCCCTGGGCGGCTCGCGAGACGGACACGGCTGACTCGCGGGGCGCTTGTGCTGTTGGGGCTGGGGTCAATGATCCCCACGAGGACCGGAATCTCTATCCCCGTCGGGCGCATCTCGTCGTCGGTGACCCGAACAACTGTCAGGGTTCCGCGGTGCGATCCAAGCTCTTGCCCCGCGCTGTTCACACTGACAGCGATGACGGTCGTCCCTGATTCCGATTGGACCCATTCCTGGGGGGAGACCGTGACCGACGAAAGGCTCGAAACGATGCGGTACCGGACCGAACCGGTCTCTCCGTGCCTTAATTGGATGGTCTGCGCAGCCGGATCGCTGGTGTTGCTGCTTATGAATGTAAGTGCCGTCGGACTAGCTCCGGCGATCCCGCTCCGCTGGATCTCCACTGACAGAGTGCCTTGGATTTCTGTCTGTGTCGGATGAACCGCCAACGCGATGAAATAGACTTCGTCGAGCAACGGTGGGACCGAACTCCGGTTGATGGTGATGCTCTCGCTGGCACCTGTCGATTTGGAGTCGAAGTCCGAGAGGATTGTCACTGTCTCTCCGTCGTCGCCTCGCCGTTCTGCGACCTCCCTGCCAAGAGCCACGTACAAGTCGACCTCGGCTCCGGGCGTGCTCGACCGAAAGGTCACGGTCAACTCCTCCGCGTCGCTCGGCACGAGCACGTTGTAGCCGTCGGAACGGTTGTGAAGTTCGAGCTGGTCGGTAGGCGCGAGGGTCACCGCGCTTGATTCTCCCGGGGTCAATGGCTGGCTCTCGGCAAAGACTGGCCATAGCGTTCGCGGAGCGTCCGTCTGGACGGTCTGGACCAAGTCGGAACTGGACACGTCACCGATCCAACCGGCGAATGGCCGATCCGCCGTCGGCGTGGCCGTCATAGTCACCTGCGTCCCTTCTTGGTAGTAGCCGTCTTCGGACTCCGGGGTGATCTGAAGCGTGGCATCGCTATCGCTTGCGCCGATGGGACGGCTGAAAACGAGATACTCGCGGGCCAGATCTAGCCGTACGGATCCGCCCGCCGATGGCACGTCGAAAGTGCGCACCCGCTCGCCCCCGTCACTCCAGCCGGTGAACCGATACCGGACTCCGCTTCGGACAGGAATCGTCTCGGGCACGTCTACGGCAATGCCTTCCTGGTGCTCCGCGGCGGGGACAGCTAACGGCAAGTTCCGGAGTCGCCCGTTGACTCGGATCCGGGTCCACTCCATGCCAGTGTCGATCACGTAGAAAGGTCCGGCCCTGAAACGGGCTTCGTACGTTGTCCAACTGTTTGCGCGGCTGACGCTCGCGACCGCTGCGGGATTCCTGGATTCCCCGTGACGTGTCGTGGAGTTGTTAAAGTCCCAATCCGCGAACTGGAGACCGCTGTCCGATTTCGGTACCGCTTCAAACTCGATCGGTGCGCCTACGGTATGGAAGCTACCGTCCGATTCAGGACGAACTGACACTTCGCCGGCATCCGCAGGCGTAGCGCAAGCGAAGAACTGCTTCTGCACGACAAAGTTCGCCTCGTACCAAGTGACGTCCGGGCCGGAGGTGATAGTCCGCTCGGAACCGCCTTCGTCGTTCCACCTTCCGAATAAATATCGCTCGGATCCGAATGACTGCGGAGACGGGGCTTGCAGCACGTGCCTACTTCCGGGATCCCAGTCGTAAGTGACGGGAGTGACAACGCGCTCCCCATCGATGACGATCTCCAGTCCCGGCGGATTCGTCGAGATCGTTGTCGCCGTTGGCGGTATTCCGTACATTCGGGCCACGCCGTCGAGATCCCCCGCGGACAACCATCTCGACGACCTGATAGGCATGCCGGGAGGAATCGACTCGATTCCTCCTGCGTAGTGCATTATCGAGGCGTAGTCGTACGGGCCGGCGATCGGGCGAATGCCGCGATACGAATACCTGCTCGGCCCGGTCTGCAGCCGGTTGGGAACCTGAACGTGGCGGTCTCGATCCTTGCGCTGGTGTTCGTGGCGCAAACCCGCGGAGTGGCCGATTTCATGGACCGTAGAGGCTACGCCGCAGCCCTCGGGACCCCGTAGCCAAACTGCGCGCGCTCCGTCCCCGTAGCCAACGGCCGCGCTGCAACTCGAGCCCGACGGCGTTGACGATCTGGGTCGGAACTGGACGAACGAATACTCGGTTGTCCTTTCCACAAGGATAAGAATTGTTCTGGAGTTCCATTCGTGGATCGCTGCTTCGATGTCTTGCAAGGCCCTCGCCGTAAAGCCCGGCTCGATCTCGTACGGGATGATCCCATCTGGCCAGAGGTACGCCCCGCCCTCGGGCGACAGACTCCTCCTTACGGGCAAGCTGCCCGAGACCGCCTTGCCGGACCTCCATCTACGAGTAGCTTCGACGACCTCCTCCACTGTGCCCAGGACCATGTCTCCGTCGTGGATCGCAATGCCGTCGATGACTTCGTAGTGCAGCGCCTCGCCGCCAAGTATCGCTACCCCAATGGAGCCATTGAGTCGGTGATCGGACTTGATGGCATGCTCGTCTGCGACTAGGGCGAACGGGGCGAGCAGTCCAAGGCCAAGTGCCGCCAAGCCCAACGTAGCGGCCAGCGGCCCTATTCGAACGGCGGCCGAACTACGGACCATCCCTGAACCAGTCTTTGCTTGAACCTGAGATCGTCTTGGCACTACTGGACAACAGTTCTACAGTCGAGTTCTACTCGAGTCAGATCCTCCAGATTGACCTGAAGTGGAAAGAGCCAACCGCTTTCCCGCGAGAGCGACTGCGATTGCGGCACTCTCCGTCGGTTCGGGATTGCGCACTCAGGAAAAGGATAGGGCATCATCCGATCTTCATCAGCGACGGCCGCCGCCCGGCGATTCATGGTCTCTACCTCGAGGCAGCGTGCGCGCGACGGCCCGACACCGTCGTGCCAACCGTCGAGAACGGCCCTTGGGATGGCTTCGCTGTATCTGTGGAGACCAGTTGCTAACTAGACTCTTCGACCGCGTCCCGCTTCCCCACCACAGATTTCCTTTCCGCGCCAAGGTCGGCACCACGACTTGGCGGCGCATCGGGCATCCCGCTACGGTCCGGCGGTACGCGATCTTGAAGCGTACCTTCGCGCAATTCTTTCCTTGGGATAACAGGCGACGTCGCACTGCGCCGCGGGCACGCACTCTCGATTAGTGCTCTCAAGACCCGCGCATCCACTGTCGAGCAGCTTGGGTGACCCACGGAGTAACGACCAGGGCCGAAGCAGTCGGGCTACAATAGGCCGCCTCGGGCGGCTCAGCGACCCGGCGGGCCGGCACCCGAGTAGACTCCGAGCAGGCCTCGAGCACTGGCCCGAAGGATTCCAGCCATGGTTGAGACTTGTCTCCACAGCCCTATTGGGCGGCGGTCGGACTCAGGTGCGCACGGCCCAATTCGCCGTGGCGGCTGAGTGCAGCAGGGGAGGTTTGCTAGTTTTCACTTGCGCCTGAAATGGCCCGATGTATCCTTCTCACTCGCGCTCACGACTATGCGAACAAGCGTAGTCCTATGTGCCATTTGGGCGACCTGTTGCGCAGAACCGTAACCTGACTGCCCGCGTTATCTGCGGGCGGGCCGTGCGCTGCCCGTGCCACAGATCTTGGGGGTTGACAGGATGAGGTCCCTTGTGGCAT
>JAPPMC010000212.1 GCA_028819235.1 Bryobacterales bacterium
CAACATGCAAACCTACTGCACCTTGTGTGTTGCACCTCGGGCTGCAACGGGCCTTGGATTCCCGCTCACGTTCTAGGGAATGGCACATTTGGGCATGTGTCACTCTTGAAACAAGTGCCGGAGCGTGACTGGATGGTAGTACCAAACGCCGTCGTTCTGAGCGGGACCACCAACGACCGCGCTAGTGGTCTAGGGACGATAAGGGAACTGCGATCAACCGTCCGAGTTTCCCGTGCAGGGCGAATTCAGGATCTTTCCAAGATCTGCCGGAAGTCGAACCTAGTCGCATCCGATTTATCGCGCCTACGAACGAAGCCGGTCCCAGTGCTCACACCCTTCTCCCGTCAGGGTGTCAGTCGTCCGCTCTTCCGAGCCTTACTGAGGAGGAAAGTACAGTAGGATGCGCAAGTGCAAAGAAGCAAGACTGCCTCTTCTTGACCAACGGTCGCACCATCGTCCGTAGCAGCGTGTCCCACTCCCGGCGCATTACCTCTGTAGCCGTAGAGCTTGTGCAGAGAGGCAATCAGCGCTGGGTGTACGTTGGGTTCGTCCCCGCGTCCATTCAGCTGCTTCAATGCATCGCCCAGAGTCCTCGCACTCTTTACCAAGCCTATTGCAACTGATTCCACAGCGTTGATGCTCTCGTGAACACTCTCCGCCCAATTGCGCTCTCCCAACAGTTCAGTGGCTCGCTGAAGGTGTCTGTTCGCGGCACCTTGTCTGGCAGCCCGCAGCGTACGCCGAGCCGTTGTTATCGCCGCAGCCTCTTGGGCCGTGACCGCTGGGTAGATCGTAGGAGGGCCATTCGCGTCAACGACATACGCCATTTGGCATTCCTCAAAGATGTCCGAGATTCGCTGAACGTACTCTTGAGGGCGCTTCGGATGCCTCATAATGCATTGTAGGAGATCGAACACCTTGTGGTACCGAGCAGCTAAGAAGAAGAATTTGAACTCAGATACTGTAATATCAATTTTGACTCCAACGTGCCGATCGAAGCGATCAAGAGCTAGGATCTCGTCTATAGAAATGTGAAAGAATGAATCGAGAATCTCTTGGATAATAATAGTCCAACTTCCCGAAATACATCGTGTATTGTAAGCGAAGACTTGATCAGGGATTGCTGCTCTTATCTCTGTATAGAGCGTGTTCCACAATCGCGTTCGAACCTCGGATGGAACTTCACCGAGTCTCAGCCTCGTTGGCACGGGCTCAAGGGCCTGAGATTGAGAGAATGTGAGGCAACGGGGATCGAATTGCGAACCATCGTCCACTTTTCAGTCTCCTTCGAGAGAGTCGCAAGCTAGCTGATCAACCGGAGCTTCCAAGTCTGAGGACCGTCCGTTCTCGCGGAGACATGCTTGGTAAGTTCCTTCTGTCTGCACCTCAAGTTCGTCAAATCTGGCGATGTGCCCCAATTGTGTTGAAGATTATCTTGTTGGTCTCTAGTTCTTCAACTGATGTAGATGCCGAACGTATGAGCGCAGTACCCTCATCAAGCCGCAGATCGGGCAACACACGTCTTCCGCCTAGCGCTGCCACATGAACCGCACACGAACTGCTCCGCTGTTCGGGAGCATCGCTAGAATCTGCTTGAGGCTGATCTGCTTGCGATATCTCCTGCTCGGTTGCTTGGCCGTGGCCATACTGTACTAGAAAGCGCTCAAAGTGTCAAGCGGATTCCGGGCAGAATCAATTCGATTCAGCGTACCCGACGCCTGAAGCCCGGAGCGATCTCCCACAAGCAGAAAGACAGCACTTGCGAACCTCTGGTCGAACCTTTACCGCCGCACCACTCGGGGGCTAGCACACGCGACAGGCCTCTTGAGGCCGCCCCTGCCCTGTCCGACCAACGCTAGGCTTCGCCAACCCTCATGCGCTCCGCCAGCCGATCCGTCGCCCTCCAGCTGAGGGCCAGGATGGTCAGCGTCGGGTTCTTCTCCGACGCGGTGGGAAACGCCGACCCGTCCACGACGAGCACGTTGGGCACCTCGTGCATGCGGTTGAACGAGTCCAGCATGGACCGCGCGGGATCCTCACCCATGCGGCACGTCCCGTGCTCGTGGATAGCGCTGCCGAAAGCGTCCGTCTCGCCCCGCTTGTACGGCAGTACCTCCGCCCGCATGGCGTGAAAAATCTCTTCGACCTTGTCGTACATGGCAGCGACCATGCGGCGCTCGTTGTCACCGATGTCGTAGTCGATGTGCGCTATCGGCACGCCGTAGCGGTCGATCCGGGACGGGTCCACCGTGATGCGGTTGGACGCCCGCGGCAGAACTTCGCCGAACGGGTGCAGCTCGATCCGCGCCGGGTAGCGCTCCTTCACGGCGCGCTTGAAGCTCGCGCCGAAGCCAGCCATGCGTTTCGCATAGGAGGCGTTCGCCTGGCAGCCGATGTCCCACAGTTCGATGCCGAAGCCCCTCAAGTAGTCGCGCTCGACGGCTGGATCGTCGTTCCTCGGGAAGTAGACGTGGCCGCCGCTGATGCCGTCGTCGTTCGATGCGGGTGCGCCGTAGAGCTGTGGCGCGAAACCGTGCACGTTGATGCGGACCTGCTCGCAAAGATAGCGCCCCAAGGTGTCGGAAGCGTTGCCTAGGCCCGTGGGGAAATGGCGCGACTTCGAGTTGAGCAGGATGCGCGTGGAGTCCACACACCCGGCTCCCAAGACGACGCGGCGCGCCGGGACGACACGTTCCTCCCCGGACGTGCGCTCGAAGTACTGGACAGAGCTGGCGCGCCCCTCGTCATTCACAAGGATTCTCGAGACCACCGCGTTCTCCACGATCTCGAGGTTTCCGGTCGCAAGGGCCGGGGGGATGAGGTGATCCGCGGAGTTGAAGAAGCTCGCCGTGTCGCAACCTTCGCCGCACGCACCGCAGTAGTGGCATTTGGGAACGCCGCCGGAATGCTCGGTGCGCACCGCCAGCCTCGTAGCGACGGCCGGACGCCCGGCCCCGGCCGCGGCCATGGCGATCAGCCGCTCACCGCACCTAGGCGCGGGCGGGGGCTGATGGTAGCGGCTCCCGGGGAGCCAAGGAAGGTCCTCGCTGCCGCCGCAAACCCCGATGAGTTGCTCGACACGGTCATAGTAGGGCGCTAGGTCGGCGTAGCCCACCGGCCACGGTATTTCCCATCCGTCACGGGCGGGCTCGGTCAGGTTCAGATCCGAATAGCGCAGCGAGAGGCGACCCCAGACGTTCGTCTTGCCGCCAATGCCCCAAACCCGGGTGAGCGAAAACGGGCGGGTGGGATCGCTGTCGTAGGGCTGCTCGGCGGGATCCAGGAAGAAGGGCGGCGGGCGCTCGCCGCGCCGCAGGCGCTCGCGGCGTTCCCAAGGCTTCACATGCGTCCAGAAGTCCGCCCGAGGGAATCTCCCGCCGGCATCGAGCAGCAGGACCTTGAGCCCCTTATGCGCCAGATTCCATGCGGCCATCCCTCCGGAAGCCCCGCTTCCGATGACCACGACATCGGATTCTTGGCGCTGCGCCATCGCCAGTCGCGCCACAGGGGCCGCCGGGCGGCAATGCGGCTCGGCCGGACCGTGGCCCACTCATCCTACAGGAGCGACAGGCGCGGGCGGGTACGTGCCAAGCGCGGCTGTCTGGCAGAATGAGCCCGATGAGCCGGCTTCGCGCAGCGCTGAGATGGGTGCCGCCGGTCACGCTCGCCGTTGCGCTGGCCGCGCTCTGGCCGCTCTTCCTCTCAGGCAGCGGGTACAGCGCCGTCATTGCATGGATCGCGCTCATTTCGATCGGTCAGATCTTGGCTCCCCTCGCGCTGCTGGCCTTGATCGTGTGGGGTGTCTGGAAGCGTCGCTTCAGCCGCCCCATGCAGGCCACTCTCGCCTTGGGCCTGATCGCCCTGTGGCCGGCGATGTGGGGATTCGGGGTGCTCCCAATCGCATTCCCGTACGATGTCGACACTTCCAGTCCGACCGCCACTGTCCGGCTCCCGTCGGACCATACCCTGCGCGTTGCATGGGGCGGAGACCGGCTGGCCACCAATTACCACGCGTTCACACCGGACCAGCGGTGGGCCTATGACCTGGTGGTCGAGCCAGCCGGCCACGGCTCTTCCGACCTTGAGGCCTACGGCTGCTACGGAACGCCGGTGCTAGCCCCGGTGGCATCGACCGTGCGCCGCGCACGCGACGGCCTTGCCGACCAGGTCCCCGGTAAGCCGAGCCGGATACTCGACGAACCGGCGGGGAACTCGGTTGTGCTGGAGCTGAACACGGGAACCTTCCTGCTGCTGGCCCATCTCAAGCAGCGCAGCTTGGCGGTTGCAGCCGGGGACAGAGTCGAAGAAGGTCAGTTGCTCGGGGAATGCGGCAATTCGGGCAACACCAGCGAGCCGCACATCCACATCCACCATCAGCGTCAGGACCCGTCGGAGTATCCCGTCAACATGGCCGAGGGGCTGCCGCTCTTCTTCCGCGACCACGACGGACCGCCAATGCCGGAAGGGGGAGTCACGCAGCGGGACGGCGACGTGGCGTTCACCGGCGCCGTCGTACGCCATGTTCCAAAAGGGACCGACGACAGCCGTGAGTAGACCCCGGGGCCGACAGGGTGGCAGGTATACTCGAACGGGCCGCAAGCCCAGCCGAATGCGACCCCTACTGGTTCTAGTTGCCGTCGTGGCGACGGTCGGCGATGCCCGAGCCGCATCTCCCTCGGATGCGCTGCAGGTGCTGCTGCAGAACTGTGCCGCATGCCACGGCCAAGCGCAGTTGTCGGGCCTTGACCTTCGCACCCGGGACGGCCTGCTGCGCGGAGGGTCCCGAGGCCCGGCCATCCAACCGGGCGACGCAGAAAGCAGCCTGCTCTACCGGGCCGTCGTGGGGGACGGGGCCTTGTCCATGCCGCCGGAGCCGGGCCCGCTGCCCGCGGAGTCGGTGACAGTGCTAAAGCGGTGGATCGACAGCGGTGCCGAGTGGCCGCAGGGTGATCCCGCATCGGAAGGGGGCGGCTGGTGGTCCTTCGAGCCGGTGGAGCGGCCTCCACTGCCGGATGACCCGACTGGATGGTCGCGATCACCAATCGACCGCTTCATCGCCGCCAAGCACCGGGAAGGGGGGCTCGAGCCGGTGGGAGAGGCTGGTCGGCGCGCATGGATTCGCCGCGCGACCTACGACCTCCACGGCCTGCCGCCTGATCCGGCCGACGTGGAGGCGTTCCTCCGGGATGACTCGGACGGGGCGTACGAGGCCGCGATCGACCGCCTGCTGAAGTCGGACCGTTACGGGGAGCGCTGGGGCCGGCTCTGGCTGGATGTCGTGCGCTATGCGGACAGCGGAGGCTTCGAAACCGACATCTACTTCCCGGACGCGTGGCGCTACCGCGACTACGTCATCCAGTCCTTCAACGACGACAAGCCCTTCGACCGCTTCGTCCAAGAACAGCTGGCGGCGGACGAGATCTGGCCCGACGACATCGAACTGCGCGGATCGTACGAGATCCCCGAAGAGAAGCGGCGCAACTTGGAGGCCCGCATAGGGACGGGAATGTACACGATCGGCACGGTCTACCACGAGGCGGCGCTGAACGGTCACCAGCTGCGCTACGAGTGGCTGGTAGATGCGGTCGACGTGACAGGAGAAGCATTCCTCGGACTCACGCTGGGCTGCGCAAGGTGCCACGACCACAAGTTCGACCCGATCAGCCAGCGGGAGTACCACCAGCTGATGGCCTACTTCGCCGGCAGTGAGATACGGCGCGTCCCGGCGGTGCACAAGATGTCCGAGTTCGGGTACTACTCCGCGTATCCCAAACAGCTGAAGGTGTTCGACCTTCAGCGGGCCATCAAGGCTCTCGACAGCGCCGTGCGCAAGCGACTCGAGGAATCGATCGTGGAGCGCTTCGACAGCGAGGTCGTCGGGGCCTACCGCGTCCCGCGGTCGAAGAGAACCGCGGAGCAGCAGGCGCTGGCCGCCCCACTCGAGCGGGCTCTCACCGAGGCAGGCCTGCGCGAGAATCCGGCCGGCTACGAGCCGCAGCTGCAGTACACACCGGACGAACTCGACAGGCGTCGCACACTCGTGGTCCAACTGGGCGAGGCAGCAGCAAGAGCCAACTTCGAACTGCCGACCGCCACAGTGCTCGGCAAGGCCGAAGTGGCCTACCCGGTGCGCATGACCCAGCGCGGGGACTGGAAGGCCGCCGGCGACACCGTCCTGCCGGGGCTGCCACGGGTGCTTTCCGCCGATGGGCGCGAGGAACCGAGCGCAGCGCGCAGGGCCTTGGCCAACTGGCTGACGGATCCGGGCCACCCGCTGCTCGCGAGGGTGATGGTCAATCGCATCTGGCAAGGCCACTTCGGGCGGGGAATCGTGGGCACTCCGAACAACTTTGGCCGCCAGGGCGATCCGCCGTCCCACCCGAAGCTGCTGGACTGGCTGGCGGCCGAGTTCGTCGACAGCGGATGGAGCATCAAGGCGATGCACCGGCTGATCATGCTCTCCAGCACCTATCGGCTGTCCACATCGGCGGATTCCCGCAACATGCAGGGCGATCCCGAGAATCGCTTCTTCTGGCGCATGAACCGGCGCCGCCTCGACGCCGAGGGCTTGCGTGACTCAGTGCTCTGGGCGGCCGGCACGCTGAACCTGAAGATGGGCGGCCGTCCTGTGCTGCCGCCGCTGTCGGAGGAGGAACGCCTCGGCATGTGGAACCGCGACGCTTGGCCAGAATCCGTGGATCCGGCCGAGCACAACCGTCGCAGCGTGTACGTCTATGCCAAGCGCCAGTTTCCCTATCCCATGTTCAAGTCGTTCGACATGCCGGATCCTGCTGTAAGCTGCGGCCGCAGGGCCGAGACCACCGTGGCTCCACAGGCGCTCACACTGCTCAACAGCGAGTTCATGCTGCGCTCGGCCGAGGCCTTCGCGGAGCGTCTCTCCGACGCGGGCGGTCCCCAAGAGCAGGTCGATCGCGCTTGGATGGTAGCCTTCTCGCGTCCGCCGACGGAGCGCGAACGGGAGCAGGCCGCTGAAATGCTCTCACTGGCCGGCCCCAGGGAGTTCGCACTGATGCTCTTGAACATGAACGAGTTCGCCTATGTCGACTGACGCAACCGCCCCAAGAGGGCATGTCGGAACGCCCGTCCCTCGCCGCTGGTTCCTTGAGCACGCCGGACTCGGCTTCGGCGGACTGGCGGCCTCCTGCCTTCTGGCCGCAGACGGCGCGGCTGAGGCACGCTCCAATCCGCTCGCCGCCCGCCAGCCTTCGCTTCCCGCGACGGCCCGAAGCGTAATCTTCCTCTTCATGCACGGAGGCCCGAGCCATCTGGACACCTTCGACCCCAAGCCGCTCTTGCAGGACCTCGATGGCCAGCCGGTCCCGGAGTCGTTCCGCAACCGCGACTTCCAGTTCACCAAGATGGACCGCGTCCCGCTGCTCGGGTCGCCCCGCCGGTTTACGCGGCATGGTCGGTCCGGCCTGCCCGTGTCCGACCTGTTCGCCAACGTCGCCAAGCAGGCGGACGAACTGGCGGTCATCCGGTCGTGCCACCACGACGGGTTCACCCACATCACAGGGCAGAACTGGATGAACACGGGCTGGGCCCAGGTCGGGCGTCCCAGCCTTGGATCATGGATCGTCTACGGTCTGGGCTCGGAGAGCGAGAACCTGCCAGCTTACGTGGTCATGCTCGACGGCGGGATCAAGTCAGGCTCGCCCGCATATGGATCGGGATTCCTGCCGGCGATGTACCAGGGGACGGTCCTGCGGAGCGAAGGTCCGCCGATCCTCAACATTCGGCGCCGGGAGCCTGCGGATCCGGCCCGCCAGCAGCTGCTGATGGACAAGCTCGCTTGGTTCAACCGCCAGCACATAGCGGCGCGCCCGGGTGACTCGGACCTGGAGGCGCGCATGACCGCCTACGAGCTGGCCTTCCGGATGCAGGCCTCAGCCCCGGAGGTGGCCGACATCTCATCCGAGACTGCGGCCACGAAGGAGCTGTACGGACTCGGCGACGCTGTCACGCGCCCGTACGGGAAACAGTGCCTGCTGGCGCGCCGGATGGTCGAGCGCGGCGTGCGCTTCATCCAGATCTATTCCGGCTGCGGGAACAACGGCGCCAGCGCAGGCTGGGACGGCCACAACCAAATCGACTACAACCACGAGACGATGGCGGCACAGGTAGACAGGCCGATCGCAGGGCTGCTGCAGGACCTGAAACAACGCGGCCTGCTCGATCAGACGCTTGTCGTGTGGGGAGGCGACTTCGGGCGGACGCCATTCACCGACGGCGCCGAGAGCGGGGCCCGCAATAACGCCGGCAGGGACCACAACCCTTATGGCTTCACGGTCTGGATGGCGGGAGGCGGCGTCCGCGGCGGGCAGGTGGTCGGCTCGACGGACGAGATCGGGCTCAACGCCGTCGAAGACCGGGTGCACGTCCACGACCTGCACGCAACAATCCTGACGTTGCTTGGGCTGGACCATGTCCAGCTGACGTATCCGTTCCAAGGCCGGGACTTCCGGCTGACGGACGTCGGCGGCCAGAACAATCTGGCCTCACGCCTCATCTCGGCCTGAGACTGACCCAGCCGAGGCTCACAGCCGCGCGTAGACGTGCGCGACGCTGGCGGCGATGCCGATGAGGGCCGCGGCGCAGACCCACAACACGGCACAGACCGTGTAATCGCACGGCCGGCGGCGGTTTACGGAAGCCACGACCCGGCGCTTGGCGAGCACCGCGAACACTTGGGAGCCGAGCATGTACAGGCCGAGAACCTGATTAGCCTTGTACCAGGCCTCGGGCGAAGCCAGCGATAGCGGCGTTCGGAATCCGTACCAACGGTTCGGCGGCACCCAGCCCAGCACCAAGGGAACAGCGGTGGCGGCGATGATGATCGCGATCAGGTCGGGCGCATGCCTCTCCCACAGTTCGCGCGCGGCCCTTGGGTCCAGCGGCACTCCACAAGCCTAATGCCTGTGCACGCTTGGCGCCCAGACCACAGCCCATGTTTGACGTGCGGGCCGGGAATGCCCCGCAAGACCTTATGTCTGGCTCACCGGGGTCCTCCAGATCGAGGAATTGGCCCGGCGCTCCAATCCTCATGCTCCAACTCCGTAAGTGGATGAGTTCGAGCAGGCGATTGGGCATCCGGAGATAGTCTAGTTCCGCAAAGAAGCGGCGAGGCTGCGTCGCAGCCGCCGGATTCCTTCCAGCGGAGCCTGTACTTCTCGGAAGGGCCGAATAAAGCGCCGCTCCTGGTTGGCCAAGTTCTGGCGGATGCCCACTCCCGCCGAGGACGGATGACTTGCTGAGTTCTTGGATCGCCTCGTCTATCAGGGCGGGGATGTGGTCCTAGAGGGCGAGGAACAGCTTGAGCAGGTCGGGCTCGATGGCTCGATGTTGCGGTTGTCGTCTCGATCCTTCCAGTCGCCGGATGCTCGTACCGGAGACGATTGCGGAACACGGCGATAGTCCGTCGGTGGGTCTTGATCTCGAGGTCCCGTACACGGGCCATGCCATGGCCTGCACAGACTTGGCCGACGTCAAAGGAGCACTTCCCAGTGCCCCGCCCTGTCCGAACCAACTCTGCGGATGATTCCTGCGGCCTTCAGGTTTTCCAGGTGGTACTTGACTCCGTCCGGCGACAGGCCGACACGCTCGGCGAGCGTCTTCCGGGTTAGCCCGGGCTCGGCCCTCAGGCAATCCACTATCCGGTCGCGAGCCGGTTTCTGGGTAGGTCGGGTCACCTTCTGGGTAGTCTTCTGGGGAATGGCGCGTCTGTTCTGGGCAGTATCGGGAGGAGGGCCCTGCGCAACATTCCCTCGCACGGCGGAGTCGGCGGCCTGATAGGTCTTGGAGAACGGGAATCGGACCCATAGTCCAGCCCCGCCCGATTCGAGCCGCCAAGTCGGCACCGGGGTGTCCGCCGCGCGGCCGATGTCCACGATCCGGCGGATGCCGCGTCCCCAAGCCTCGATCATTCCTGCCCGGAAAAAGGCGTATGCGATTCGCGGGTTGTGCGGCCGCGAAGAGAGTTCCTCGGCAAGGAGTTCCGCCATCCAATCGGGGCTCAGGTGAGCCGCGTTCCAGATGGCTATCCGGTCGTCACTGACCCGAATCTGAATCGTCGTGGGGCTGGCGTAGTCGCGGTGAATGACCGCGTTAGTCACGGCCTCGCGCATGGCCTCTTGCGGCACGGGGAAGGTCTCCACCCGGTAGATGCCGTCATAGGACACGAGGCCGCGCGTGTACTTCGTGTACAGCAGATCCATCGTCCGGTCCACCTGTGTGAACAAGTCACCCTGGATCAAGTCCTGAAACAGCAATTCGGAGCCGCGAAAACAGCCGATCTTTACATAGGCGTCCGGCACGAACCGCCCGGGCGACCGGTGGAACAGCAGCGCAGCGGCCCTCTTCAGGTACTCTCGGTCCCGCAGGTTGAGATTCTCGATTAGGCTTTCGACCGGTTCGCTGAGGACTTCAGCGGGAAGCCTCCCGCTCCCGACGGCCTTCCGGCGGAACCGACCGAGCGCGCGCTCGTCAAGGTCCTTCAACCAGACGCCGGGAAGCGCCACATCGTCCCACGTCTTTCCGTACCTCGCGAGCAGGAAGCGGCTCAGCGCGGCGCCCCTAAGCACCTGCTTCGTCCTGCCGCTACGGCAGTGGAACTCCCCTCTGTAGCTGATCGGATTCGGATGGGGGTCGACTACGACCTCAAGGTACTCTTTGCCTGACTCCGACTTTAGATTGACGTCCGCAACGATGCCTAGCAGGGACTGCACCTTGCCGGGAATCTCCTCAAGCAGCCGGAGCACCCCCTTCACGCCGACCACCTCACCGTGGTCGTTCTTTCCGATCTCTAGAACTCCGCCTTGGGCGTTGGCGAAACCGCAGATCCACTTGAGGTGCTCGTCGCGCCAAGACCGCTTCCACTCGACGTTCTGGGATTCAGGCGTCATCGGCATCGAATCCCATCGATTCATCGGGAACGGGCCGCCGGACGGCACGCGTAGCCAATTGCTGCATCATGTCCTGTTTGACCGAACGGATCTTGTCTGAGCGCTGCCCCGGCCCGGCGATCTCAGCGTCCATGTCGGAGAGGACGGTGGCGATGGCGCGCTGTTCAGGTCGCGGAGGAATCGCGGTGCGGTGCTGGTGGAGATCGTTTCGGGTCAGCGCGGGAACTCCCGATCGCGAAAGAAACCGTGCCGCGTCGCAATGGTAATTCAGGTTAGGACACCAGTTCTCAATACGGGCCGAGAGAGGCGCACGGAGCCTCCAAGGTAGGTGTTCGGCCGGCCCTGCGGAATAGGCAGGCCATCAGGCGAGCCGGCAGAGACGCAGCACATCCCAGCCCGCCACTGCTCCGACTATTGTGTGGAGAGCGGCGCTGCGGCAGGCCACAATCGCTGCCAGTGCCCCGGGAAAGGGCCGTCTGGGGACCTGCAAGGAACATGCCCTTGTGGCTATCGCCGGGATACTCAACACGCGTTTCCTGCTGGAGGTGCCGGCAGATCCCGTGATTGGGCTGGGCCGGCAGACGCGAACGGAGGCAGTCGGTTCAGACTATCCAATCCTGAGAGCGCAGACTACCCCGGGACGAGCTGGCCGGCAAGCTCGTTGAAATCGCTGACCTCCAAGTCGGGCAGCAGCGGCGACACTTCGTAGGGGAGCCTGTAGCGGTTCACGTAGGCCCCGCGATACCCGCATGCCCGCGCGCCGAGGATGTCAAAGGCGTGCGAGGCGACCATCATCATCTCGCCGGGTTCGCAGTCCAGTTCCAGGGCCGCCATCCGGTAGACGGACGGGTGCGGCTTGAATCTCCCGACGCGGTCCGCCGACAGGCAGGCGTGAAACTCCACGTCCGGGATCCGGCCCGCCAAGCGCTCGACCAGCCGAGCGTTCCCGTTGGAGAGCGCCACCAGGCGGTAGTGTTGGCCAAGGCGGGCCAGCCCGTCCCTAGCGTCGTCGAACGCCCGCAGATCCGCGAAGAGGGCCATCATTTCCACCACGTCGTCATTCCCGTGCGGGACCCGGTGCCGGCGCAACGTGTGCACCAATGCCCGGCCCGCGGAATCGAGATACCCGTCATGGCCCAGCATCAGGATCGTGTCCTGGTGCTGCTGGAGCCGCTGGCGCGCCCTCCAGTCGTCCCAGAACCGGCGCGCATCGACCTGAGAGCCGATCCTGGCCAAGAACCGGCGCAAGCCGGGCAGTAGCGTTCCGGTCAGGTCCAGCACTGTGCCGAACATGTCGAACGTCAGGACTCGGACATCCGCGATTGCCGGGGCCATCGAACTGATCGTATCCAAGCCGCCATGCCCGGCCTTAGCCGGGCCAAGCGTTAACGGCCGAAGATCGGACCGGACGGGCCGCCGGCCGTACGGCGGCGGGCCATTCTGAGGCCTTCCAGCTTGGAGCGGGCGATGGTCGCCCACGGGCTGCCGTCGTCCAGCTGGAGGTAGGCATCCCAGTGCTTTGCGGCGGCGGTAATGCGGCCCCGCTCCTGCTCGAGTTGGGCCAGATTGAAGTGCGCATCCGCATAGTCCGGGTCGCAGCGCAACGCTTCCCGGTAGTGGGCCGCGGCTTCATCGGCCCGGCCCTGACTCTCACGCACCGCCCCGAGGTTATAGTGCGCCATCGGGTGGTCGGGCCCCAGCCGGATCGCTCTGCGCAACGACTTTGCTGCCGATTCGGGCTCACCTTGGCGGAGCTGCGCCGCTCCTAAGTTGATCAACGCCCCGCGAGCGTCCGGATTCTGCTGCAATGCGCGCTCGTACCAGACGATGACATCCTCGTCGGGCGCGTTGCCGCTCTCAAGCTGAAGTGCTCGCGTGAAGCACTCCTCAGCGCTCGGCTTAGTCGGGCGGAAGCCGCCGCTCCCGAGGGCCGGCTGGAGCTCGGTGACCGACCGCAGGGTTCCTACATCAAACCGGAAGAGCACCTGACCTGTCAGCGCCTCGACCGTCTCTTCTGGAAGCACGACCGTTATCCGCCGGCCGTCGGACTCGATCTTGAGCTGGTCGAGGGGCCGGTCCACCGAGGCGAGGCGCAAACGCAGTTGCTCCAGCGCCTCCTTGATCCGGCGGGCTGGGATGTTGTTCTGCCGCAGGCCCTGCAGCGTCCGGAAGGTCACCAGGTCCGCAAAGGTGTAGATCTCCTTGCGTTGGGCCAGCCCGACTCTCTCCCACGACCGCAAGGTCGCTTCGCTAATGCCCAGAATCCGACGGACGGACGGACGATCAAACTCCTCGGAGGCCACCGCGCCGCCCACGCTGCGAGTATAAACGACTCGGGCCCGCGTATACGGGCAAGAATGGCCTCAATCTCGGCTCCTGATTTCGGTCCACGCCCCAAGCGCTCCGCCCGCGCCTGCTATGACGACCAAGCCGCAGGCCTCCACGAACAGGCCCAGAGCGATCACGGCGGCGAACACGGCCGGATCGTCCAGCGCGGACATCAGCGCATCCGCCATGGGAGAGCCCTCCAGCTGGCGCCGCAGCAGCTCGAGCATGGACTGCCGTCCCTGCGCCGCGTGCGAGGCGACCTGAACGACAAGGCTGGGCACGAAGCACAGCAGGCCCGTGAGCGCGCCGACCCCGAATCCCTGCCACGTCGAACTGACCGGCGCGACTCTGCGGGACAGGCGCCTCACCGCCACGCTTCCGGCGGGAATCATGACAACAAATGCCAACGGGGCCAGAACGGGGGCGAGCAGACCCAGCCCGAATCTCAGCAAGACTCCGCACACCGCTGGGGGCACGGCCGCCCGGAAGCAGTCCGGGAACGTCGCGGACGGTGCCGGGGACGGCTCTTCAGCAGGCGGCGGCTCGACCTCCACCCTGACCTCGGGGACGAGGCCCTCTACCAGAGGCCGGCCGCAATTCGGGCAGAACGACGCGCCGCGAGGGTAACGGCTGCCGCAGCTGCACCTGTCCGTCATCGCACTTCGAGCGGGCTGGGAATCCGCCAGCACCTTCGACAGTCCCTGTCGACCGACCCCAATTGTAAGGCGGCAGCCCGCTCGCGCGGACGTGTTGCGGCAGCGACCGGGCAGGCGGAGGGTCAGTCGCCGCAGCTGCGGATGACTCTGAGGATGTCGGGGCCGTATTTCTTGGCGATGAATGGTCCGATCCCCTTGACTGTCACGAGTTCCGCCCGGCTGGTCGGCCGCTCTTGGGCGAGTTCCTCCAAGGTCGCATTGAGCAGGATCCTGAACGCTGGCGTGCCCGTCCTTCTGGCTTCGTCCTTGCGCCACGCGCGCAGTGCGGCGGCGATGAGGTCGGCATCGTGGCCGCCAGCGGACCCCCCCAGCTCCACTTGCTTCGGACGTCCGCCGCTCTTGCGGACCGCTGCCGGGCCCCTGGGCCGGCCTTTAGGCGGCTTCTTCAGCCCCGCATTCTCAGTCTTCACCCGGACTTGGCGGGCAGCATCCTCCTCGTAGCGGCCGGAAGGGGTGAGGTACAGCCGGCTGAAGGTCACGAGCCTGCCGTCCGGCGCTTGGAACTCGTCCTGCGCAACGTCAATCAGCCTTGCCCGTGCAAGCCCGCTGACTAGGCGCTCGTAGGCCTTCCGCTTCATGCCGCCCGGCTCGATGAGCTCGCGGAATAGCCTGCCCGAAGACTGGGCATCGCGTTCCCGCAGTGCCTGGAGAATTGTGGACAGCGCCCTCAGCTCGTCGGGACTGGGCTGGCGGAACTGCGCAACCAAACAGACGCTGCTGTCGCAATTGTCGCAGTGGCCGCAAGGCTTGAGGCTGTCCTCGATGTCGTCGAAATGCCGGACCAAGTCGAGCATGCGGCAGTCGCGCGACCGCGTCAGGTCGGTCATCAGGTCGATCTGGCGGAGCTTGTAGTCCCGCTGTTCGACGTAGCTGTCCCGCCAGCCCGGATCGCCGCGGAAAGCCTCCTCACCGCTTGGGCCAATCGTCAGCCCACCGTGAGTCCACAGCTTCTCGACGGCCTTCTCAGAGCGGTACTCGTCCCCGGGAAAGCGCTCCATGAGGGCCGAGACCGCGGTCGGTTTGTCCGTCAGGGAGCCGTACATCGCGTCGAGCGCTTCCGGCTCGGGATAGTCCCGGTCCAAGAAGAACTCGTGGGTCTTGCGGTCCGCCCACGAGTGCATCAGCACGGCCTTGGAGGGCTTCCCGTCGCGCCCTGCCCGCCCGATCTCCTGATAGTAGCCCTCGACAGATGCCGGCAGCGCGGTGTGCGCTACGGTCCGCACGTCCGGCTTGTCGATGCCCATCCCGAAGGCGATGGTGGCGACGATCACCTCCAGATCGCCGGCAAGAAAGGCGGACTGCACCTTCTCCCTGTCTGCCGGGGCCATGCCTGCGTGGTATGCCGCCGCGGGCATGGCCCCGCGCAGCAGCTCCGCCTGGCTTTCCGCCGCGCTTCGCGTGGGAGCGTAGACGATCGCGGGGCGCCGGTCCTTGGCGAGCAGCAGCCGAGACAGTGCCTGGGGGCGCACCGACGGGACTAGGTCCACGTGCTCGATCTCAAGATTCTCGCGGCGGAATCCATGAATCGCCCGTTTGCAGTCATCCAGGCCGAGCTGCTCTATGATGTCGCGCTGAACGACGCTCGTGGCGGTGGCGGTAAGGGCGATGACCGGGGCCGGCCTAAGCATCGGGACCCGCTCACGCAGCCGTCGGTAGTCCGGCCGGAAGTCGTGGCCCCACATTGAGATGCAGTGCGCCTCGTCAATTGCAACGAGGCCGGGCTTGTAGCTGGCGAGCAGCTCCGGAAAGCCCGGCACGGAGAATCGCTCGGGCGCGATGAACAGGAAGTCCAAGTTGCCCCGCTTGTAGTCGATGCAGACCCTGCGCGACTCCATGCGGTCACGGCCCGAGTGGATGCGCTCGGCCCGGAAGCCCTGTTCGCGGAGCTTGGCGGCCTGGTCCTCCATCAGTGCGATGAGCGGACTTATGACGATCGTCGTGGCTCCTCGCGCGATACCGGGAAGCTGGTAGCACAGGGACTTGCCCGCCCCGGTGGGCATCACCAGCAGCACGTCCCGCCCTTCGATGACGTCCCTGCACGTGGCTTCCTGATTCGGGCGGAAGCTGCGATGCCCAAAGCGGTCCTGCAGCAGGGTTTGCATCACGGCCTTGGAGATCCTGGCCGGAGCCGGGCGTGCATCGGCGGAGGGCGGTGTGGAGTGCTGGGCTGGGATCGGTCCCGGACGGATCGTCCCTTGCGCTCCCGTGCCAAAACGTGTTTCTTGAGGCTGTCCGTTCCCGGCGGGGGGCGCAGCCTTCGGGGCGGGTCGCGGGGAGCGGATCGGGCCGGCCGTTTCCGCCTGGATGCGCGAGCTTGGCACGGGGCTCTTCCGCCGGCCTCCTGCCGCCGGCGCCAGCGCGACGTCGTCGCCGTCAGCGACCACGGTGGCCCGTGCCGGTGGAACCGCCAACGGCGCTCTCTTGGGCACGTCCCCGCCCACCACTTCGCGCACGAACTCTTCGATGCCCCGCATGAACGGATCAAGTCCCCCGCTGCCTCGCTCGATCCCGCGTAGCTTCGCCTCCCACTCTCCAGTGAGCGCCGGGCTGCGCACCTTGGGATGCACTGTGTCGATCAGGCGAATCCCCAAGGGGGTGGCCAAGAAGACCTTCTTGGACCGCTCTACGTAGCCCCGCTTGAGCAGCGTCTCGATGATCCCGGCGCGCGTAGCTGGAGTCCCAATGCCGCGCTCTTTCATAGCGTCGGAGAGGGCCTTGTCGTCGAGCGCCTCGCCCGCAGACTCCATGGCTGTCAGCAATGAGGCGTCCGTGTAGCGCGGCGGGGGCTTCGTCTTCTTTTTCACGGCCCGTGCGTCGAGCACGCGGACGGCGTCGCCCCGCCGGAGTCCGGCGGGCAGCTTCGGCTTGGGCTTTGCCCCCCGCTTGGCCTTCCGCTTCACATCGAGCACCTTCCAGCCCGCATCTTCGACGGTGACGCCGGTGGACAGGTACTGGTCGGCCTGCGAGCGCTGGACGACGCGCGTGATGACTGTCGTGGTCGAGTAGCGGTAGTCGCCGTGCCAAGCCTGCAGGAAGCGTCGGCAGATCAGGTCCAGCAGCTTGGCCTCAGGAGAACCTGCGGGAACGGGCATCCCCGCTCCCGTGGGAATGATGGCGTGGTGGTCCGAGACCTTCTCGTCGTTCACGAACCGGCGCCCCAGCTGCCGCCTCCCCGTACCCTCGGCGATTAGGCTCGGGTCGTAGCGTTCGCTGACGGTGGGCGTGATGCGTGGCAGCTGCCGTGCCATCTCCGACGAGAGATGCCGGCTGTCTGTGCGCGGGTAGGTGATCGCCTTGTGCTTCTCGTAGAGCGCCTGCGCAAGCGACAGCGTGCGCTCCGCGCTGAATCCGTAGAGCCTGTTGGCGTGCCTCTGCAGCTCGGTCAGGTCGTAGAGCAGCGGCGGCGGCTTGCGGCGGCGGCCCTTGTGCACGGACTGGACATCGGCGCGCCCGGACTTGGCCCGATCGAGGATCTGCCGCGCCGCCTCTCCGTCCGCCGGCAGCCGTTTCTGGCGCTTCCCTCGCTCAAGCCTGAAGTACACTCCGCTGTAGCGCTGGCCGTCGCCGGACTCGAAGTCCGCGTGCACCTCCAAGTAGTCTTCGGGCACGAAGTCCCGGATGGCCTTCTCGCGCTCGACGAGCATGGCCAAGGTCGGTGTCTGGACGCGCCCCACCGACAGCACACGGGACTCTTCGGATGGCTGCCCGTCGAGGGTGTAGAGCCGGGTGAGGTTGAGTCCGACCAGCCAGTCCGCCCGCTCTCGGCCGCGAGCGGCGTCCGCCAGCCCGTCGAATTCGCTAGACGGCCGCAAGCGCCTGAAGCCTTCGCGGATCGCCGCCGGCGTCAGGGACGAGATCCACAGCCGGTCCACAGGCTTGGAGGACCCGGACAGGTCGTAGATCTGCCGGAAGATGAGCTCGCCCTCGCGGCCCGCGTCCGTCGCGCAAACGACCCGCCCAACCTTTCTGCTGTTCAGGATCCCCTTGACGATGCCGAACTGGTCCGCACGCTCTTCGTCAACGCGAAGCGGCCAATCCCCAGGCAGCATCGGCAGAGAGTCGCGCCGCCAGAAGCGCCAGCTGGGATCAATCTCGTGGGGCTCGGCAAGCCGCACTAGGTGCCCGACAGCCCACGTGACGACGAACTCTGCGCTGGAGAAGTAGCCCTTGCCGCGCGTGCGCGCCCCGAGCGCGTTGGCGATGTCGCGGGCAACGGAGGGCTTTTCGGCAACTATTGCGCACTTGCCTCCCGTCCGGCGAGCCATCGATGCTGGATTCCAGTGTACCCAGCGGGCCCGTGTCTCCTGCGGGCCAGTTCCGGCTGGCCCGGACCGCGGCTGCCATCGAAGGGCGGCCGACAGCATGCACTGCCGATTAGAATCGAATTCCGCCCGGGCCGGCCGGCCCGAATCGGTGTATAGACGTGCAGAGGCTTGCCGAGGGAATCCTGCGCGGGGATCTGCGGGCCCTGGCCCGCGGCCTGAGCATCGTGGAGAACCGCCTGCCTGGAGGTGTGGATCTCCTGGCTGCCGTCCACCCGGCCAGGCGCAAGGCGCTGCGTGTCGGAGTCACGGGGCCACCGGGCGTGGGCAAGAGCACGCTGGTCGATCGCCTCGCAGCCGAACTGCGCCGCGGCGGCGAGACGGTTGGTGTGCTGGCCGTCGACCCGAGCAGCCCGTTTTCCGGGGGCGCCGTGCTCGGAGACCGAGTACGCATGCAGCGCCACCATCGGGATGATGGCGTCTTCATCCGCTCAATGGCATCTCGGGGACAACTGGGGGGCCTGGCTCCGGCTGTGGACGACGGCCTTGCGCTGCTGGAGGCGGCCGGTCTCCAATCGGTCGTGATCGAGACGGCCGGAGTTGGGCAGAGCGAAGTGGACATCGTCCAGCTGGCCGGGACGGTCGCCGTCGTGCTGGCCCCGTCTATGGGCGACGACATCCAAGCGTCGAAGGCGGGGATCATGGAGATCGCTGACGTGTTTGTCGTCAACAAGTCCGACCAGCCGGGGGCCGACGAGCTTGAGCGCCAGATCCTCGCGATGATCTCGCTGATTCCGGAGGGGCAGCCCCGACCCCTGATCCTGCGCACGTGCGCGCTGAGCGGCAAGGGGGTCGCCGAGCTGTTGGCCGCAGTGCGCAGCGCCCCGGCGAGGCAGCCCGAGGCGCTATATTGGAGGCGCTTCCTGCAAGAGCGGCTCGGGCGCGAGGTTGAAGACTGGCTCGCTTCAGTTTCCGGCATTGACCTGGAAGGGGCCGCCGAGCAGATCGCGGCTGGCGCGCTGAACCCGTACGTCTTCGTGCGTGAGACCGCGCAGAGTCTGCGGACCCGGTGGTTGCCATGAAGATCGACCATGTCGGCATTGCCGTGCGGTGCATCGACGAGGCATTGGAGGTCTACCGCGACGCCGCCGGCTGCGAGCCGGCCCATCGGGGAGTGGTCGAGCACGAGGGCGTCGAGGTGGCCATGCTTCCTGCGGGCGACAGCCGCATCGAGCTGTTGCAGCCGACAAGTCCGGAATCGCCCGTGGCACGTTTCCTGGACCGTCGCGGCGAGGGGATGCACCACTTGGCGTTGCTGGTGGCAGACCTGGACAGTGCAATCGGTGCCCTCAGGGCGGCGGGCCGAGTGCTCGTGGGAAACGGCGCGCAGGTCGGCGCCGAGGGGTATCGCTACGTGTTCGTCCATCCCAAGCACGCCGGCGGCGTGCTGCTGGAATTGGTAGAGCGAAGCTGACCCTCGACATCAGGACTGGAATCGATGCTCGCATCAAGCCGAACAGTCGAACAACTCCAAGCGGAGAACCGACGCCTCCGCGCGGCGCTGGAGGAACTGTCGATCCTGAATGAGGTCTCGACAGCGGTGTCCTCGGCCTCTTCGCTCGGTGCCACGGTTGACCTGATCGTCCGCAAGTGCGTCAAGCACCTCAAGGTTCAGCAAGGGGCCCTCCTGCTGCTCGACAAGCCCGAGGCCGGGGCTGCGCTCAAGACAATGGTCCGCAAGGTCGACCGCGAGTCCGCCATGGCGATGCCGATGCGCCTCGGCGACCAGATCACGGGGTGGATGCTCAAGAACCAGAAGCCCCTCGTGGTCAACCATCTCACCTCTGACGCGCGCTTCCGCGCCGGGACCGGAGAAGACGGGATCCGCTCCCTGCTGTGCGTCCCGATGGTCCTGAAGGGAAGGCTGATCGGCGTGCTGACGGTGTTCAACAAGGACGGCCCGGCAGGCTTCAGCAGCGGGGACCAGCGTCTGCTCAGCATCATTGCCACCCAGTCGGCGCAGGTGGTTGAGAATGCGCGCCTGATCGAGGAGGAGAAGGCCCTTGTGCTGCTGCAGGAGGAACTCCGCCTGGCGAGGGACATTCAGAGAAAGCTCCTCCCGACCAAAGCGCCCACGCGGTCCGGATACAGCATCGCGGGACTCTCGGAGCCTGCCAAGCGGGTGGGCGGGGACTACTACGACTTCCTAGACCTCGGGGACGGCCGCCTCGGGCTGTGCCTCGCCGACGTCTCCGGAAAGGGAATCACGGCGGCGCTGCTGATGTCGAACGTGCAGGCGACGGTCCGCAGCCAGAGCCGCCTGGCGCCTGATGTCGCTACGTGCGTCTCGCGGTCCAACGACATGCTGCACGCTACTACGGACTCGGACAAGTTCGTGACCATGTTCTATGGAGTGCTGGACACCCGGACACACGTGCTTGAGTACTGCAATGCGGGGCACAACCCCCCGATCGTGCTCCCGAACGGGCGACGGCCGGAGCTGCTGGAGACGGGCGGGCCGGTCTTGGGCGTTGTGCCAGCCTTCCCGTACGAGCGCGGTACGGCTCGCCTGGAGCCGGGACAGACCTTGGTTGTTTACAGCGACGGCTTCAGCGAGGCGATGAACCATCGCTTGGAGGAATTCGGGGACAAGCGGCTCTGGGAGGTCGCAGAAGCCGCTTCCGGCCTGCCTTCAGACCGTCTCGTGAGCGCGATACTCGCGGAGGTGAGCCGATTCTCGGGCGATGCGCCTCAAGGGGACGACATGACCATCATTGCTGTCCAGCGCTCGAAGGACTGAGGGTCGCGGCGCGCCGGGCTGCAACACTGGCGATGCGCCGGCTGCGGCGCACGCAGTCCGGGATCCCGAGGCCGTCGTAGGCGTTTCCAGCCAAGTACAGGCCCTCGTGCCTCGAGGCGGCAGAGGCGATCCGCTCAACAAGGGCGCGGTGGCCGACCGCATAGCACGGCATTGTGCGATGCCAGCGGTAGACTCTGCCACGCGACGGGCCACCGACCAGTCCCATCCACTGCCGCAGCTCGCCGTGTACCCTCGCCAGCAGCCGGCCTTGCGGCTCTCCCAGGGCAGGGGCATCGGGCGGACCGGCGAGGTAGGCCCTCAGCAGCACCCTGTCGGGGCCGGCGCGGCCGTCGAACTTCGTGTTGACCCAAGTGCAGGCAGCGACCGAGGCTCGCTCGGCTCGCGGCACCAACATGCCGAACCCATCTAGCGGGTGCGTGAAGCTCCGCTCCCTATAGACGAGACCGGCCACCACCGAGGACGTGTAGCCGACACGGCCCACGAGCTGTGCCAGTTCCGGGTCGGCGGACTCCAGGATCAGAGCTGCGTCACAGGCAGGGACCGCCAATATCACCGTATCCGACTCGAGGCGCCCTCCGGCTAGCATCAGTGTCCAGCCCTCCTTGGATCGGCGCAGCCCGACAGCCTCGTCCCGGACGAATCGTGACGCCGGCTCCAGTGCTCGCCGCAGCGCTCTGACCAAGGCACCCATCCCGCCCTTGAGGGTCTGGAAGAGCGGGGCTGCGGAGCTTTGCCCGCGATTCTTGAAGAGGCCCTTGAGAACGCTGCCGTAGCGCCGCTCGTAGGCGACGAGGCGGGGTAGGATGAGATCGGTCGACAGGTCCTCAGGCGGCGATCCGTAGACTCCTGCCAGGAGCGGCTGGGCCAGCCTTTCGACCGCGTCCTGGCCGAAATGGTCACGCACGAAGTCCGCCACGGAGCGGTCAGGCAGGACGGTCGGGCGGCGAAACCACTCGAGCGCCATGCGCAACTTGGCCGCCGGGTCGAATAACGGCGTCGACAGCAGTTCCGAAGGATTCGCCGGAGCGATGAGGCGCATGCTCGGCGGGAGCGGCACTAAGCGTCCTCCGACGACGACGTAGGTCCGGCGCCGGTCGTCGTTCGACCCGATTACCTCGCTCGCCAATCCCAGCTCGTCCACCAAGCCGAGCATGGCGCGCTTCTCGGTCAGCCAGCTGTCGGGGCCGGCCTCAAGCACGCAGCCGCCGAAGACGTCGGTTCGGATGACGCCTCCGAGCCGGGGCCTCCGCTCAACAACGACGCTGGGGATTCCGTGGAGGTGGAGGTAGTAGGCTGCGGCAAGCCCAGAGATGCCGCCGCCTACGATCAGCGCGGGGCGCATGCGGACTGCCCGGCTGTGTGCTCGCGGACGATTTGAACGGCCGCCCGGACGTTCTCCACCGGGGTCTGCGGGATGATGCCATGGCCGAGGTTGAAGACGTGCCCCGACCGGCCGCCGGCAGCGTCCAGGACGCTCTTGATGCTTCTGCGCAACTGGTCCAGGGGGGCCAGCAGAGCAATCGGGTCCAGGTTTCCCTGCACGGGCGTTGAGTGGCCGACCCGCGCCCATGCCGGTCCGAGATCGACGCGCCAGTCCACTCCCAGAACGTCGCCTCCTGCTCGGTGGAAGTCCTCAAGAAACCCTGCATTGCCCGTCCCGAAGTGAATCACCGGCACCCCGCAGGACCGCAGACGCTGGATCAGAGCCTGCGAGTGCGGGAGGACCAAGCGCCGGTAGTCGGCAGGGGCCAGCGCCCCGACCCAGCTGTCGAAGACTTGCATCGCGCTGGCCCCGGCGGCCACCTGCGAAGCCCCGTATTCCGCCAGCACTTCGACGATGCGGCCCATGAGGTCCGCCCACGCCCCGGGGTCTCCCCACATCAGCTGCTTTGTCGCGGCATAGTTCCGGGACGCTCCGCCCTCGATCATGTAGCTTGCCAAGGTAAAAGGGGCCCCGACGAACCCGATCAGGGGCACGCGGTCATCGAGCAGGCGGCGCGCCAGGCGAATCGACTCCGCCACATATCCGAGCTCCGCCGTTCTCGTCGTCGCCACCCGGCCCACGTGCTCGGCCTTGCGGACCGGTCTCGAGATCTTGGGCCCCTCGCCTGCGACGAACTGCAGGCCCAGGCCCATCGGCTCGACGGGAAGCAGGAGGTCTGCGAAGATGATCGCCGCATCCACATCAAGCGCGTCAATAGGCTGGCGGGTGACCTCGGCCGCGAGGCGCGGCGTCTTGCAGATCTCAAGGATCGGGTGACTCTTTCGCAGCTTGCGATACTCCGCCATGTACCGCCCTGCCTGGCGCATGAACCACACCGGAGTGCAGTCCGATGGCTGGCCCGCGCAGGCCTGCAGGAAGCGCTGGCGCACGGGATCCAATGTATCAGCAGCCTTTAACATGGCCTCCCGAAAATGCCTGTGCGAAAGGCAGGCTTGCGCCGGGGGAAAGCCGCGGTGGCCTTGTGACTGAGTCCAACGGTCAGTCCCGCTGGTATGCGCGGTGAGCCGGGGCCCCAACCAAACCGTTCCTTAGACTGCTGCTGGTCTGGCTGTGCGGGCGCCCTTGCGTAGCGAGGCCCCCGCGACTCGGGTCGGCTGACGCCCAGCCAGCGACGCTTCGAGCCGCTGCCAACCGGCGGCGGATCCCCAAGCACTTGCTGCCTCCAGTGCGGGAGCGGCGGCCAGGCAACGCACCGCCCTGTGATAGCCTGATGGCGCCTTCGAGGCGGGTTGGCTCACTGGGCCCGGGGAGGCCGGCGCGGACCGCACCTGCCCACCTGCAGGTCGCTGCGCCATCGGCATTCGAGAGGGATGGGCGATTGCGCCCGCGCGAGCGAGCGTTTCCATAATCGCGCGGTCCTGCGGTCATGGCACGTGGTTGCGGCTGTTCGGATGCAGAGCCGATGGCGGCGCCCTTGGGTCTTGGCGAACCCGCGACACGCAAAGGAGAGGGAATGCAAGCGAATCAGATCACACGTCGGGAAGCCCTGGGAGCGGCCGTGGCCGGACTTGCCGTGCGCGCCCGTGCCACCTCCCCCAACGAGCAAGTTGGGCTGTCCGTCATCGGCGTGGGCGGCATGGGGCACGGCCACGTCGAGCGCGTCCTGACGCGGGATGACGTGCGCATTGTCTCCATCTGTGACGTAGACCAGACCAACGCCGAGCGTGCTGGGCAGACAGTGTTCAAGGCGACGTCCGAAACGCCGAAGCTTGCGGAGGACTTCCGCCGCGTTCTGGAAGACAAGGAGGTCGACGCGGTGGTGGTGGCAACGCCGCACCACTGGCACGCTCCGATCGCCGTGCTCGCGATGCAAGCCGGCAAGGACGTCTACATCGAGAAGCCAGCCAGCCACGTATTCCGGGAGGGCAGACTCATCGTCGAGGCCGCCAAGAAGTACGGCCGAATCGTACAGCACGGCACGCAGATGCGTTCCAGCGAGGTCACGCGCAGGGCCGACGAGCTCCTGCGGAACGGCATCATCGGTGAGGTCAAGATGTCCAAGGCGTGGAACTGCCAGCGCCACACACACCGGCAGCCCGCTTCTGACACGCCTGTGCCGCCAGGAGTGAACTACGACCTGTGGGTCGGGCCGGCCAGCTTCGACGGCACGTTCAATCCCAACCGCTACAACCGCAACTGGAACTGGTACCGCGCCTTCGGCAACGGCGACATCGGCGGAGACGGCCCGCACGACCTGGACCTGGCGCGGTGGGGCCTCGGCGTGACGGTCCACCCGAACCGCATCACCGCCCACGGCAGCAGGATCGACCTAGAGGGCGAGCGGGAATTCCCGGACAACATGATGGTGGCCTACCACTACGACGAAGGGAAAGTCCTGATCTATGAAGACCGCGGCTGGACGCCGTACGGCCTGCACGGCTTCGACAGCGGAAACGCCTTCTACGGAACCGACGGCTACATGATTTTCTCGAGGAGGGGCTACTTCCAGGTCTACCTCGGCAAGGAAGAGCGCAAGGGCCCGGGCATGGCTCACGGCCCGACCGGCCACCCCGACCACATGTACAACTTCCTGGACTGCGTGAAAAGCCGCGAGCAGCCCGTCGCTAACGCCGAAGTGGCGCACTTGTCGTGCGGCTTGATTCACCTTGGGGAGATCGCCTACCGGGTGGGGCGCGTCCTGCACTTCGACCCCCGGGCTGAGAAGTTCCTCGACGATCCTGACGCCGACAGGCTTCTCACCAAGGACTACAGGGAACCCTGGACGATGCCCGACCCGGTCTAAACCCGGCCTAGCAAGGCTGCGGAGGCCGGGTCCGCCGACCTCCTCAGCGTACTCGGCACCTGTTCCGGAGGCACCCATCTTGCGCGCCGCAGCAAGGCCTCGAAGGCTGGGTAATAGGGGCCGACGGGGGCTGGCCAGTGCGCCGAGGCATTCCCACGGCAATCCCGTGCCTTTGCTTTCCCCGACGCATTGCGAGAATCGCGCCTGGCGGGGACGGCGAATCGGCCGGCCCGTCGCCGCGCTAGGGCGTAGGATCCATTCAGGGGCGGGGTCGAGCGGTCGCGCGACCTGAAGCTACCCTCAGATGGATCGGCAGGACCACACGGTTACCGGCTCGGCACGACTTGCGACCGCTCGCCGGTGCGGCGACTGCCGGACCCCGTTCGAAGGCCGGCTCAGTCGGCCGCTTGCGGGGTCCTCCCTAAGGACGGACGCGTACTGCCCAATGTGCCGATGCGGCTCGATTCGGACCGTTCACTGTCCAGTGTGCGGGAGCGAGATCTGCTCGGCCTGCGGAGCCATCGCCGAGAGCGCGTCAGAGCTCGGAATCGGCTAGTCCGCGGGCGTTATGTAACCATTCCCGGCCGGGATTAGCCAATAGATATTTGGGGCATTGGCCCTATTGAGTAGGTGGTGCGCCTACTGTTCGAAACCAGAGAGACCCTAAAAGAACGGAGGAATGAACGATGCGTGAACAACTTCGCAAACTGGCACTCCTGTGTGCCGTAGCCCTAGTAGCGGCGCCAGTGGCGCTCGCCGACAACCACGCCTTTGTCGAAGAGGCCAAGGCGCGCTTGGCGACCTTGCAGGAAAAATTCGTCGCGCTGGCCGAAGCCACGCCGGCCGACAGGCTCGGGTACCGTCCGAGCGAGGAAGTGCGATCAACAGCCGAGCTGTTCCTGCACGTTAGCGGCGGGAACTACTTTGTGGCGCGCGCCTTCGGCACGCCCCCCCCCAGAAGGCTTGGACTTGCGCGGCTTGGAGAAGTCGACCATGGACAAGGCTGAGATCGTCTCGAGGATCAAGGCATCGTTCGAGCACATCGGTGGAGCCATCGGCAGCGTCGGTGCTGGTGACGCGGAGAAGCCAATGAGGATGTTCGGTAGAGAGACCACGACTAGAGGGGCCCTGTGGACTGCGCTGGGCCATCTGAGCGAGCATCTGGGCCAGTCGATCGCGTATGCCCGCGGCAACGGTGTGACCCCTCCCTGGAGCCAGTGATGGCAATGCCATCCGATAGGCCTGCGTCGCGGCCTAGGCTGTCGGCAGCGCCATTGGCGCTATTGGCGGCGGTCGTCTTCTTGGCCCCGGTTTCGGCACAGGAGCTGGCGCTCGAATCGAGCGACGGCTTGGAACTGGTGAACGTGATCGCTGAGGCGGCCACGCTTGAGGGCCGCAAGGGGATCAAGATCACAGCCGACCCGGCAGTGGTCCAGGCCGCGGCGAAGCGGCGGCAGGAAGCGGTGGCGGCGGCGCGCGCGCGCGGCGAGGAGCCGCCGCGGGGGCCGGGTGCCTTCGAGCGCTTCCGCACGAGCCATCTGGCGATCATCGAAGGCTCTGACTTCGGAAACGGCACGATCGAGCTCGAGCTTGCCGGACAGCCCCAGCCGGGATCGCAGGGCGGTGCCCGGGGCTTCGTCGGACTCGCTTGGCGGCTCAAGGACAGCAAGACCTACGACTGCTTCTACCTCAGGCCGACGAACGGTCGTGCGGAGGACCAAGTGCGTCGCAACCACTCGGTGCAGTACATCTCGCACCCTGAATGGACTTGGTTCCGCTTCCGGAGCGAGACACCGAGCAAGTACGAAACGTACGCCGACATCGTCCCGGGCAAGTGGATCCCGGTGAAGATCGTCGTGAGCGGCGAGAAGGCCCGCATCCACGTCAACGGCGCGGAGCAGCCCACGCTGATCATCAACGACGTCAAGTCCGGGGCCGCCGCAACCGGCAAGATTGCGCTCTGGATGGAAGGTTCCACGGTCGCCCACTACCGCAACCTGCGCATCACGGCGGGCGACTAGCGGGAATATCTGGCGGGCGGTTGCCGGATGGGCGCCGCCCGCTCTCACGGGCATAGACGAAAGCTGACTGCGGAGAGCGGGGGCAAGCACCCCCTTGTCTGGATCCACGCGGCGGGTGCCTTTTGCGCGCTTGCGTACGGCGTTCTGGCGTGGTCGGCACAGCAGCCCGGCGGGCCGCCCTTAGCGCTCTTCCTTGGGTCTCTGGCGGGTGCGGCGCTGGCGACCTTTGCGCTCTTCTGGCGACTGGGTGAACGTTCTGCGCGACTGCCGGTCGCGTGTCTGATCGGCTGGGCCATCGTCTTCCGTGTCTGCGGCCTGGTCGGAGGGCCAATCTACGAGGACGACTACTTCCGCTACCTGTGGGACGGGTTCCGGTTTGCTACGACGGGCTCGCCGTACGGCGCGGCTCCCGAGGAATCGTTTGCGGATCCGAGCATCCCCGAGGCCTTTCAGCGTGTGCTCGACGGCATCAACAACCCAGACCTGCCGACGATATACGGACCTACAACGCAGGCGGCCTTCCTAGTGGGCTATTGGCTTCGGCCGGCGAGCGTTGGAATCCTGCAGCTGATCCTGATCCTCGCGGATCTGGCGATCGTGGCCCTGCTCCTGCGCCTCGCCCCGCCCCGCAATGTGCTGCTCTACGCCTGGTGCCCTCTGGTGGTCAAGGAGGTGGCGTTCACGGCTCACCCAGACGGCGTGGGCGTCGCGCTGCTGCTGGCCGCGATCGTCTTGGCAAGAAAGCGCAGGTGGGCGGCCGCGGCCGTGAGTCTGGGGCTGGCATGCGGTGCGAAGGTGTTCGCTCTGCTGTTGGCTCCATTCGTGCTCGCTAGGGCCAAGGCCCGATACTGGGCGACCTGCGCGGCGACGCTTGGGGTGCTTTACGCACCTTTCGTGCTCGCGGGCGGGACGGATCTGGAATCGCTAGTGGTCTTCGCCACGGAATGGGAGTTCAATTCGGCACTGTACGGACTGCTGGCCGCAGCAATCGGATCGCTTGGCGCCAGGCTTGTGCTGGGAGCCGCGTGCTGTGCCGCGGCGTTGCGCTACTATCGGTTCTGTCGCCGAGTTGGAGCGACCGGTCCGCCTAGGGGCGACCTATTCTACGGGGCGCTGCTGGCGGCATCCCCTGTGATCAACGCGTGGTACCTGCTTTGGCTGCTGCCATTCGCAGCGATCTTCCCCAGCCTGTGGGCTTGGACAGCCTCACTTGCCGTCCTCCTCAGCTACATGACGGGCCTGAACATCGGGGACGCCAGCCTCCAGCCGTACGAGCAGCCTGCGTGGGTCCGGCCCGCGGAGTTCGGCGCGATCCTAGCCGCGGTCGCATGCGACGTCTGGCGGCGCACTGCACGACGTGCCACCGTCCCGTGTTCAAGCGACTGAGAGTCGGGGCCGTGATCCCCGCGCACAACGAGGTCCAGAACATCGGGCCAGTCGTCCGGGAGCTGCGCGCACTGTCGGCCGGCGAAGGCGGCCCGGTCTTTGACGATGTAGTAGTGTGCGACAACCGCTCCAGTGACGGTACGGCCCGTCGGGCGCTGTCGGCGGGCGCGCGCGTCGTCCTGGAGCCGACACCGGGCTACGGCCTAGCATGCCAGACAGCGCTGCTGGCACTGTGGCCCGTAGATGCGGTAGTGTTCGTGGACGGCGATCAAGCGTTCGAGGTGCGCCAGGCCACCGACCTCTTGGAGGTCCTAGCGGACGGGGCGGACCTGGTCATCGGCTCGCGAGTCCTCGGCCGCTGCGAATCGGGAGCCATGTCGGCCGCGCAAGTCATCGGGAACAGGACGGCCAGCCTGCTCATCCGGCTCCTGTGGAGGCACCGAGTCTCGGACCTCGGACCCTTCCGGGCCATCCGCTCAGAAGCGCTTCGCCGTCTCGAGATGTGCGACGAAGCCTACGGCTGGACCGTTGAGATGCAGATCAAGGCGATCGTCCATGGGCTACGCGTGGCGGAAGTGCCCGTGGACACCCGCCGCAGGCGACATGGCACTTCCAAGATCGGCGGGACCCTGAGAGGCGTCCTGGGCGCGAGTGCCGGAATCCTGACCACCATTGCTCGGCTGCGGGCACGGGCCCTACCAGCCCCGAAACGCCGGCGGCCCGAAGATTACGCAGCTTGGAGACACTCATGAGACCACTGACGCAACCACGCTCGTTCCCGCAGAAATGGCGGCGGACGGGAATGATCGGGCTGGGCATTGCGTTGGCTGTGACCAGCGCGAGCGCGCAGTTCAACGACGCAAAGCTGATCGCTATCTGGGACGCGAGCGACGAATCCAACCAGGAGCAGATCGACCACGGCCCGTGGCAGGAACTTCTGGACGCGCACCTGAGCGCGGACGGCGAAGGTCCCAACCGCTTCGACTACCGGGGCCTGAACTCCAACTCGTCCGATCGCAGGAAGCTCGGCGCCTATCTGAACAGGCTCCAAAAGCTGGACCCGCGTAAGTACTCGCGCGCCGAGCAAAAGGCGTACTGGATCAACCTCTACAACGCGCTGACGGTCAAGATCGTCTCGGACAACTACCCCGTCGAATCCATCCGGGACATTCGCAGCAAGCGGTGGCTGGCCGGTCTCGTGTTTCCGGGTCCGTGGGACGACGCGTACGCAAAGGTGGCGGGGCAGGACATTTCTCTCAACAACATCGAACACGGTATCCTCCGCCCGATCTGGAGAGACAACCGAGTGCACTATGGCGTCAACTGCGCGAGCTACAGCTGCCCGGACCTGCTAACGACGGCCTTCACGGCCGGAAACACCGAAGAACTGCTGGATGCCGGTGCCCGCGCCTACGTCAACGACCGCCGGGGAGTGGATCTGGTGGACGAGGACTTCATGGTTATCTCCAGCGTCTACGACTGGTTCAAGGAGGACTTCGGAGGCAGCGAAGAGGGCATCCTTGAACACCTTAAGCTGTACGCCGAGGGCGAGCTCGCTGAGGAATTGCGGGACTTCGAAGGTGCTATCGACTACGACTACGACTGGAGTCTGAACGCGCCCTGAGGACCGCCTGAGACCTCGTCGGGGTCTGGCGCGAGGCCGGGGCTGTGGTAGCCTGTCTTGCGAGAAACGCCGCGATGCTGCGCAGAGACTTCATTCGCTATTCCCTGGGCGCCGGAACCTCGTTGGGCGCCGTCCAACGTGGACTGTTCGGAGCGCCAAAGGGCTATTCCGCGAGTCCCCAACAGCGCTTTGCGTATGACGTGACCACCCTTGGGCCCGATGGCCTGCTGCCATCGAGGCTGGCGATGGGCACTGGCACGAGCGGATTCCGCGGTGCGTCCAACCAGACGCGCAAGCTGGGCGTACGCGGCATCACGGAACTCTACCAATACGGCTTTGACAACGGGATCACCTTCTGGGACACGGCGGACGGCTACGGCAGCCACCCGCACCTGCGCAACGCCCTGCAGCACATCCCCCGCGAGAAGGTCGTGATCATGACAAAGTCGACTTCCACGACGGCCAAGGGCATGCGGGACGACATTGAGCGCTTCCGGAGGGAGCTCAACACGGACTACATCGACCTGCTGCTGCTTCACGCGGTGCGGGAAGAGGACTGGCCCATAAGGCGCCGGGGCGCGATGGATGTGATCAACGAGTACAAGCAGAAGGGGATCGTCCGCTCCCGCGGGATCTCGTGCCACTCTCTGCCCGCCCTGCGCCAAGTGCACAAGCAGGAGTTCGTCGATGTCGATCTGGCCCGGATCAACGCAGTCGGAGAGAAAATGGACGCCGATCCCGGCACGGTCGTCGAGGAGCTCTGCAAGATCAAGGCGGCGGGCAAGGGCGTCATCGGCATGAAGATCCTGGGAGAAGGGGTCCTGCGGAACCGCGTCAGCGAGGCACTGCAGCACGCACTGGCTCTTGACTGCATCGACTGCTTCACCATCGGTGCCGAGAGCCGCGTCGAACTGGCGGACCTGATCCGGCGCATACCGGAGGCGTCTACCCTAGGCTGGCACGCTTGAGGAGGATTTCAATGAGCAATCGGAGTATGAGATGGCTGTTGGTTCCAGCGCTTGTGCTGGGCCTGGGCTGCGACGGCGGTAGCGATGAAGGCGAGGGAGCCGAAGAGGCTCCCGACGAGCAGGCCGAGGCGTCGGCTCCTGCGGATCCGACAGAGATGGATGCTACGGCTGTAGCCGCGCGCATCGAAGCGGGTGAGGACATCTTCCTGCTGGACGTCCGCACACCTGAGGAACTCCAGGAGGACGGCGTCATCGCGGGCTACACGCACATCCCCATCGATGAGCTGGAGGGCCGGCTCGCGGAGGTACCTGCGGACAAGCCGATCGTCGCGTATTGACGGCGCGGTGGACGGGCCTCCCGTGCGGCGGCCATACTTCGCGACAACGGGTTTGAGAACGAGATCCAGTTCGGTGGGATCGAGGGCTGGGTAGAAGGCGGACAGGAGCTGACGACCGCCAACGAGTAGCTCAGGCACGCTGGCGGCCTCGGGCCTCACTGTCCGTCCCGCCTCGACGGCGGGATAGCGGTCGTGTGCGTCTGCGCGGTAAATCGTCCAAGTCCAATCGGGACTGCCAGACTTCCGATTCTTGCCCTTGAGCCTCATCGGATCGACCCGTACTGAAATGGCAGGCAAACCGCCTCAAATTGCGGGAAGTGCGCTGGGCTCGCGGCAACGGTTGGTCAAGGCGCTCTACACAGGCGCAAGGACGGAGTCCCATGACAAACTGGAACACGTGCCCGGCGGTGGAGGGCAACCCGCGCACGATGACCGGCGCTTGGGCCTTCACTGGGACAAGGGTTCCGGTGGCGCGGACGACGAACCAACCCCGGATAGGGCGGCGGTGGCGAGTCACTCGGCAACCGTCACGAGTACGGCCCCGAGTCCTGCGTCGATCCACTCCGGCTGCGAGCTGTACGCGAAGTGCCTGGGGGCGACCTACTGGTCGCGCATCGGCAGGGTCTGCTTGTCGGTCACCTGGCACGTCGCCGGAGCTGTAGAGTTCCGCGACGAGTTCATCTACGAGGAGCTGACCAAGCGGTTCGAGCAGCGCGAACCGCCGATGATGAGTGTCCCCCGCGACGAGGCGTTTGATGTCTTCGACGTCTACAAGAATCTGGCAGGAGGGGGCACCCAATAAGATGCGCGGCCAATCCGCCATCAGCCGAGGGCTGGCAAGGCCGCGCGGGTCGATGCTCTGGCTAGTCGGCTACTACGGCGTCCTCCAAGCCGGGCACTTGGTCTTGAACGTCACGTACCTCTGCGGACTGCGGCCGATCCAGGACTTTCCGCCGCCGCCCGCCGAGGGCTGGCATCCGCAGGCGACCGCGTTGTGGACCAGCATGGGCCTGATTGACACGGCGATTGCCCTCTTGGCGCTCTACTTCGCGGCAGCATTCTTGGACGGACGCCGCCGGGCGCTATGGGCCGGTCTCGTTTCGCTGACAACGTACATGTACAACACCTTCACCTTCAACTATTCGATCGTCGCTACCGGGGCCTGGGCACAGCATCCGGTCGAGTACGTCACGCTCAATGCCGTCTCGATTCCGCTGGTATTCCTGTTCGCGATGGTTGTTCGGGAGGTGCGGGAGGCTTCCCGCTCAGGGTGGCCGCGTCAGAGATCATGGCGGTGAGACGGCGAGTTTTGCCCGTAGTCCAAGACTCGGAGTACGTGAAGCTGTGGTAGAACGTCCCCAATACAGCTGCAGAGGTGCCGGAGCATGAGAGGCAGTCTCTTCCAGTCGGTTGTTCCATTGCTGGTGGCAGTGTCCACTCTCTACGCTGCCGACGAATTTGCCGAAGAGCGCCAGCTGGTGCTGGGGCTGGGCAACCTCACCGCAGCCCCTGCCCGATTCGCTGCGGAAGGCTTTGCCAAGGACGAAAGGATAGAGGCGATCTTCTTCGAGGGACTTCCCTGGAAGGGGAGCGCCACCCGAGTCTTTGCCTGGCTGGGCCTGCCGGAAGATGGTGGCGCCAAGGTTCCCGGCATCGTCCTCGTTCACGGCGGTGGCGGCACCGCCTTCCGGGAATGGGTCGAGAGATGGACCGGGCGCGGCTACGCCGCAATCTCGATTGCGGTCGAGGGTCAGACGGACGAGGCCGAGGAAGTCCCTCCCCGTGCCCGAAGATCTTGGAAACGGCACGCTTGGGCCGGTCCCAGGCGCGAGGGGATCTACGCTGACTCCTCCGAGCCCTTGCGAGACCAGTGGATGTACCACGCGGTCGCGGACACTGTCCTCGCGAATTCGCTACTGCGGTCGTTGCCGCGTGTTGATGCAGACAGGGTCGGACTCATGGGCATCTCTTGGGGCGGTGTCATCACCAGCACTGCCATCGGCATTGACCAACGCTTTGCGTTTGCGATCCCCACCTATGGGTGTGGGCATCTCTTCGACTCGGCCAACCGTTGGGGCGAGGCTCTTGGCGACAATCGGCTCTACCGCGAGGTTTGGGATCCCATGGTGCGCATTGACCGTGTTCTCGCGCCCGTGCTCTGGCTGTCTTGGCCCGGCGAAGGAGCCTTCCCCCTAGACTGCCAAGCTGCTTGCTACCGCGCCGCACCTGGCCGACGCATGGTTTCACTCATTCCGGGTATGGGGCACAGCCACAGGGCAGGCTGGACTCCGCCGGACAGCTACGCGTTTGCCGACAGCGTCGTGCGCTCGGGCGAGCCGTGGCTCACCTTGACGGAATCGAATCTCTCCAACGGCACAGTGCGCGTCCAGATGACGGCTGCCAAACATCTCGACAGTGCTTCGCTCGTCTGGACCGGCGACTTGGGCTTCACGGGTTCCCGAGAATGGGCCCAGTCGCCCGCAGAACTCACGCGGAACGGTGGCACTTGGCTGGTCACCGCGGCCCTGCCTGATATCGCAACTGCGTGGTTCGTGAACGTTCGGAGCGGCGAACTGACCGCAAGCTCAGACTACGAGCAGATTAGGTAGGGCGCGGGATTCCGGGGCCAGTCCGCTTGCGAGTAGTGGTCCGCGTTGCCGCGCTCCCGGCGGTCGCCTCTGGAGCGGTCGCCAGGACCGGCACGGATCCTTGCGCGGGCGGAGTTGCGCCCTTCCCTGCTGCTGGACGCCCGACTGGGAGGTTGGCCTCGGACCGCGGCAGCGTCAAGAGGCCAGTCGGTGCCAGACCGGAGATCGACGCCAACTAGCGATTGCGGCGCGCGAAGAGCCACTCCCAAACGTCTAGAGTTGGATCAGAGGCTTGACTCCCGAGGCGGGTCACGTATCCCTTCGACTCGTCGTCGCCGGCGTAGGTGAACGCCTGAATCCACGACGGGTGCTTGACTTCCCGCAGCTCCGTGTACTTGATGTCCCCTCCCGCCTCGTCGAGGACGGCAAACGCGCTGCGCGAGAACTCGACCGAGACAAGCGGGTCGGCATCGCCGTGGAACACCCAGATGGGCACTCGGGCCAGCTTGGACGCGTCGGCGGGATTGAATCGTCCGCACACTGGAATGGCGCCTGCGATGACGTCCGGTCGGGCGGCAACGATGTTCCACGTGCCGGCACCGCCCCCCGAAGATCCGAGGGCGTAGATGCGATCCGCGTCGATGGGAAACTCCCGTTGGAGCAACTCGACAATCTCAAAGGTTTGCGGCAAGTCGTCGCGGACAAACAGGTCCTCCGTACCGGGCACATCCGGTTTAGGGCCCCAGATCCCTCCTGGCCTTCGCTGCGGGACGAGCACGAAGGACGGGTACTTCCGCCGCCACTCCGGCCTTGCCATGACGCCATTCCAGAACCGGAGGTTGCTCAGGTTGTCGTCACCTACGCCGCCGGAACCGTGGAGGCTAATGATCAGCGGGTATCGCTTCCCCGGCTCGATGTGAAGCGGCTTCATCAAGCGGTATGGCATTAAACCATGCAAACGCGGTTCGTAGGCGTCGATTAGGGCCCGGTCTCGGATCCCCGGCCCGCGGTTCATCCGACCGCGCTGTCTTGTCTTGAAAATGTAGGCGGCGGCCTCGTCTTCGGTAAGCGCGCCGTCCCCGTCGGCATCGGCGTCCGGGTGGCTGGAGAGCATCCTCTGGAGTTGGATTCCCACATCCTCGCTTGCGCCTAGGGCACATCCAAAGAAGGCAGCGCCGAGAATCAGCAGTCGCATCGGAAGGGTAGTCACGGCAAGAGTATAGCGACGCATGGCTTAGGACTGGCTGGTTCGTTCACAGCCGAGACGGCTGAGGAATCTCGGCCGACCACGCCCCGTGAGGCGCGGCTCGGCCCGGCTCAGAGTGCCAGCAGGAAGGGGCCTCTTCCAGGTCCGATGCCCCATGGCCAGAGGCGCGCAGACCAGTGCCAGTCGCGTGGGTTGCAAAACGCAGCGGTACAGCGCCAGTTTGTTCGGAGACGCTTAGGTTTGCAGGTATCCGTGGCGACGCCGTTGCCGGAATCGATGGATGATCCGGACTGGTGGCAATTGCGTTCGGGCGACACGGTCCGGGGTGGCCCGGATCCGTGCTGCGCTGTCGTCTGGACGTAAGAGCGCAGAACGCCAGATGGCGAGGAAATGCGAAACGGCCCGCAACCGGCTTGATGTTCTCGAGCGGGCCCGACCTCCGCCAATTGTACGGATTGGCTGGTACGAGGGAATCCTGCCTACGCGAACTCGCGGTTGACAACATCCCTCAGCGCCCGCATGTAGCCAACCGTGTAGGCGGTGTTCCTGTCGCCCATCGGCATCATCCCCGGAACATGGTCGGGCACGATGACCCCGTTGAAGTTGGCCCGCCTCAGCTCCCTGAGCGCTTCGATCATGTCAGTGTAGCCATCGTCGACGAACGTCTCGGTAAACCGAGGCATGGGCTGGTCCACGTTACGAAAGTGCACCTTGAAGATTTTCCCTTGAGGTGCGAACTCGCGGATCATCTCAATCACCGGCTTGCCCGTACTCTCGCCCCCTTCCGCCCATGTGCCCATGCAGAAGCAATACCCGAAGTTGGGGCTGTTGGCAATCTCAAGAGCGCGCCTGTACCCCTCGTAGTCACGAAACACCCTCGCCACACCCCCTAGAGACGGTAGGGGCGGGTCATCGGGATGGAGCCCAATGCGCACGCCGGCGTCCTCTGCGACCGGCACTACGGCCTTTGCAAACCTTGTGAACGACTTCCAGATCTCTTCCTCCGGGTACCGGCGTCCATGCGAGATTGGAAAGCCTTCGGCCACCCGCGCATCGAACTGGCGCGCCCGTTGCCCACGGGAGGGGGTTCGCGCTGTAACGCCGTATCCCAGCCGCAGATTCGCCATGTGCCCGTACGTTGTGTACGGGATTCCCGCCCGCCCAGCGTCGCGGAGGAACTCTCGGTACAGTTCCACCTTCTCCTCAACGCCGGGCAGCCCCAGCACGATGACCGGATCGCAATGCAGCCCGACAACGTTGACGTTCAGCAGACGGATGCCGCGTTGCGCCATCCGCTCCTTCATTCTGGCCATCCAGTCGTAATTGACCTGTCCCAGACGTGCCAGGACACTGCCGTACTCGATGCCTGTTGCGCGATAGAAATCAAAGACCTCAGGTTCGGGACTTGGCGGAAAGCGGTGACCGATTCCGATGCCGGCACCCGGTGCGAATGGATCCGCCGGCGCCAGCTGCAACGGCCTCGTATCGGGCTGGTCCATCCCGTCCTGGGCCGCAGGCGCCTCCCTTCCTGGAACTAGCGGATTCCAGCGGGACGGCTGCTGCGCTGCAGCGGGTACTAGTCGAAGCGCGGTCCCGGCTAGGGCCGCGTTCCCCAATTCTCTCCTTGTAACGGGCACGGCGTTCTCCCTTCTTGCGGTTGCCTCTAACCATACTCGGGTGGGAGACGGTCGATCCTGAGCGGCTTGCCAGAGTAGCGGAGTTGCTCTGGCTCCCTTGGTACGAGGTCTGGCCAGTTGAATCGACGACTGGCGAAGTCGCCGCAGAGGAGACCGGTGCACGGAGGCGTCTGTGCCCGGACGATCCTGAGTGCGTTCGAGCCCCAGCCGTTGCCGGTGGTGATAATGACCCGAGAGGTGAACGGATCGCGGGCTGACACCGAGAAGATGGAAGCGATGGGCGACTTGGCGAGCCGCCTTCCCCTTCGCAACACCTGCATTGGTTGGCGTTCCAGCCGCCTGCACATGCCTCTGAGACGAGGTCGATGTCCGTTGTTTGTGAGATCGAACCGCGGCGGAGGTTCCCGGTACTGATCTCCGGCGACTCGAATGGCTGCCTATCTCTTGCTGCGCGGGATCCACTCGGACCCCGATCCTTCGGCAGCCAGACCCGAGAGAACCATTCTTGTCACGGCTCTCAAACTGACCTCAGGGGAGCCACAGAAACACCGCCGTTCTTTGTGCCGCGCCACCACGAAACAGAGTGGAAGTGGCGTTTGAGCGGAATTGGCTAGGGTTCTCGCCTTTGGGCACCTCGAATCGCTTTGGCTTTGCTTGAATTGTGGGCGCGTTGGGTCGTCTCAGTGTGGCACCAGTACTCAGAAGGTGGAAGTTGCAGTGACATACTGACGCATGCGGCCCCAGTGTACTCCCCAGATGCACTCGCTGCCGTACTGCGACGCCGTCAGGTCGCCTCCATGGCCCAGTTCTGAGACGAACTCGGATCCCCTTCCGTCGTACTGTCGTCCGCCTGCTGAAGCAATTGCCGTATCTGTCCAGCTGTTCCCATCGCGGCAGCTTCTATACATTGCGGGAGTGCGCCGCCTTCGACTCCGACGGGCTGTGGCGGCTCGGCTCGGCTCGCTTCTCCCGTCATCGCACCCTACTGGCCATCGTCGAGGTTCTGGCTGCCACTTTCCGGGTCGGCCTGCGCGCCAGGCGTGGACCGTCGGCGTGTGCAGCAAGCACCGTGTTGAATTTCAAGTAGGTTGGCCACGGGGCTTGCGAACTATTTCCGGCTGGGAAGGAGTGGGCGTCTTGGGTTGGGACTGATCTTTCGGATTGCTTCAGCCTGGGGGTCGGCCAGGAAGAGAGGGAGCGGCGCGGCGAGCCGCTCCGGATCATGGAGGTTCCCTTCTTGCAGCAGTGGCTTCTCGAGAGGGGATGCGCGAGGGACAGTGAGGCATGCGGCTGGGCGACGCTGTCAGGATCGGGGTTGCAGGAATTCGTTCCACTCCTTGCCGTGCGGGGGAGGCAGGCGGCGTCTGCCGGGTTGCCGCAGGCAGAGGGCCTCGGCGCCACGTTCGCCGGCGGGATCGGCGTCATAGCCGCAGCAGATGGAGCCGGGCTTGAAGTCGGCGAGCCATGCGGGTCGGCAGGAGGTCAGGCCGGCGGTGGAAGCGATGAGGGTCGCCGGGGCAGCAGGCGGGCCGAGAGGGCATCGATGGCACCCTCGGTGAGCAGCAAGAGGGACGGCGGGGCGTCTCCGGGAGGCGGCAGCCAGAAGCCCCCGCGCTGCTTGCGCGCCACCTTGGGGCGAAGTACCGTGGCCGGGGTGGGCCTGTCCGCTTGGTTGGCGCGGCATTCGTACGCAAGGAGCGGAACCTGCTGGCGGGCCGGAGTGAGCGCTGCGGGGATCGGCCTTGACGTTGCGGCGTGCTAAGCCGACCGTTTCCCAGCCCCGGACACTGGATGCACCCGCCGCAGATGGCTGGGCCTGCTGACGGCGTCACTCTTCAGCCGAGCGCCAGCCCTCCGCAACTTGGGTCCCCAGTTCCAGCCTTCCGCCACCTCCGGTGCTCGACGCGCGCCGCTCTTGAGCACATGTGGGAGACCCGGAAGTCACAAGGCTCCGCTTTCCAGCGCACTCTGCTGACAGTCCGCCCGCACTCGTCCCGGGCCGATTAGCAAGACGCCGTCACTGCAGCTGCTCCTTGGCAAAGCTCTCAATGTTGCGCGTCGCGGTGCTGAACTCCACCCCCAGCAGGTACACCGACCGCCCCTCGCCCAAGTACTTCTCCGCGTAGCCTTTGGCCCCGGCCTGCTCCAGCGCCGCCCTCTTGCGCGCCTTCCCCGCCAGCTTGAACTCGAAGACATACACCGCCGCCGGGTACCGCACTGTTAGATCCGCCCGCCCCAGGCTCCCGCTGTCCTCCGGCACGACCTCCACCGCCAGCCCCTGCGACCGGAACCACGAATGCACCACGCTGGCGTAGTAGCCCTCGTACTCCGCGATGCTGTTGCGCCGGTGCCAGTCAGACGGGATGCTCGAGAACAGCGCCCGCATCCTCGCTTCCAGGCCCGTCAGGTCGCCCGCCGCCAGCAGGTCGGCCAGCTCGGTATTGTCGGCGAGTTGCCGCGTCCGCTCCGGCACCATCGCCGCCAGCAGCTGCTGGTTCAACGCCACCTCCACCTCTAGGTTCGGATAGCCCAGCCGGTAGCGTGCCCCCCTCTTCCGGCGATCCTCCCCCGTGATTGTCAAGTAGCCGGTCTGGAAAAGCAAGGCCTCCGTCCCGATGTTCTCCACGTCGAACTTTGACAACAGTTCCTCGTCCCCGCGCAGGCGCTCCAAGTCCACCGAGCTAACCCTCCTCCGCAGCAGCAGGTCGATCAGGAACTTCGACGCGCCCGTCTCGATCCAGTAGTGCCTGAACTCGCGCTTCTTGAACAGCAGGAGGATGTCGAACGGGTTGTAAACCCGCTCGCTTCCCCGCCAGCTGTAGCCGTAGTACCAGCGCTGGATTCGGTTCCGGTCCAAGCCCCGCAGTTCCGGCGCGAACACCGTGTTCAGGTCGTCCTCGGTGAATCCGCAAATGGCCGAGTAGCGCGGGTCTAGGGTGATGTCCTCAAGGCTGTTGAGCCCCGAGAAGATGCTCACCTTGCTGAACTTGCTGACCCCTGTGATGAAGCTGAACCGGATGTCGTCGTCGCATCGCTTGATAACCCCGTAGAGTCCGCGCAGGAAGTCGCGATTGGCCCGCGCCACCTCCGGCACCTCGAGAGCGTCAAGGATTGGCTTGTCGTACTCGTCCACCAGCACAACCACCCGGCGCCCGCTCCGGCGATGCAACCGTCGGATCAGATCCACGAGCCGCCCCGGGCCGGACTGGCGGCGGGGCTCCAGCCCGGTCTCCTCCTCCAGCTCTTCCAGCTGCTCGTCCAAGTTCGTGCGAATATAGCCGGGCTCGTGGTAGTGCCCGTAGTCGAAGCTGAGCCGCAACACCGGACGCAGCACGGACCAGTCCCAGCGGCCGTGGATGTGCAGGCCTTGGAACAATGCCTCGTTGCCATTGAACAGCTCCCTGAGCGTGTCCACGAAGAGGCTTTTGCCGAAGCGCCGGGGCCGGGACAGGAAGAAGTGTCGGCCGTCGGCCAGCAGCATCTCGATGAAAGGCGTCTTGTCCGCGTAGTAGCAGCGATCGGTCCGCAGGATGCTGAAGGACTGCGTGCCGATCGGCAGCATTTGACGCTCCACGATCAGATCACTCCCTGTCCTCTGCCGGCGGCGTGCCAGCGTGACGCTCGCAAAGTCAGCCGACGGTCCGATCCAAGGGAATGGCTCGGCTGCTTGCGTTTCTGCGGCACTTTCGAACAGTGCCGACTCTGGTTCATGCGATGACCGCCACTAAAGTTAACACGGTGTGGGCAGATTCGGTCCGGATGTTAATTCGGGGCAGCGTGGTGGAATTGGAAATCTTGGAGGATCCGGAAATGGCAGGTAAGTTGGCGGCCGGAGGGGGGATTGGCACGACGGTGGCGGAGCGCTTCAGGGCACATTACGAGGGAGTGCGGCAGAGGGCCATCGAGGAGCGCCAGAGCAGTGCCCGACGCCAGCGTGAGCTGCTGTGCCTGCTCGTCAGGCAGCAGTTCGGACCCGCCATCGAAGCCCAAGCGTCCGGCTTGCTGGCAGACGCGGGTGATACGGACCGCCTGCGCGAGATTCAGGCTTGGGTCTTCCACCGCGCTCGCTTCCGGGGAGGCGTTCTGCGGCAGCACACCTCCCCTCCCCGGAAGCGCATGCCGATCACGGGGTTGAGGTGCCAGAAGCGCGCCGGAACTAGTGAGGCTCCGCCCCGCCTGTGACAGGCATGCGGGAGTCGGCTTCCTGCCCGTTGATCGTTTCGGGTGGAGGGTGCCGTTCCGGCTTCGTCGGCAGCCTAAGGACAAACCGTCTCCCACTGGACCAGCGCCACGTTGCGGGTTTCGGTGCTGAATTTCAAGCCGACTAGGTGAACCGCCTTGCCTGAGGCGCGGTGCTTGTCAGCATAGCCCTTGGCCTTGATCTGCCGTAGGGCGTCTAAGGGGCGTTTCCCCCGAACAAGCTTGAACTCGATCAGGGCGATCCTCTCGGGGGCGATCACGACCAAATCGAGCCGACCCTTGGAGGAACTCTCCTCGGGCCGGGCGTCTAGGCCGAAACCGTTGAGCAGAGCAAAGAACACGCTGGCGTAGTAGCCCTCGAACTCCTGGATGTCGTTGCGGCGGTGCCAGTCTGAAGGGATGCTGGCAAAGAAGGCGCGAAGGGCCTCCTCCATCTGGTCGAAGTCCCCCGAGCGGATGTGCTCGGCAACGTTCTGGCCTTGCCCGAAGCGACCATCGGACAGGCCGGGCACGAGGCTCGACAGTAGGGAGCGGTTGAGGCTGACGCGCACTTCGCGATTGGGGTAGTCCAGTCTGTACGACGGGTGGCCGAGGTTGTTCCGCCGCACCTCCGCAATCGTGAGATAGCCGGTCTGGAACATCAGGGCCTCAGTCGCAATGGCATCGACGTCGAAGGCGGACAGGAGGGCATCGTCAGCGTGCAAGCCTCCGATGCGGATCGTGGACACACCACGCCGGACTAAGATATCGGCGAGGAACTTCGGCGTACCCGTCTCGAACCAGTAGGCCCCAAACTCGCGCTTGCTAAATAGCAGCAGGATGTCGTAGGGGTTGTAGACCCTCTCGTCGCCGCCCCAACTGTAGCCTTTGTACAACTGTCGGATCTTGTCGCGGTCGAGGCCGTGGAGTTCGGGGGCGAACACTGTGTCGAGGTCGCGCTCCGTGTATCCACAGATGGTGGAATAACGAGGGTCGAGCGTGATGTCGTTGAGGTTGTTCAGGCTGGAGAACAGGCTGACCTTGGAGAACTTGGTAACGCCGGTGAGAAGAGAAAAGCGCAGGCTGGCACGGCAGGTCTTGACGACGGAGTACAGCCTGCGGAGGTAGTCGCGGTTGGCGCGGGCGATGTCGGGCTTGTGCAGAGCATCGACGATGGGCTTGTCGTACTCGTCGATGAGGAGGACGACGCGCCGACCGGAGCGCTCGTGCAGAGTGCGGATCAGGTGCCGGCACCGGCCGCGGGCCGACCGGTGGCAGCGCTGAACACCGAAGGCCGTCTCCATATCTTGCAGCTGCTCGCTGACATCGCAGTCGAGATCACCCGAGAGGGATGCGTTGACGTTGCAGAGGTCAAACAGCACCACCGGGCGGCGGACGGACCAGTCCCACTGCCGACCGGCAGCCAGCCCCTCGAACAGATCCCGGCTGCCCTCGAAGAGCTCCTTGAGCATGCTGACGAAGAGGCTCTTGCCAAACCGTCGGGGTCGGGATAGCAAGAAGTGCTTGCCGTCGGTGAAGAGGCGCACGGCGAATGAAGTCTTGTCGACGTAGTAGAGGTTTTCGGCTCGGATCTCTCGGAAAGTCTGAACTCCAGTGGGCAGACGGGTCCTGCTGGCGGGCCGGTTCATCAGAATCTGGCGAGTCTTGATTCTAGGGGACGAAGGGTGCGCGTTTGGCCGAAAAAGGCTTGTTGTCCGCCATCGCGTCGGGCAGCGCCCTGCGGGTGGGAGGAGTCAGGCTAGGCAACCATCCAACCGGAGTAAGCCCTCACGGACCGGCTGCTCTTCCGTGGAGATGAGGTGTACCTTTTAATGCCGTGCCCGCTCGTAGACCTTCAAGACTCGCTCTATCTCTGCTGCGCTCTGGGCGTTCCCCTTGGCCGGAATCACCCGGCATTTATCCGCGGCGGTCGCCGCAGTGGGATTCACATGCCCCACACGGTGATCGGCGCTTGTCCCGGCTCCGGGTACCTCCTGAAGATCCGCTCCTTCCAAGACTTCCCCGGGCGCATGTCAAAGATCACCAGATGTCCCGACTCCGCACCGCACAGGTCCATGTAGGACTCCGTCTGCTTCAGGCCCTCGCGGATGACGCTCTCCAGTCCGGAGCGTTCGCCGACCACCTTGCACTCGATGACGTGCTTGCTGGGGTTGGAATGCAGCGTGCCGCCGGGCCGCGGCCATTCGACGAGCAGGTCGCTTCGCCCGCGGGCGAGGGCGTACTCCCGAGTGATGCGCCCGCCGCCGTTGACCACGCGGTGCAGGTAGGACTGCAGCACCAGGTGCGGCCCGGCTTCGCGGTGTCCGTAGCGCTCCAGCCACGATTCGGAGTTTTCGCGGAAGTAGCCTTGGAACGCTTCCAGGAGCTTCGGGAGATCCAGGCTGCCGTCCTTGCGGACAAACCAGGCCGGGGAGATCAGGCTCTCGAGTTCCGAATCCTGCGCGAGAGTCAGCTCGCGCGGGATGACCTCGGCGTAGATGGAGTTGGCCATGCGAACCGGTCCGGAGGCCGCCACCAACCCGAGGTCGCGGACATATTCCAGATCACGGTCGGAGTAGCGGTTGTTGACTGAGCCGGCGATCATGGGCAGGATCACGCGGCGGACGCGCTGCTCACGGAGCTGGTTGGCGAGTTGGTCGAGGTGGGTGACGCGGTTGAGGATGAGGGTCTCCTTGGCCTGCTCGATTGCGGCCAGGCCAATAGGCCGGCTGCGGTCGCGACCGGCCTTGTCCTCGAAGCAGGCCTGGCGGGCCAGGGCGTTGACCAGCCAGGGCTGGCCGTGGGTGAGTTGCCAGATGTTGGCCAGCACGCCGGGTGCGAACTCTTGGCCGGTCTCGACGGTGTGCTGGCCGAGGAGCGCCCGTACTTCGTCCTCGGTGAAGTCTCCCAGCCGCAGCGACTTGGCCTTGATGTTGAAGGCGCTGCCCCAGGTGACGTTCTCCCCAAGTGAGGAGGAGAAGATGCGGTAGTCGCGTGGGTCGCGCACGCCGCAGAGGATGATGGACTGCGGGAAGCCTTGCGGTCTCTTGGGATAGCCAGCCCTGAGCTGTCGCAGGACGGAAATCAAGGAGTCGCCCACGAGCGTGTCGATCTCGTCAATGAGCAGCACGAGTGGTTCGTTGCGAGCCCTAGACCAACGGGACAGGACAACGTTGAGGGCACCGTGCGCATTGAACCTGCGCAGAACGTCAAGCATGACGTCCTCAATGAAGCTGTCTCCCAGCGTGGCCTCGGCTTGCTCTGCGAGTTGGCCGAGCAGCACATGCACTGCAGTCACTACGTCCTCGCGCGCAGTCTGGCCGGGCTCGAAGTTGACGTAGAGGCAGCGGAACTTGCCTGTGGCGTTGAGTTTGTCGGCGAGGGCCAGGAGGGTCGACGTCTTGCCGGTCTGGCGGGGGGCGTGGAGGACGAAGTAGCGCATGTCCTCGACTAGCTCGAGGGTCGCTTCCAAATCAATGCGACTGAGAGGTGGGATGCAGTAGTGCCGCTTGGCCACCATGGGCCCCTCGGTGTTGAACTTCCTCACCAACCCTGAGTATTGCACTCAGAATTGCCGAACAATGGCCTCGGGGCAACATCGGCGACAGTTGATTGGAGGAGTGCTGAGAGTCGAAAACGCCGGTGCGAACTGCGTCGAGGCGGCAAGTAGGGCGGACTTCAGTAGCGAGGATTAGCGAGGCGGAAGGCTTGGGTCTACACATTGGGTGGGGCCCGCGCCACACGCTCCTGTGCGGTCTGCAGCGCCGAGCACATCTGGGGTCACACGTCCCCACGGTGATCGGCGGCCGGCCGGGCTACGGGCCCCTCTCTGGAGATCTGCTTCTCTTGGGTCCTCGCTTGGTGAAGGTCGAAGACCACCTGGTGGCCCTAGACCGCGCCGCAGAGGTCCGTGCACGACCCCATCTGCTGCAAGCGCGCAAGGATGACGTTCAACACTTCCAATCCGAAGCCCTCGCCAGCGACGTGGCACTCGATAACGTGGCTGCTGCGGTTGGACGGCAGCATCCGACGGGGCTCGGCATGGCCGTGCACGCAGAACAGCAGCCAAGATTCGGACCACTGCCAAGAGCTTCGGTAGGTCGAGGCAGCCGTCGTAGTTGACGTAGCGGCAAGGGGAGACGGGGCCCTCGAGTACGCACTCCAGCGTGAGGGTGAGTTCTCGGGGCATAGCCTCGGCGTAGATCGGGTGGTCTTGCAAACTGCCCCAAGTCTGACCAACAGACCGAAATCGCGAATGGAGTGGCGGGCATCCGCCGATCCGGCGACCATGAGCGGGACGAGAGGCCGGACGCGCGTCCGTGAGTTGGTTGGCAAGTTGGTCGAAGTGCGTAACGCGCGGGACGCTGAGGGATTCTTCGGGCCGGTCGAAAGTGTCAATTTTCGGGGGCTCGCTGCATTTACGTCCTTGCTCTTCGAGACTGGCCTAGAGGACGGAGGCGTCTTTGCCCAGCCAGGGCTGGCCGGGGGTGAGATCCCAGCTTCTGCGCAGCAAGCTTGTCGGGAACTCGAGTACGATCTCGGCGCTATGTTGGGGCAGCACAATGCGCACGTGACGCTCGGTGAAATCGTCGAGTCGGCAGGCACTCAGTCCGGCCGGCAATGGGAGGTGGCGGGACCTGCGAGGGCCCCCGCGCACCATCCTGACCATAACTGGCCTGCAGTCGTCGCTGAGAATCCTGTCTTCCTCAGCGTATCGATCACTGCCGGGCTGAATCCTCGTCCGGATTCTTGACCGCTCCACATCAGCTTCCTTCCACTCGCCATGTGAACGCTCTCCCTCTAGCATCCGTAGCAGCAGCATCGGTACGGCTGGGATGCGGGATTCCGAATCCCGGGCGGGAGGGGGGTCTGCCGGCCCAGAACGCCCGCATTGACTCGGCGTTGGGCTTAGTCGCGATTGCCCGAACTGCGGGGTATCCCCGAGCTTGCCGGGACTGCGCGGTCGGGACTTGGCTCGTCTGAGTCTTCTTACTTCCGCGCCCAAATCCTCAATCGCAGCTCGTTCCCGGAGATTTCGTATTCAGGTCTCCGCCCCGAGTGCTTGTCACCGTCCTCGAGAATCTTCCCGACACCCTCCCCGCGCGATTCCAAGAACACCCTGCCGGTCCGTGTGCTACGCATCTTTGACAGGAAACTGACCAGCAGCTGGTTCCTCGTAAACGTCCGGTACGGCATCTCCTCGATTGCGATCCCGTTGGGCAGTGTCCCCGGGCTGTGGAGCTCTAACCGATCGGCGAACAGAAAGCAGCGGGTATTTGATCGAGAGACGGAATAGTCCCGATGTGCGACCGCGTTGACGATCGCCTCGTGGACTACATCAATGTCGTACGCGCCAGGCGTGCCTGGTGCCCGTCCGGCTGCCACGAATTGCATAACGAATGCAACCGCGGCATCGATCTGCTCGCCCACCGGTCCGGCGAGACGCTCTGCGCGTACCAGATCGTCGGATGACAGGCGGGTCCCGCTGTAGCAGGCTGCCTCAATGCACGCCGAACAGAGATGGTCCGTGGGTACGAGGGAAAACGTCAGCAGGCCGGCCACAGTAGGACGTTCGACACCCCTCTCATCGGTGGCGGTGACGCGCGTGTTTCGGAGGAGGTCAGGCCACGGTATGGACGGCGCGATGCCAAAATGTGCTTCCAGTTTCCTCTGGCTGAGATCGTCCGCGGTCGCATCCGGTACTAATCTCTCATCGAAGACGTATTGGCGGCCACGTTCCTTGAACAGCCGGGCTAGCTCTGTTGGTGTTAGATCCCGCCGTGCAGTTCCGACGCGCTGGGGATACCGACCGCGTGAGGTCTCGTGGACATATAGCCCACGAGCGACATGAGCCAAAATGAGCGTCTCATTGCAGTCTCCGTCGTCCACCGCCACCCGCTCGACCACTGGGCGAATCGGCGGATTGCACAGGTCCATTGCGATGTTGACTACCCACTGGTCAACGAGATCCAGATTCTCACGCGGGATACCACGCACTTCGCCGCTATCATTCACACCAAGGTAAAGCGTCCCTCCGTCGCTGTTGGCAAACGCAACCATCGAGACCGCGAGGTCTTCGGCTCTGGGAGACCTTACTGCGCCGTTCCCGAAGCGCAGCTCCTTGAACTCGGTCCGGCTGTCCTCGCCGACGTGGAGCCGCATGGCGATCGGGTCGCGGTAGTCGGCCATGTCGTCAAGGTCCTATTTGAAAGAGATCCAGCTGAACCAGAAACGAGTCGGGCCAGTTCGGACAGGTTGCGAACCTACGAGCGAGAAGAGACTTCAGCCACTTTCACATCAGGGCTGCGACCGTGCTGACATTTTCTCGGATTTGAGCCTGCAACACACCAAATGAGTCCTTCATGGACCTCTATCGCCGTATTATGAGTTACGAAGGATACAACCGTGCCCCAGCCCACCACACCGCCCAGTGCGGCACGACGCGCGATCCGCAAGCTGGGAGCAGACATCCGGACGGCCCGACGCAGGCGCAAGCTAACCGCTTCGCTGCTCGCTCAGCGAGCCTTCACGACGCGAAAGAGCTTACAACGCGTCGAGCGGGGCAGCCACAAGGTGAGCGTCGCTATCTACGCTTCCGTGCTGCACGCCCTCGGGATGATCGACCGCTTGGCGGAACTGGCTGATCCCTCGAAGGACGAAGTCGGCCTAGCCATTGCCGCAGCGGATCTCCCCAAACGCGTCAGGCTTCCGAGGAAATGAAGGCCATCGAGGTCCATATCTCCCTGCAGGGGCGCACGCGGCAAGTCGGCACTCTGTTCCGCGAGATCCAACGTCGCCGGGAGCTTGTCGCGTTTCGCTACGATCCCTCTTGGATCGAAGATCGGCGGAGATTCAGCCTCGATCCTGCGCTGCGCGTGGATCAAGGTACCTTCCATCCGAAACGGGGTCAGTCCCTGTTTGGCTCGATGAGCGACTCGGCTCCAGACAGCTGGGGGCGACGGCTCATGCGAAGGAACGAATTCCGGAAGGCTGGGCACGAAGGCCGCAAGCCGAGAACGCTGTCCGAGACCGATTACCTGCTAGGCGTCTCAGATGTTTCTCGCCAAGGCGCCCTCCGGTTCAAGTTTCCCGCTGAAAGAGAATTCCAGCGGCCGGCTGGTTCGGGAGTACCGAAGCTGGTGAATCTGCGTCGCCTGCTGACTGCGGCCGAGCGCATTGACCGTGGAGAAGAAGACGACAAGGATTTGGCGGAACTCTTCGCCCCGGGGTCTTCGCTCGGCGGGGCGCGTCCCAAGGCAGGGCGATTCTTTTTTGAGAGGCCAGAGCTGAGCATGGTGGGAGAGGGAT
>JAPPMC010000017.1 GCA_028819235.1 Bryobacterales bacterium
GTGAGCACCATCCACCCCAACCCAATGCCCGTCACGTCCCGCTCGAACGTTTACACCCCGCGCGGTAGGCCTCTGCCTCTGGGCGGTCGCCCTCAGAGAGGAGAACGCCGCCGTTGTCGCTAGTGAAAATCAGGAGTGTGTCACCAGCAAGACCAAGTTCGTCCAGCGCACTAGCGATGCGTCCGACCGACAGATCGAGTTCGTGGATCCAGTCCCCGTATAGTCCAACGCCACTACCGCCTTTCGTTTCTTCGGAGGGAGTGTACGGGAAATGTATGGCGACCGGAGCGAAGTAGAGGAAGAATGGCGTCTCTGGATCCTGCCTCCGGAGCCACTTGACGGCTTCGGTCGTCAGCTCGCCCATCACGTTCTCGTCCACCCTGTGTGGCGCGTCAAACCCCAAGAACTGCCGCCCGTAGGGGGTCTGGCCAAACGGTTCGACACGGCTCGACCTGAGGCCGACCGTTGCCCTGTTCCGAACGTAGACGCCAGTGGCATCCCCGTGATTCTGTGGCACGCCGAAGTGGTAATCAAAGCCGACCTCCAGCGGGCCGGGATCGAGTGGCTTGGTGAAGTCGGTCCGACCGGTCCCGTAGCCGAGGTGCCACTTTCCGATCGCTGCCGTGCGATACCCAGCCGACTTGAGCAATGACGCAATGGTCGGTCGGCTGGTTTCGATGTGCAATGGAGCCGTGATCCCAAGAACACCGTGCCGCAGTGAAGTGCGCCAGCAGTAGCGACCCGTAAGGAGGCTATATCGCGTCGGAGTGCAGACCGAAGACGTTGTATTGGCGTCTGTGAATCGTCTCCCTTCATCGGATAGGCGGTCTATACTTGGCGTTCGAACGTATCGCTCGCTGGCCCCGTAGGAGTTGATGCTGCCATACCCAAGGTCGTCGGAGAGGATGATCACAATGTTCGGATACTGTTCGGTATCCCGCGCGTTACCTATTGACGCAAGAACGACCGCGAGTGGGATCACATTGCGAAGGAGCGAACTCAGATGATTCATTGAACGGTCTCCCGCGAGCCTAGGAGCTTGGCGCTCTGGTTGAGCAAGATGGGGACTGCGACAGACTTTCCCTGTCTCCGTACCCGGTGCACGGTCGACGCTTCAGGTTAAACCCTTTGGGGATTATTCTGCGATAATCCCCGTTGAATGGACATCCGATGAGTATCGCGTTTGTCGTTGCCGCGGCCTTTCTCGCGCTCGTCGTCCATGAGGTTGGACATGCTCTCGGCGGAAATCTGCGCGGCATGCGCTTGGGCATGCTGATTGTCGGACCCATCCAGATCCAGCGCGAAGTCGACGGGCACCTGAGCTGGCGCCTCAATAAGATCCTGTCGCTGGCGGGCGGCGTAGTCTCGAGCTTTCCGGAGAGTACAGAAGGGCTTCGCCGGGCAATGCTGAGTTTTGCCGCGGGCGGACCCGTGACCAGTATCGTTGTGGGCTTGCTCGTGCTCGCGATTTACCGGCTGGCCGGCTTAGGGGACAGTTCCGTGCCCCATGGAATCGTCCACGATGCGCTAGCAGAGGGTGTGTTCATGCTTGGCGTGCTCTCGGTTGGACTCGGGCTCCTGACATTGTTGCCTGTGAATCAGGGCGTGTTCGTCAACGACGGCAAGCGGATTCTCCGACTCCTCCGTCCGAGCGCGGCGGCGGACGCCTACGCGGCCGTCATGGGATTGGGCAGCTACATGATCGCCGGCGTGCGCCCGCGCGACTGGGACCCGGGCCTCGTTGAGCGGGCCACTTCCTTGGCGGACGGGTCGATTGAAGACCTGAACGGCCGCTACATGGCCTACGATCATTCGCTGGACCGCGGGGAGGTCGACGTTGCGGGAGAGCATATCCGGTATCTGGCCAGCCACGCCGAAGATGCCCACGCTTCGTACCGACCCGTCATACATTTGGCAGTGGCATACTTCGCGGCCGCCTACGGCGACAACGCGGCGTCGGCACGCAGCCGGCTGGCGCGAGCGGGCAAGAGCGCATTGCTCGCTCTCGACCCGACTGCCCGCATACGGGCGGAGGGAGCCGTGCTCCTAGCCGAGGGTGACGCAAACGGAGCATTCGAGAAGTTCCGGGAGGCTTACTCCTCCCTCGCAGGTGCTTGGACCTGGGATCGCGAGTCCACCATGGCGGAGATACGGCGGCTCAGTCGGGCCCGGGGGCTACCGGATCCGGGCGCCGATCGGGCTGAGTAGCCATCTGCGGCGGCGCCAACTGTCTTCACTGGCACGTGTTGGAGCTCGCGTCGAAGGTGAATAGTCACCTCCACGCCATCTTGGTAGTGTCGTGCGCGCGCCCACTTCTCTTGGTAGGAAGAGGTGGCCGACGGATATCGTGAGTCAGGGAAGCCTCGGTTCTCCAAAGCGATAACCCAAGGCGATCACGTGCGGAGTCCGGCACGGAGTTCGGAGTCGATGGATGCAAGGCGGGATGGTCTTGCTTCGCGCTGACGCGCTCAGGAGAATCCGCTTGGGGAAGCGTATTCCGAGCTCCGGTTCGCGCAGCACTGGTTTCGGCTACGTACGAGGAGGCCGGGCGGATCAGTCGTAAGGCAAGCGGGAAGGGGCTGACACGGCAAACCTTCGCGATGGTGCCCAAGATCAGGTAAGTGGACAGACTGCTAAGCGCCTGCGAGAAGGGACGGCGCATCGTACGAGAGATCCACCCAGAGGCCTTTTCTTGGGCGCTCGCGAGAGGTAGTCCGATGCGACAAGACAGGAAGACGCCCGCTGGAGTTGACGAACGGCTCCTGTTGTTGGACGGGCTGTGTCCATCGGTCGTTCGGGACTTTTTCCAGATTCGCCGCGAATTCCGACGTAGGGACATGGCCAACGACGACAGCCTTGACGCCTTAGCTGCAGCTATCACGGCCTCAGCTGATCCGAGGACGCGCAGTACTCTTCCCGCGCTTCCGGGCACGGACTCGGTCGGTCTCCCCATGGAGATCGTGGGCGCTCGGCAGGCTTGGGGCAACTCTGGGGCACCCACTCATGCCTATCGACGATAGAGCCAGTAGCGGCGATCAGTTAGGGTCACTGTGCAGAGGCGAGAGCAAGCGTCTCTTGGGGATGCCCATCTGTCATCCGATACGTCTGGCCGGGAAGCCATCCAAGGAATCGCCGGCCGCGGGCTTCGCTACTTGCCAAGAGGCTCTCGCGGTGGTCGGCGACTTGTGACTTCGAGAAAGAACTCGATTGCTCGCCGCCGGAACTTCTCCCATTCCTCGACGTGGCTCGGCTCGGTTGGGCCGTGCGGGCTCCGAGGCCATTCTGTCGTAACTTCGTAGCCCAACTCCCTCAAGCTAGTGGCGAAATCCATTGCGATCGGGTAGCGCGTGTCGAGCTTTCCGCACATCACATGGAACGGGATCCGCGCGGCACCCTGCTTCGCCCGCAGTCCCGCGACCGGCGCTACGGCCTGTGGACTAAAGTTCGCGCGCCATCGCTCCTGCAGCTCGCTCAGGTCCATCGATGCCAGCACCTGGGCTGGGTTACTGACTTCGCCCCGCCCCTCCATCAAGAAACGGCCGTCAGGGGTGGTCCAACTCCCGGCGGCCTGCGGCGCACAAGCGAACACCAAGTCTGGGTTTTGCAGGGCAAAGCGGTGCGAGAACTGTCCGCCACGCGAATAGCCGGTTAGGAGGATCATCTCTCGTAGTTTGCGTTTCAACCTCACGTCGGTGATTACGGCTTTGAGGAACTCGCCTTCGCCAAGGCTAGGAAAACGAACGGCTGCGGCATCCGTCTGGTGAAATGTCGGAGTGACCACGATAGCCTCGAGGCCCAGTCTTTCCGACCATTGGCCGTAGCGTCCCACGCGCTGGTCGGCTCCATGTCCTCCGCCGCCATGGGCCGCCACCAAGAGCCAATAGGTCCTTCGAGGCTCGTAGTCATCGGGCACTTGCACGAAATACTCCCGTTCCGATCCGTTGACCGAGAGGGTTTTCCTGATTCGCGTGATTGCCGGATCCCCCCTTGCGAGGAGCCTCCGGACCTCTTCTCGGCTGTCCTGCCCTCGAGCGAAGGGCAAGGTCGAAACGAGGCATGTCGACGCTACGACGGACCCCAACACTAGCGAACCCAGACCTACTCGGGGACGCGCCACGTCGAAACAAGTCTACGGCAGGCCGTCAGGTTGGCAATGCCCATCGCCCGGCGGTTCACTCCGGAAACTCCCATATGGCAATGCGTCATGCTGCGCCAATGAGCCCGCGCCGTTAGCTGGGGTGGTTGGCCGCATCGGTTCGGGGTCAGTTCGTGTAGGCCTCAGCGGTTTACCTCAGTCCAGTGTGTAGAACTCGTATCGGATCGACCACCGATCGGTCGGGCCTGATGCGATATTCAAGTCGATGAACGGCTCTGGGCAGAGCGTCGTCTTCGGCGACCAGAACTGTAGCCTGGCCAGCGGCCTGTCGGTCGTGACTCGTACGCCGGCCCTAACCTTGCGGTTCTCGATCGAAAACGCATGTTCACCAGGCGTGTCGCCGTGGCCGCTCAGCTAGGTGCATACCTTATCGGTCAACCTCTGGCGTCAGCGTAGCCCAGCAGATCTCGGTCCGCCGTCAGCTCGAAAGGGAAAGTCACTTCGACGTCGGGCCCGGTTGGTTTTCGAACACAAGGAGATTGTGGTCACACGCTCGTCTCGACCGTCTTCCGGCCGGTGTTCTCGAGAATGTGGTCGATGACGAGTTCCGGTTGGCCCGGCGTCAGGGTCAGGCGCTTTGTCGGACGGTACCCGCAGCCAAGGGTGGGCTCGGCAACTTCCTGGCTGAATTCAATCCAGGTCGCCCCGCTCCCGATCATCCATTCACCCGGGTCGACGACTTGGTAGCTGTGTCGCCAGCGGTAGTCTTATTCCTCGGGCTCCTCGACGACGCCCACGCCAATGCTCAGGAAGCGCTAGCCGCCGTCGTCATACCCTAGTCTCTGGTTGTCGCTGCGGTACTCCTGGACAGGGCCGGTTATGAGGTCGTGGCGATACGGATCGTCTGATTCCTGCCACTCTCCGAAGTACTCGTGTCCGGCGTACTTGAAGCTAGAGATCGCACCTGACCAATCGAAGCGGGTCCCGCGGAAGCAGCCATTCTCAGGATCCTCCGGCAGGTACACTACCGCCTCAACGTGCTAATTCGCGAACGGGGAGAAGGGATCGTCCGTGGAGAGACCTCCATCCGGAATGGCGAGCAGGACAACTGCAATCGCGAGGAGACACATGACCCAGATCTTGGCCGATGCCATAGTCCCGCTAGTTCCGGCTCTCGGGCCATGGGTAGTGCGCTTTACCTGCGCCAGGATCGACAGGTCCAGGCGGAAGCGTCTTGTGCCAAGCCAGCAGTTCACTGGACAGACGTCGAACTGTGTCCGGCTCCCTGGCAGCAAGATTGTCGATCTCGCCCGGATCGTTCGGAACGTCGTAGAGCTCGACCCGGCTGCGGTCAGGGTTCATGAGCAACTTCCATCGGCCGCTCCGGATCGCGAGCATCGGGCTCTTGTCCAGAATGTGACCGTATACCGGGAAACGGTTTTCCCACATCAGCGGTCCGGAGCGAACAACGGGTTTCCCGCGAAGGGAGTCCGCAAGAGATTCTCCACGAATGCTCGGCGGGGCCTCGACTCCGGCGAGCTCACAAACGGTCGGCATCCAGTCGACTCCGCCGAACACCGTTGTTCGATTCACTGCATTTGATGGCGTGTGGCCACTCCAGCGCACAATAAACGGCTCGCGAATCCCCCCTTCGTACAAACTCCGCTTCAGTCCGCGAAACGGGCCGGCTGACGACGCGTTGCCATAGTGAGATACGAATGGGATCAGGCCGGACTCGGGGCCGTTATCGCTCGAGAAAACCACCAGCGTGTTCTCGCTGAGGCCCAACGCATCCAGCCTGTCGAGTATCCGGCCGACCTGCTTGTCGATGTAGGTCAGAACCGAGTACCACACTTGGAGTGCCCCGTAGTGGTCGCCCCAGCGGGGCGCGAGGTCCTTGTATTCCGCAAGCATCTCCTCGGTAGGGTGGAGCGGTGAATGCGGATCGTAAAGCCACGCGTTGATGTAGAAGGGTGAATCCTCATGGGTCTCCATGAAGGCGATCGTCGCATCGGCGATCTGAGCGCTCGAGGTGACGCGACCGCCCGGTCCCGAGCGGCAGTCATCGTACAGGTCGATGCCGTATTCTTGCGGTGCTGGCGCGCCGGTGCGGCCGCCAAGGTGCCATTTCCCGAAATGCGCGGTAGCGTAGCCCGCGGCCTTCAGAACGCGAGTGACCGTGGGAACCTCCGGGTCAAGGTAGTTGACGCAGCCTCTTTGCTGATTGAGTTCCTCACTGGCCAGATAGTCGTGGATGCCGACTTCGCCAGGGAACTTGCCGGTCATGATGGCGGCTCTGCTTGGCGAGCACACTCCAGAAGCGACATAGAACTGAGTGAACAGAGTTCCTTCCCGTGCCATCCGATCGATGTGGGGTGTCTTGAGCTGGCCGCGAACGATCCATCCTCCGTGCGCATTGACGTTTTGGTGCCCATAGACCGGCAGATCTCCCCAGCCCAGATCGTCACAAAAGATGAAGATGAAATTTGGCCGGCGCTGGGCGGCCAGGCTGGTTGCGGAAGCCGTCCCCATCAGCTTGAGGGCATCTCGTCGCGTCATGCTGGTTTTCCGGTCGGCCATCGTGATGACCATACTACCCAGCCACCGGCCGGAGCCCGCACCTAGGGATAGATCGCCGGATCACCTGAAGATTCGCGGCTAACGCTGAGCTCGCACCGGCGAGGGAGTATCAGACTCTTCCATCAGCTGGGTAGGAGCCCTTGACCAGCCCCTGAGGGCGATCACCCCGGGGTGAACGGTCTCACCAATGACACCGTGGCGAATGCGGACAGCAGAAGCGAGCGCATCATTCCGGATGACCTTGCGAGCCGCGACGCAGACGTCGGGCGGAACGAGCACCTATCTGAACTGTCAAATTGAACCGCTCCGTCCGAACCCGTTCAGTGCCCTTCCTAGCAAACCCTGATACGCTTGCTCCCATGGCTTGGATCGGTCGCGTGGTCGCCCTGACACTTTGCTTCGTTTGGATCGCTTCGGCGGAGAATTGGCCCGGTTTCCGGGGTCCGTCACGCCAAGGAGTCTCGTCGGAAGCTAACCTCCCGTTGCACTGGTCACCGGACTCGAACGTGCTCTGGAAAACGCCTATCGCCGGGAGCGGGTGGTCGTCGCCGATCATCTGGGGTGACCGGATCTTTCTCACAACCTCTGAAGACGGCGGCTCGTCCTGCCATGTGCTGTCGCTCGACGCGCGGACAGGACGGATTCTGTGGGATACGCACGTCTTCGATCAGCAGACCCTAATGAAGCGGCGGCAGAATTCGTACGCTTCGCCGACACCGGTTACCGACGGCGAGAGCGTGTTCGCTGTGTTTGCGGATGGCAGCATCGTGGCACTCGATTTCGCCGGCAACGTGCTGTGGGAGAATCGCGACTTCAGCTTCTTCTCCGAGCATGGCCTCGGAGCCTCACCGATCCTCTACGAGAACCTGCTCATCATGGCGTTCGATCCGTCCAGCCGTACGGGTCGCGAGGAGAAGATCGGCTGGAAGGTTCCTTGGGAGGGTGCCGCCCTCTGGGCGCTCGAGAAAGAGACCGGCGAACTCGTGTGGGAAGGCAAGCGAGGGCCTTCACGGCTGGCCCACGTGACTCCCAACCTCATGCAGGTCAATGGAAAGATGCAGCTCGTGTCAGCAGCGGGCGACGTCATCCAGGGATTCGACCCGAACACTGGAGAGCGCCTCTGGTCCGTGTACGCCCAGGGTGAGGGAGTAGTGCCCTCGATCGTTATTGGGGGCGGCCTCGCTTACTCCATCTCGGGCTTTGAGGCGACCGCAATTCGCGCCGTCGCTCCGGGTGGTACGGTGGCTTGGGAACAGACGCGCTCCGCATCGCACATTCCGTCGATGATCTATGACGCTGGCCTGCTCTATAACATTCACGAAAACGGCGTAGCTACCTGCATGGACGCAAGGACGGGCGAAGTCATCTGGCAGGAGCGCGTCGGCGGAACGCATTGGGCGTCCCCTGTCCTTTCCGACGGGCGAATCTATTTCCTGTCGGAGGCGGGAGAGACCACCGTGATCCAAACAGGCCGCGAATTCAAGGAACTGGCTCGTAACCGCTTAGGCGAGCACACGCAAGCATCGATGGCGGTATCGGACGGACGCCTCTACATCCGCACTGCGAGCCACATGTGGGCGATCGGCTCCGACGGACCGTAAGAGGCAAAGAGAGAGTACGGCACTCGTTCCAGAACTGCCAACAGGCACCGAGGGACTTGACGCTCTGCGCGAACTTGCGATCGGTGCCAGTCTTTGCGCCCCAATGCGTATGACCGGGGATTCGGAGTTTCTCTCGCACACCGATCTTCACCCTTGAAACACAGTCGGGGAGGCTTCTACGACACGCGGTTTCCGCACTTTCCAATATTGTGGCGGCAACGATCGGGCAATAAGGAAGAGGTTCGCATCTACGACCACGACGATCGAAGGGCCCCGGCTCTAGACCGCATGTCCAACAAGCGCATCGCGTGCTGCCATGTATAGGGTTCCGGCGACATCGCCATGCAGACAAGGTGATTCGATGACAACAGCCCAATGCCTTCGTTGGACACACCGTCTCGAACCGGCCCTGCGGACAGCAGCCGGAGGGCCCGGAGATTCGGCTCTTGGATCTTCCCGAAGACGGATCGGCAACGTTCCGCCTGCCATTTTTCTAGGAAGACTCCGGCTAGCACCCCAACCTGTGACGCTGACCATGTGGTGTCGCCCAAGCTATCGACTCCTGGCCGAACCTTGGCAGAGCTAACAGCGTCGCGTCGCGCCGCTCGATCTGACCGGGACCGTCATTGGCATCCGCCTGTATGCGGGCGAAGAGTTGCCGGTCCCATTCAGGTCCACTCGCTCGCTTCCGCGAAGCGTGTCAACCACGTCAAGAAGGGCCGCTCGGCCGGGGCATCTGCTCTCAATGGTCTTGGCCGACGGACGCGGGCCGGGGGTTAGCGCAATCCTCTCCCGTCGGCCAGCACCCGGGGACACGGTAGGCTTCGTCATGACCCGGCCATTGGGGAATTGTCGTCAGAACGAACTCCAGAGGTGCCGCGGCGGTGTTTCGGAACTGGAAGTGGGTGCCTCGAGGAATCGAGAGAGATGAGCCGGACGAAACCTCGACAGTTTCCTCGCTGTCACCGAGCTTGCGCCAAACCTCGCCTCTTCCGCCAAGGAAGTACCAAACCTCCTCCACCGTCCTATGGGCCACCGCTAACGATGTTCGCCCCGGAGGCAGTGAGCAGTGGGCCATGCTGCTACCTGCTGTCGATACGAGGATGCGGATTTCCGAACCGTCTGGAGCAATTGTGTCGAAAGCCTCGGGCACATGCTTGGTCTGCATAGTCTCTCTTGGAGCACTCACCTTGAGACGGTCCTCAATTCGCATGGTGCGACACCGGCCGGCCGGCCCCTCTACGTTATCGCCGACTGTAGCGCCGAATCTCGATTTCCCAAGGCCCGCGATTCTCGCTGCGGACCTGCGCGGAGCTGGGACAAGGGGAGAGGGGCAGCATACGATCTGAGCTGTCTTGTCTCCCAACGTGAATGCGAACACGAGGGTGACCTTTGCCGCGTCGGCCGCGACGGCTGCTTCACCCTAGTGTGGAAAAGGGACGCTGGAGACATGGAGTCCCAGTGAATCCTGATCGACTAAGGGTTGTGGAAGCTCGAAGACTGCCGCATGTCCTTTGGCCCAACGGAATCTCCTAGTCGAGGCCGCTCACCTGCACTTCCCATCCTGTATCCGGCGCCCGCCGATGTACTGGATGCTGTTGAAGGGCAGCCACGGGCCTCCTGGTTCCGCTGGACTCCCGGCCGCGGGTCTCAATCGCAGACGAGGAGTAGATTCTGGAGAGGCTTCTCGTGTGTATGACCGGGCGAGGGCTGGCCCCTGATGAGTTGCGCTATGAGCATCGTGACACCACCCACGTGGTCCATCGGTCTCTCGGAAGCACGTGGGCAAGCTATCCCACTTCTCCTGAACGAATCTATGGAGACGTGCCGGAGAGCCAACCAAGCCGGACTCGACCGCCACGCGAGCGTCGAGGCGCTTACGGGGTACGTTGAAGTGCGGTATCTCGCAGATGATCTGCAACATTACAAGCCAGTCCGATGGCGTTGTTGCCAGTCCTCTGGGATCTGGCCCTCGACGCAGGCCAGCATAGGCGATGCCAATTTGCGCTCCCTAGCGGCTTGGGACCAGCCGACGTAGCGGTCCCGCGGAGCCGTCTTCCGAGCCGGTGCGCCGAAGCCCAATCGGGCCAGCGGGCAGCCGTGGGCGGGGTGCACCAAGTAGCGGAGGTGGACGCCCGAAGAGACAATTGTGGCGGAGATAGTAATAGCCGTGTACATGCCCGTTCCCCTTGCGGCTACCGTGAGCTCTTGGCGAAGGGCTATCAAGAGCAGCGCCCGGGCCCGAATCCGGCTGGGCGGCGGCAGGCCCGGCAAGGGTGGATCGCTGGCCGCCGTGGGCTGCTGCGGGCCGGGGGTGGTTTCGAACTCTTGTCGGGGCGCCGTGGTGGCCTCGCCACGCGGGAACGGCGACCCATTGCCAGTCCGCAATGGTAAACGTCGACGTGGGCTGGTTCTCACTGCTAGCGGACGCGCCAAGCGGCTCATGCACGAGCACCAGAAACCGTACGGTCCACTCTTCCTGCCGGAAAGCACCAGTGCCGACAACATCCCACAACCACCGACGATCTCAACACTCCAATCGACACTGGGCGGATCGACCTGCGGTGATGAATGTCTCGTTTCGTTGCTGTGGGCGGGTAGGACAAAGACGTGCCGTGACGAAGCGACAACGACCGTGGCCGAGTGGCGTACCCCAACGACCGAGGGCCGGGCGTCGTTAGCCTCCGTAGTCCGTTTACTCTTCGTCGCATACCGCGCACGCGCCGGCTTGGCAAGCACGGGCACTCCGCACGAGGGCAACTGCGAGGGTCAGGCTACCGACCGCCGACAGCATAGTCTCTGGCAACGGCTCGAGCCAGCCGGCGAGGGAAGCCCCCCAGAGCGAGGCCCCCCCTGCAAAGGTGAGGGTCACGGACGCATTCTTGCGAGCCGGGCCCAATGCGAGCATCACCGCGCCGAGAAAGACGGTCCCGACCCACACGGCCCGCTCGACGCCTTCGGAGAGCGCCAGCGAGGGTGCTGCCACGACGAAGACCGGTGTGAGCGCACAGTGCAAACCACAGCAGGCCGCAGCACAAGCCGCAAGCCGCGATCCGGAAGCCAGATACGCCCTCGACGGGACGGTCGCGAGAGATTCCATCACGGTGTCACGACGATGTGGGAGCCCGGAGAGCAGGATCTAAAGGCCGAAACCATCATGATAGCCGTGTCTCACGCCTAGGTCACGACGGTTGCCCACGGATTGAGAGGACAACCCTGTCACGCGAAGCCGCGCCCCGGCAATCCGAGTGCCTTTCGGAGGAGGTGAAGATCCAAGTGGTCCGGTCGAGGAGGTCCCGACCCTTGGAGAGGATCTGATTGCAGCTGCCGTTACCCGATTCTCGTGTGGAGCGAACCGTCGATGTGGACAGGGCACCGTATCTGGAGCGCATGGGCATCACCGAATTGGAAGAGACAGGTCCGAACCCGCACAGGTATGGGGCATCTTCACTCCACGGTCATACCCCGCACTCGAAATGTCCGACCGGAATACACTGTTGTATCGGGTGCTCTCGCGCACTCACAGCCTGCGGTCTGACCCGACCGCGAGACAGCAGGTTTGCGTCAGTTCGCGGGATCCTTCTCCTTAAGCACCAGAGCGAATCAGAAAGTCATGCCCGGAACCGAAGGCCTGTACCTCGAGCGACTGTAGTCCCCCGACGAACAGCGGTCTGCGCATGTCCTCGACGATCCACTCACTCCAAGTGAAGAGGTGGGGATCGTCCCATCGATCTCGCCGACCTGCGGGTCGCCTGTGCCCTGCGAGTCCGGGACATCACCTAGTGAGCGTTCAATGCCTGCGTCCGAGTAGCCGACAGCGAAGAACAGGCAACCTGGGACCAGTCCCACGGGAACGACATGTGGCCGGCAGCGAGGAAGTGCTCTTCAGTCGGACAGCAGGAATGCATCCATAGTTCAGAAGTCGCGACGTATGGACCAGCTCTGGTATCCATACTTAACCCAATCTGATACATGGGTGCGGCGAGGCGTCCGTGCGGTGACGACGGCCAGCCCGTAGAATGTAGGCATTGGTCGATCGTGTGGCGCCCCCGAGTCGCCGGTGATTCTGGCCTGCGCGCTCCTGGCGCACTTGGCTGGTCCGCGTCTCTCGGTCCGGCCGCACTGACGGCACTGCTAACTACGGCCGCGCACGACAGGCAGTCAGAATCGAGGGCTATGTCCAAAGGCATCACACGCAGGCAGTTCGGCGGAGCCTTGAGCACGGCGATCGCCGTCGGTACAGGCAAGGGTTGCGCCAACGAGTCCAACCAAGCAGGAGAGTGGGCCGGGTGGGGGCAGGACGACGGCGGCACGCGGTACAGCCCCTTGGACCAAGTTCGCCGGGAAAACGTCGACCAGCTCGAGCTTGCTTGGACACACCGCTGCGGGGAGATCAGCGATGGGTCTCGGAATCCGACCCGCACAGCCTACGAGTGCACTCCTCTCATGGCGGACGAAACCCTCTTCGTGACGACTCCGTTCAATCGCGTGCTGGCGCTCGATCCTGAGACAGGTGTGGAGCGGTGGGCATTCGATCCGGGGCTCGATCTCAGCCGCCGATACAACCTCTGGGCCAACCGGGGAGTCTCCCTCTGGAAGCATGGGACGGATCTCCGCATCCTCCACGGCACGCTGGACGGCCGCCTGATATCGCTCGACGCTCGGACTGGCACACCGTCCGCAGGATTCGGAACAAACGGATCAGTGGACGTGGGCGTCCGCCTGACGTCGCCGCCAGCTGTCGTAGGCAACTTGGCCGTCATAGGGGGGAACGCTCCCACACTCCGCGCATTTGACGTGCGGACAGGCAGGCTCGCCTGGACCCGCCATAAGGTTCCGGCCGATGACGAGGCCGCGCGCAGCACTTGGGCCGGCGACTCGTGGAGATCTCGGCGAGGAGGCGTGGCATGGCCTCCCTTGAGCGTCGACGGGGACCGGGGACTGCTCTTCGTGCCTACAGACTCGCCGACGTACGACTACTACGGCGGCGACAGGGCCGGTGACAACTTGTACTCGAATTGCGTCCTCGCGCTCGACGCCTGGACCGGGGAGTACCGCTGGCACTTCCAAGCCACACATCACGACATCTGGGACTACGACCTGTGCGCGCAGCCTGTGCTGTGCGATATCCGGCGCGGCGAAGAAGAGATTCCGGCGGTCGTGCAGAGCAGCAAGCAAGGGTTCCTCTATGTATTGCACCGCGAGACCGGGACGCCGCTGTTCCCGGTCGAGGAGCGAGCAGTTCCCCAGGCCTGTGCGCCGGGCGAGCGTCCGGCTGCCACTCAGCCATTCCCGACACGTCCGGCTCCATTCGTGCGGCAGTCGATGGAGATGGACGAGTTGTCGACGGTGACTCCCCAGCACAACGCGTGGGCTCGGCAGCTTGCCGGGCGTTACGAGATCGCGCCCCTATTCCATCCCGGTACTGTGCGGGGCGTGATCGTGTTCCCCTGCAATCAAGGTGGCGGCGAGTGGGGAGGGGGATGTTTCGAACCCGCGTCTGGCAGGTTCTTCATCAACGGGACGAACCTCGCGGACATCATCGTGATGCAAGCGAGGAAATCTAGCGGTGGAAGCCCGGCGACTGGCAGGGAGGTTGTCACGAGCGAGGGCATGAAAGCTTCGGTCACCTATCGACGCAAGGCAATTGACGTAAGGCAGAACAAGTTCTGGCATCCCGAGACGCTCTGGCCCTGCCAGCAGCCACCGTGGGGCGTGCTCAGCGCCATTGACCTGGCGACCGGCGAGTACGACTGGCAGGTGCCGCTGGGCGAAGTGCCGGAACTGACGGCAAGAGGCGTGCCTGTCACGGGAACAATCAACATGGGCGGTCCGATTGTCACCAAGGGAGGACTGGTCTTCATCGGCGGCAGCAATGACCGCCGGTTTCGGGCATTCAACGCGGCAACCGGGGAAATCCTGTGGGAGGCCCAACTGGAGGGCAGCGGCCACGCCAACCCGATGACGTACCTTGGGCCGCGATCAGGCCGCCAGTTTGTGGTTATCGCTGCGGGGGGCGGGAACAAGCTCAGCCATCGGTTCACCGACGCACTGCAGGCTTTTGCCCTGCCCGCGTGACGGGGTAACCTTCATGCGGCAGCAGAGGCGCCCGCGGTCTTCGCCTTCTTGGGCGGCTTGGCCGCCTTTGGAACCTTGTCCTTTCCGGTCGCAGGCGTACCGGAGTCCTTCGCGTCGGCTGCCTCCTTGGGCACTCTTGGCTTCTTGCCGGCCTTGCCGTAATCGGTGACATACCATCCGGTGCCCTTGAACTGGATCGCCGGAGCGGCGAGCAGTTTCTTGACGGAGCCGCCGCACCCGGAGCTTCCGTCGGCACTGTGCTCGGTGATGATGGGATCTGAGAACTTCTGGATCACCTCGAAGCGCTCGCCGCACTTGAGGCACTCGTACTCGTATAGGGGCATGGCCAAAACCGCCCGGGCAAGTGGCCGAAAGGCCATTCCGGCGTCAAGAGCCATCTTAGCGCAGCGACCCTCACCCAATTGCGCAACTGCCGCCGATCGGCCCGCCGAACCCCCACCGGGAACTGTCGGCCGTGGAGAAGCTACGGCCGCGGCGCAACCAAACAATCGTGCAGTATCGTCTAATCGATAGAGTCCTGCTCTAGGAGGACGTGAGAGGAGCTGCTATGAAATCTGTTTCTTTGCTGCTTGCCGTTTCAATGGCCGCCTTGGCTGCCGCGCAAGACGACGCCACGACTGGGCAGGCAGGCACAGAGATTGCCCTTCAGAACGAGGGGCCGACGCTGACGGTCCCCGCGGGGACCCGTGTCCCACTCGTGATGGTGAACAGCGTCAGCTCGAAGCACTCGCAGCAGGGAGACCCGGTCTACCTGCAGTCCGTCTACCCGGTGGTAGTCGACGGTCGGATCATGATCCCCTCGGGAACGCACGTGTCCGGAATAGTCACGCGGGCCAAGCGCCCGGGCCGCATCAAGGGCCGGGGGACACTCAACATCGAGATTCAGGAATTGATCCTGCCCAACGGGATCGTGCGCGATCTGTCGGGTCGGCCAGGAGTGCTCGATGGGCGTTCGCCGGACAACTTCGACCGCGAGACGGGCACGGTGAAGTCTCCCGGAACCAAGGGTGAAGATGCCGAGAAAGTCGTCAGGGGAACGGTGACCGGAGCTACGATCGGGACGATCGCAGGTTCGGCAGCCGGCCGAGGAGGCAAGGGACTAGGGATCGGCTCCGCGGCCGGGGCCGCCGCTGGCTTGGCTGGAGTGTTGCTCACTAGGGGACCGGACGCGATGCTGGAGCGCGGAACGCACCTCGAGATGATCCTCGAGCTCGATCTGCACTTCACCGAGGAAGACCTTGCAGGCCAAGGCCAGAATGTCCAACCTCAGTCGGTCGGCCGCGGACCGGATCCCAACCGCAATCGTCAGCAGAATCGGGGGATCGGGGTTGGAAGGTTCCCCCTATAGCTGCCGCCGGGCAAGTCTAAGTCGTCGCGCCGCCGGGACGGGGAGCTAACCGCCAAGCTGCATTCCTGCTGATCTATCGCGGCTCGGGACAGACATCCCACGAGGGCAGTCCTACAGCGACCGCACTCGACTGGCGGCCTCGCGTCCGATCGTCCCTTGCTGAGACGGATCAGGCAGGGAGGGATGGGGCATCGGCGGTGCCATTGCCGCCGGACTCCGTGTCCATGAAGTGGTAGCAAACCATGTGGCAGACGACGAAGTGGGCGTCTTCAACCCGGCCCATGTGGCCGTCTGGAACATGCACGCTCAGGTCGACCATCGGGCGCAGCCGTCCGCCGTTGAAACCGCTCAAGCCTACCGAGAAGCAACCGATCGAGTTGCCGTAGTCGATGGCCTGGATGACATTCTCGGAGTCTCCGCTGCCGCTGATTCCCATCACCACGTCGCCGGGCCGAGCGAAGTTCTTGAGGTGCTCGACAAATACGCTCTCGTAGCCGACGTCGTTGGAGTAGGCCGTCAGAGTCGGAATCTGCTCCGCGAGCGACAGAATCTTGAAGCGCTGACTACGACCGAAGCTGGCCCCTTTGACCATGTCGCAGGCAAAGTGGTTGGCGGTAGCAGCGCTTCCCCCGTTCCCGAACACGAAGATCTGCCGATCCTCCGCGCGAGCCTTGCGAAAGACGTCGATCAGGTCCTCGACGGCTTCCAAGCTGATCTTGTCCAGAGCGGTGTGTAGCCGCCTCTTGTAGTCAATTGCGAACCCCATAGTCCTAGCCAGGTCTCCCAAGCGCGGGGCCCGTCACCCCGCCAAGCCTACCCGATTATCCCTGAACCGTCACACCTAACGCTCGGTGAGTTGGAACTGTTAGAGCAAGAATGTCCGCGGAGGGTTACACGATGGCGGCTCAGCGAACCCTCGACACGCCGTCTCCGTGCACCAGCGCCGCAAGCAGCGCTCGTCGGCTCGCGCGGCACCGACTACGCCTGACCACCCCAGTCGGCAGTCTCGGCGGCCGCAAGGACTTCGGAAGAATCCGCCGTACCTGTCCCGCGCTTGCCCACCGTAACGGATGCCACGAGCATCCCAAACTGCAACGCCGCATCTGGGCCGGCCCCTGCAGCAAGAGCCAGCGCCATTCCCGCTGTCAGGCTGTCCCCGGCTCCGCATACATCCACGACCTGCTTGGCCGGCGCAGGGGGAAGCAAGTGGCTGACGCCGCCTTCAACGAGCCACGCGCCCCGACTTCCCGCGGTGACGACCAGAACGGGCCCTCCGATCAGCCCCTGCAGCCGACCATAGTCCACATCTCCGAATGCCCGCTGGCTTCCGGCGGCAGCCTCTTCCTCGTTGGGAGTCATGGTGCAGTTCCGGAAAAGTTCCACTCGGCTCCGGGAATCACCTAGGAACTTGGTGGCTCGATGGCTGCCCGCCGCCCGGCAGATCTCGTCGCGGACCTCGGAAGTGATGCTTCCCCCTTCCGGAGTCTCGGCCTGATCCGCCACGATCACGGCGTCATAAGACTCCACCAGCGCTGAGAATCGATCAATCAACCGCCGCTGCAGGCTCTCCGGCAGCGCCGTCGTGTTGACAAAGTCGACACGCGGTTCGTCCTCTTGACCCGATGCGGCGTTAATCAGCTTGGTGTACGTGAATGTGACCACGCGTCGGTCCGCGATCAACTGGCCGGCGTCGATGCCCCGACAGGCCAGTGCAGCCTGGAGGTCATGGCCGGCTCCGCCAGTTCCGACCGTTCCCAAGACGGTGACCTGCCCAACGCCCAAGGCACACAGATTCGACGCCACCGTGCCACCCGCACCCGGCGTACACTTGGAGGCGACCACCGCGCGGCGGGGAATCCCAGTCTCCCTAGAAGGCTCAGACAGTTCGGGGTCATACCAGCACCAGCGATCCAGGCAGATGTCGCCGACTACCAGCACACGGATGCCGACCGCCGCGTCCAGCACGCCCTCGGGCGTCATCGACCGGCGCCCGAACTGAGCGCCAACACCTCCTTGCGCAGGGCCGGCACGGTGATCCGGTGGTCACCGCGGAGATACAGGCTGCGGCCGCCATCGGCGACTGTGCGGACGAGTATGGTTTTGTGCGGCCTGAAATAGTATCCGGGATCGGACTTGGGCAGCTCGCTGTGGATGTCGCCCTGAATTGGAACCAAGTCAAGGACCGCGGTGGTGAAGTCCGCGATGCGCCGCCCTTCCTGACGAGCGACGTTTCGAGCCATCGCCAGCGCCTTTAAGTACACCTCTGGGCCCATGATCGCGGAGCCGAGGCTGACCATAATCCCACCTTCCAACGACTCGACCGACTTGGTGTAGACCAAGAAGTCCCGGTAGCTGGCTTGGCCGTAGGCGCCGCCGTCGCAGTTCGGGTGCTCGTGTGTGATGTCATATCCGATCCCAACGTGGACGGTCACGGGAATCCCTAGCTCGTAAGCGACCGCCAAGATGCTCACGTCGCGATGGGGCAGACGCTCTTGAAGGGTCAGGCGGCCGAAGTTCTCGCCAAGGCCCAAGCCGAGGCGGGCGGCGTCCACTGCCCACTCGTTGAGGATCCCGGTCTGGTCCCAAAGGCCGAACTCGCCGGTCCGGATGTATCGCGCCACGCTCTCTGTTGTGGCGCCGATGCGGGCCAACTCAAAGTCGTGGATCGCGCCGGCGCCGTTCATCGCCACGTGCGTGAACGCGCCGCGCCGCAGGAGGTCGATGACCTGCCGTGAGACGCCGGACTTGATCACGTGCGCGCCCATCATCAAGATCCGCGCCTCGGGACCACCCGTTACCAGATGCTCAGCGACGGTCCGCAAGGAATCGCGCAGTTTCCGATCCGGCTGGCCTACCTGTTCCTCCAGGGCCAGCAAGTAGCCGAGGTCCATGTCGTGGTCTCGTTCAAGGAGCGGCTTGACAACCAACCTTGAGCGGTCAAATGCGGGGTACTTCGATTGCATTCCTGCGATCCTCGCGACGCTGGCCGAGTGGCCGGATTCACTCCCGACCGAACATCGCTGCCATCAGTTCATGGTAGGAGTTGAAGTTCGGCACGATCCAGTCGGCCCCAACGCGAGCGAGCCTCGCACGCTTGACCGGATCGACGCGCACGCAGTCCGGCTCGTCCGTGGCCACCCCAACCGCGCAGCCGCCAACGGACTTGACGACCTCAATCTCGACGTACCCGTCCCCGAAGCCGAGCAGCTGCGCACCGGTCCGGCCACTGTCCCGGATGATTCGCTCCACCACGATCTTCTTCGAGAAACTCTTGTAGTCCTCAAGGGCACCGAAGATTCCCCCGGTGAAGTAGGAGTCGATGCGCAGGAGTCGAGCTTCCTCGCGCATGAACGGTTGGTCTGTCCCACTGGCCAGATAAAGCGTCAGGCCGCGCTCCAGGAGTCCGTCCAAGAGCCGTCGCGCCCCGGGGACCATCAATTCGTCTGGAGCAGCCCTGCCCGACCGCAAAGCCTCTCGGCGGTCACGAATCTTGTCCATCAGCAGGTCGAGGTACATGTGCTTGTACTCGACCGGATCCTTCGGAGCGCCGCCGCGCTTGGTGATCTGGTCGGCAAACTCGATCATCTGGTAGATCGTCTGGCGGCCGGTCAGGTCCCCAACGTAGCCCTCCACCAGCTCGGTCAAATCGGCTTCGGTCTCGCCGGTCCCGAGGCTTGCCAGAATCTCGACCATCATTGGCACCATGACATCGACCCAACCCGCCCGGATCAGCGACAACGTGCCGTCGAAGTCGAACAGGCCAACCCGCGCGCCGGCCGCAGATGCGGCCGGATTGAGAGTCTCGATGGAATTGGCAGCCAAGACCCAGTGTTGCAAACCGACGCCACCTGCCCGGGCGCTTGGACCGTTCCGATCCGACGACCGTTTTCCTCGCACGCAGGACTCCCGATGATTCTGGACCGCTCGTCCAGTGCCTGAAGAGGCCCACTTCGGGCCACTCTTCGCAGGTGGCGGCCCTGATTCCACAGCCCACTTGACCCGGATCGCGGAATCTGTCTCCTCGTCGGCTCTCAAGGCGCGCCGGGCCGCGACTGGCGGCGTCGGCCAGAAGGCCCCCACCTGGTGCGAGTTCTCCGGCTTCGAGACTTGTGGCGCGATCTGCGCCGTCATCCGCAACTCGGCCCGGAAGGCGAGCATGCGCAGGCTGTTGAGCAGCCCGCGCATCGCCTCGGGGAGCGTTTGGGAGCGAAGCTGCTCCGGCAGATTGCCGGCCCGCACATGGTACGGCGTGCGGCTGCGGCAGTCCTCGACGCCCTTGAGAGCATCAATTAGCAATCGGACTCCGCCTGCAGCGTGCCCTCTCCGGCCGGCTTGTGCCGCCCGCTGGGCAGACGCTCGAGCAACTGCCCCTGGCGATCCTCTGCCACAAGCAGGGCACGGAGGCTGCGTGCGCTCGCGGTAGGGCCAACTCGATCAGTCGTAGCAGGGACCCCTGTCTTGCGCGTTCTCGCGACGCACCAGACGCCCCTTGACACGTGTCGGACACAGCGCGTCGTTCTTCGGCAACCGATCGGACGAAGACCTGGCGTCTGGCCCGGATCAGGGCCACTTAGAACTGACGCCGATCCTCGGCATTGGGGTGTTTCTCGAGTGCTGGCAGAACAAGATCGGGAAGCGGGGCGTCTGCGATCTCCGTCACAAGCCGTGTCGTCCCGAGAGCAGTACGCTGGTCATTGGCCCTTGAGATCTCCACTCATTCGACCTTACGCTCTCGCGACCCGGCGATCTGCTGTTTCGGCGAATCGTAGGCGGCAAGCGTCTCACGGGCAGTGGCGCATTCGGTTGCTTACCTGCGCGGCCCTCAGGAATCGGAGAATATCGAACAGAAAGCCGTGGACTCTCAGGCCGTGACTGCGCGTACCTTCCCGGAAGGCAAGTCGTCTAAGGCCTTCAGAATGCTACCGATTAGCGGCCGCAGATGTGCCACACGGTTCGAATGCGCGTGGATGACCACAATGCAAATGCCAAGCCCTCTCAGATTCTGCTGGTGTTGAATGCCTCGATCCATAGTCAGCACGGCATCGAAACGCTGATTGGCGAGCTCCAGCAATTCGCCATTCGTTGTGCCTGAGCAACCCTCGAATTGCACCGTGCAATCTCGGTGTCCCGCTAAGACATCGGCGAGGGCCCGAGGCAGATTCTCATCAAGCAGAACGCGCGCGGGCCAAGATGGAGTCGCGAGCTAACCCCAGGGTAGCCAGCGCCTGTTCCTCCGACACCGACGGGAACTGATCCAGAAACTGCTCGATCGTTTCACCCCCTTCTAGGTAGTCGAAGAGCGACTGAACTGGAACCCGTGTGCCGCGGAAGACAGGTGTGCCTCCAGAAATCCTTGGGTCGCTGTGCACCACCGAGCGTGCTTCGACCCGCATGGGGCCATCGTATGGCATCAACCCCACACCTCTAAACGTCGGCGGCCGGTGCCTACGAGCGTGTTGAGCCGTCTTAGGCCGGGGTTGTCGGTTGTCAGCGGCGAACCTAGGCGCCGACGGCAGTACTCGTGGCTCTCAACTGATCAGGAAGAGCATCGATGGGGGGCATCGCCCGAAGTGTCCGCATTGCGCTGCACGCGCACGCAGCAATGCCGGTCGTACGCCCGCCGCAAGGCTGGCGTGGGGGACGTCTCTCCCCGGTAGCGGCACGGCGCCTAGGCCCCCGGCTTACGCAGCTGGGCGCCCACCAGGTGGCGATAGTAGAACACGCCCGCCCGCTTCGCATGCGCCTGCTCGTGCCGCTCCAAGAGCCCGCCGAGGTGCCAATTTCGACCCGGCTGGCGAACATGCACTTGCTCCCTCCGCAGCCGTGACGGCAGCGAATAGGCCTTCCTCGACAACCGGACCATGCCGACCCGCGTCAGCGTGCGACGCTGCTTACGGTACCCGGGAAGCGTCTGGTACCAGGAATTGGAGCGCCTCGGCATCCTCCCCGGGCGGCCGCCTCGCATGGGAGGCGGTCGAGATCTTCCTGACCAGCATCAAGCCGTTGAACCTACGACTGACCCACGGTCGCACGCAGGCCGGAGCGTCGCTTCACTGCGATCACCCGACCAGACGTTCGTCTTGGATCGGAACGGGCGTTCAGGTCGATCAGATTCCGCAAGCCGGCGGCTGGGTTCTGTGACCGGGCAGTAAGCAAGGGGCCCCTGGCCGGGAACTGGCCGGAATGGCCAACGACCTTCGGAGACGCGTGGCATTGCATTGGGTCGGATGCCCCGGTTGCAGCGGGAGGATCAGTATGGAGTCCTCCTCCTTGGCACATACTGGACCGCACGGACGATCCAAACCGTCGCGGCTACGGCTCGACTTGCCCCGCTGACGAGACCTGGAGGCTTCCGCGTGACCGCACATAGAGCGTGCAATCCGCTTCTTCGACACACGAGACCCGGTGTTCTGACCCTGCCTGCGCCATGAAGTAGGTCCCAGGATCCAAGGGGGTGACGTGGTTCTTGCCCACTTCCCGGTGCTTGGCCCGTCCGTCGATCGCCACTGCATGGAAGGCCCCGGAATCACTGCGGATCGTCCCAGTCTTGCCGGCCGGCAGTCTGACGAGGGATCCGCCGGGCTGATCACCCTGAGGGGCACCCCACAGCTCGGCTACCTTGGGTCCGTTCGCCGAGGCGGTCGTTCCAGAGGGATCGCCCCAAGGGATGCTTGTAGGCTGCATCGTGACCGCCGTCACAGGATCGCCTGTTGCGTGCTCGACCGGTAGCACATCGTAGCCGCCCTCAAACTCGATATACGCCAGACAATCCCCCTTGCAAGCCGTGATGTGCACTCCTCCTTCGGGCTGCGTCCAGAAGGAGCCCGGCGGCAGGAACAGGTCACTGGCACTCGGTTCTGCATTGTGGATTGTGCCGCTGATGACAACACCGTGGTAAGGGGCAGTGTGAACATGAGGCGGGGACGAGAACCCATCCACCGGTTTCAGAAGAAAGCCAGACGGTCCGGGGCCGTCGCGATCGCCCCAAAGGGTGGCTGCTCTGGGACTCTTGTCCCCGCGTTTCGGGTTCAGTTGTTGCCACTCCGCTTCCGAGACGAGAACGACTCTGGAGGTTGCCTCCGCTACTGGCTCCGAAGAGCCGCTTTGGGAATGGGTGTGGGGACCACTGCAGGCCGCGGATACGGCGAGGACAAGGGCCACCAGCAGGTTGAATCTCATCTCGTTCTATTGTTCACCTGAGTCTCTCTAATCCCGGTTCCCCCTATCGGGCTCAGCGCATGGCAGGAGGTCTGCCCAGCTTCGGCACCTATTGTCGCCGCCAGGGCTCCCGGCCCACGGGTGCTCAGGGAGGCGTCAGAACCGAAGACCAATGGCGGCGTTGGCCAATGGACCGACCTTTCCCGCCGGATCCAGAGCGATCCATCCCGAGGGACACAACCGGCCGGATCTCGACCGTTACCCCTGCGTTCGAGACCAGCTGCCCGCTATGGCGGAAGACCAAGCGTGGTTGCGGTGAGGATGGATTCGGACGGACCGTAGGCAGGTGGGAATGAGCGCCTCGGGCACGACAAACGGTCCAGGTGGTTCTGAGTTGCCTCCTCCAGCCCTACAGTGGACGCTGCTTGGATCATTCTCAACGCCGATTCATACGCCCTCAGCAACCCCGCAGTGCGGTTCAGCGCGATTGCGGTGGTCTCCCTCGCCCGCCGGGCTCCCGCTGGTTCTGGACGGCTCCTGAAGTGCCTGATAAGGTCCAGTAGCAATGGACATCTCACGGAGAGACCTGTTCCGGATCGGCATCGTCGGCGCAGCGCCGGCCCTCGCAGTTACTTCGGAAGAGACGGACGCTTACGGCGGATGGACGAAGAAGAGATTCGAGAAGACCGGGTTCTTTCGTCTAGATCAGGACGACCGATGGTGGATGGTCACACCGGAGGGCCACGCATTCTTGTCCTTCGGGGTGAACCATATTCACGGCGGCTGGTGGAAGGCGCCCTACAACCGCGATCACTGGGCACGCCAGTTTGGGGTCTCCGGTGCAAGTGATCCCCGCTTCGACGACAGACTCCGCCGCTGGCTAATGGACCTCATTCCCGAACTGGGCTTCAATTCGGTCGGCGTGCACACCGACCTCAACCTGATCAACACGCCGCGCCCGTTCATACCCTATGTGGCTCGGTTTGAGCCGATCGACATTCCCCACTGGAAGGCTCCGGGTCCGTCCGAGTTCCCGGACGTCTTCAGCGAGTCGTTCCGGGAGCACACCCTACGTCTGGCTCGCCGCGAGGTTGCTCCGCTCAGGGATGACCCTATGGTGCTGGGCTACGCGATGACCGACTGCCCCATCTTTACCGACTGGGACGCTAAGGAAAGGGGGGACACACTGTACGGCGCGCCGCGATCGGCGCTCCCGACGTTTCCCAGAGTGCTGAGGAATCTCCCTGCCGGAAACGCCGGAAAGCGGGTCTACGTCGAGACGGTCGTGGATCTATACAAGGGATCGATCTCAGACTTCAATGCCGCCTACGGCACGGAATTCCAGTCATTCGACAGCCTTGAGGCCGCGGCGGACTGGAGACCGACCACAAGCCCTGCGAATGCCCAGGAGACCAGAGACAACACCGCGTTCCTGCGAAGAGTCGTCGACCGGTACTACGACGTCGCGAGAGAGGCCATTTGTCGGCAGGATCCGAATCACCTGTTTCTTGGGGACAAGCTTAACGGGAACACCGACACTGCGGACACCGTGGTGGACATCACGGCCCAGTACACAGATCTGGTGTTCTACCAAGCCTACGGGCGATTCGGCTGGCTGGAACCCTCGCTTGACCGATGGTCTCAGGCCGCCGGGAAGCCGCTGTTCAACGGAGACGGGAGCTTCGCGACGCCGGCCGTCAACATGCCCAGACCCTACGGGCCATTGGCGGAAGACCACGAAGAGAGGGCCGCCTGGACTTTGGAGTACGCCGGTCGCGCCCTGTCCAGGCCTGACTTCGTGGGGTGGAGCTACTGCGGCCTGATCGACACCTGGACCGACTTGTCCGAGAGGAAGCAGTTGCGTCAGCATGCGGGCGTGATGTCTCCTACCGGGGAGTTCCACGAGCCGATGCGATCTGCAATGCGGAAGATCGCCGACCGCCTTTACGAGACCGCCCGGGAGTGAGAGTCCGTGCCAGCGAACGACACGCAGCGTAACCAGAGGGGCGCGCTAGCGGGCCTTGATGTCGTAGGCGAACATGCGTGCCTGATCTCGCAAGTAGAGCACGCCGGACGAGATGACCGGGAGCGTCCAAGTCGGATAGTCTCCGGGTTCAAACTCGAATCGCGCTATCTCCCTGTATTCGCCGGGGTCGGGGTCGATCAAGCCGACCACCCCATCCTCGCTTAGGATGTACAACTTTCCGTCGGCGTGGATTATCTGACCCTTTCCTACCGAACGGTGCTTCCAGCCAACCTCGCCGGTCTCAAGTTGCATGGCAGTGAGGATTCTGCCCGAGAAGCCGTACAGGTAACCGTCGATCAGGATCGAGCTGCTGTAGTGGTTCATCATGCTGCGGCTGAAGTAGATCTCGGAGGCCGAAACCGAACCCCCTGAATCACCGATGCGCAGGAGGGCGCAACCCGTGCCGTACGCCGACGAGAGGAAGACCAGGTCGTCGTGGACGATGGGAGTGGCGATGTTGGCGGTCGAGTTGCTTACGGGCGCGTAGCGCCAAAGCAACTCTCCGTTCTCCGCCAGAACTCCAATGCCCGCTTCGCCGGTGAAGACCACATACTGGCGCTTGCCACCGATGACTGCGACCACGGGCGAGGAATAGCCAGCCTCGTCGCTTTGGGTCTTCCACAGCTCCGCGCCGGTTTCCTTGTTCAAGGCGACGACCGAGGCTCTAGGCCCGCCGGCATTGACAATCACGCGGTCACCGTCCACCAACGGCGACTCGCTGATGCCCCAGCTGATGTTCCGGCCCCCGTAGACTCGGAGCACGTTCTTCTCCCACACCTTTGCGCCAGTGCGGACTTCTACACAGATCAGGTTGCCGTCCCCACCGAGTGCGTAGACCCGATCGCCGTCAACCGTCGGCGTCCCGCGCGGGCCGTCGCCGCGCCGATTCGAGTAGCGCCTGCCATGCGCAGTCTTCCAGACAGTCTCGCCGGAGGCTGCGTCAAGGGCAATGAGGAACTGCTCGCCAGCCTCCAGGCCCTGTGAGATCAGGAGACCGTCCGCGGCAGCCAGCGATGAATAGCCGGAGCCGAGCGACTCAACCTGCCAGAGTAGTCGCGGACCGTCCTGAGGCCAATCGGCTAGGAGCCCCGTCTCGGACGACTTCCCGTCGCGGTTCGGGCCTCGCCACTGGTTCCACTCGCAGTCAAGCGCGGGGGGAAGCAGGAACACGAAGACGATGAGCAGTGTGCGCATATGGGTAGCTACCAAAGGTCACGGTCTTGCTGCCGACCGATCCAGTGTGGACGCTTGGACCGCCATTATCGCAGCATGAAAATCGGCCCGGTCGCACTGCTGACACTCGGGCCTTTCGGGCACGCGAGGTCCTCAGCCTAGATTGGCCCGGGGGCGGGAGATGCCGTACGGGCAAGCCGAGAGAAGGTCGACCCGCCGAGAAGCAAGCTGCCCACGACCTTGTTCGCTGTGACCAGCGGCACCAGCGTGTACTCCGTGGCCGCCCCCAAACGGGCACCGGGAGGCAGTCAGTCGTTGCCGACCGTCGCAGAATGCGCGCAGGATCGGGAGATGTCTCACGTAGCGGCGGAGACAGCGATCCGAACTCCAGCAGCGAGGACTCAGGACTGCTGGGGACCTTATGCTGGCCGAACCGCCCGCAGGTTTGGCTCGACGGTGTGCCATGCCACTCGGCCGCGTGTCTAGGGGCTCTTTGTATCGACCGCTAGCCCCGCGTGGAGTCTGCGTGACGACCGCCCTAGCTCCCGACGCCTCAATTGGTCAGTACACCGGCAGCATCGCCCCATGGTTGGAGGGAGTCCGACAGCAAATCTGAAGAGGCGTGTGCAGGAGCTCGGAGACCCTCTCTGGGACTCGCACAGCACGTGAGTTCAGGTGCCGCGGCGACGATCCCGGACGTCTTCGAGCAGTGCCCGATCTGTGCACTCGTCCCCCACCCTCCGAGAGCTTCGGCGGTCCTGGCCCGAAGGTCCATGAACCGGGCATCCGTGCGTGCACGCATCACTCGGGAGGGCAGCGCCGCCTTCCAGGGATTCCGGCGCCTTGCAAATGTCGAGACCCTCCCGGGCGGAACAGCATTCGGCTGCGGCCCCCTTCGGGACGGTACCCCGGGCTCGCTACCAACGGTTGTGACGGCCGACCTTGTGCCTAGTGATACATTGAATTGCGAATCAGCCTTGGGACCGGTGCTCGGTCGGTCGCTGCACCGACTCCGGTCCGAAACGTAGAATCAGCTGGCGCGCCAAGTTCGCTCTCGAGCGCGGCTGGTGCCCGAACCTCAGGCAAAGGAACCACTACTTATGGCGAAGCAACTGCGCATCGGAATGATCGGGTACGGCTTCATGGGCCGGGCCCATTCGAACGCCTACAAGAGGCTCAACGACTTCTTTCCTGTCGAGCACCGGCCGGTCCTGAAGGTCGCGGCCGCTCGAAACAAGGCCAAGGCGCAGGCATTCGCCGACAACTGGGGCTACGAACGGGTCGAGACGGACTGGCGCAAGGTCGCGACGGCCGACGACGTTGACCTAGTGGACATTTGCGCGCCGAACCACCTCCACTTGGACATCGTCCTAGCCGCCGCCGAGGCGGGGAAGATGATTTGCTGCGAGAAGCCGCTGGCCATGAACGTCGGCGAGGCAGAGCAGATGGTGGAGGCCGTGGAGCAGGCCGGCGTGCCCAACATGGTCTGGTACAACTACCGACGCGTTCCGGCCATCTCGCTGGCAAAACAGATTGTGGACGAGCGGCGCATTGGCAAGGCTTTCCACTACCGGGCCACCTACCTACAGGACTGGACTATCTCTGAGAATGTTCCCCAAGGCGGCGCTGGGACATGGCGGCTGGATGTGGACGTAGCGGGTTCCGGAGTGACCGGCGACCTCCTGGCGCACTCGATCGACTCGGCGATGTGGCTCAATGGGCCAATCGCGAGGGTGGTAGCGAGCACTCGGACGTTCGTGACCGAGCGAATGCACGCGGACACCGGCAAGGTTCAGCCAGTCGGCATAGACGATGCCTGCATGTTCTTGGCTGAGTTCGCGAACGGCTCGATGGGCACGTTTGAGTCGACGCGGTATGCGCGCGGCCGCAAGAACTACAACACGCTAGAACTCAACGGTGCCGACGGTTCGGTCTTCTTCGACCTTGAGGATCCCGAGTACCTGCACTTCTTCGAGTACCAGCAGAAGCAGTCGGGGAAGAAGGTTGAGGACCACCTGACCGGCTGGCGCAAGATCCACGTCACGAATTCAGAGCATCCCTACATGGACAAGTACTGGGTGCCCGGGACAACGATCGGGTACGAGCACACCTTCCTGAATGCTCTGGCCGACTTCGTGGCGGGTGTCGAATCGGGCCAGCCGACCCAGCCGGACTTCCGCTGTGCGCTCCAAACGCAGAAGGTGTGTGACGCAGTCCTCGAATCGGGACGCACACGGGAGTGGGTGGAGACCGGCGCCGAATAAGAACGGTCGTCAGATCCGCACAATCTCCGTCTGTACGGCACCGGTCGCGCTGGCGCCGTCCGAACTGACGAGGCAGTCAATCTCGCTGCGCACGCCAAACTCCGGCAGGTAGATACCGGGTTCGATAGAGAAGCAGGTGTCCGGGATGATCGGTCTGTCGTCCCGCATCTCGAGGTTGTCCATGTTCGCACCGTTGCCGTGGACTTCCTCGCCGATGGAGTGGCCCAAGCGATGCACGAACCTCTCGCCATAGCCCGCAGACTCAATGACGGACCGGCCGGATTCGTCGATCTCCCAACCGGCGATGGCAGTGCCTCTGCGGACCGCGGTGTCTGCGGCACGCAGCGCAGCGTCCCGGGCGGCGACCACGATCTCGAACACCTCTTGGATGCGCTCAGGCGGCCTCTCGCCGCAGAACCCGGTCCAAGTGATGTCGTAGTAGACCGATTTCTCTATGTCCAGCTTCGCCCACAAGTCGATGAGCACGAAGTCGCCCTCCCGTATGGGACGAGAACTGGCGGGTGAGGGGCCGTAGTGGGGATCGCCGCTATTGGCGTTGACACCGACGATCGGAGTGTCGCTTGCGACCAATCCGCTGTCTCGAAAGCGGTTCAGGATGAATTGGGCAATCGCGAACTCGCTGCTGGCCCCTACGGCATCGATGTCGTGCCGGATGCGTTGGAACGCCAGCCGCAGCACCTCGTCGACTCGCCTGCCCGTCTCAATGTGCCCCTCCCGTTGCTGGGGGGTCCAGCGTGCCTCGAAGTACTGGACCAAGGCGGCCGACGTGACTACTTCCACGCCGAGCGATCGGACAAGGTCTACCGTGCCTGCGTCCACCAGCGACACAACAGGGATCATGCACTGTGGCGAGTACTGCATTGCGACGGTTCGTGCGCCGCGAAGGGTGGCCGCCAGTTGGGCGTGGTGTGACTGCCAGCTGGAATACACCCGCTTGGAGCCCGGAAGGCTGTCGAGGCGGGCATCTTCGATGGCATGCACCACCTTGACCGGCTCACCCTCACCCGGAATCCAGTAGTACCATCGTCTTGACACGTGTCCGCTGGAGTCGAGGCCCAGCACTCGGTAGGCGATCGGGTCCCGGACGTGGTGGTCAAACAGCAGCCATCCCGACAAGCGCCGCTCGCGGATCTGTTCCTGAATCGCCAAGAGGTCCATCGCTCCTGATTCTACCGCGGATAAATGGAAAGGAAAAACGAAATCACGACATCCAGTTGCACAGTTGTACCGGAAGTGATAGAATGAACTTCGAAGAAAGGAGTAAGCATGGCTCTTACCAGACGACAGAAGGAAGTGCTTGACTTCGTTGCGAAGTTCATCGCTGAGAATCACTACAGCCCGAGTTTCGAAGAGATCGCTCGGCACCTGAAGCTCTCTTCCGTGGCAACCGTGCACCGCCACCTCCTGGTCTTAGGAGAGAAGGGCTACGTCCACAGGGAGCAGAACAAGAGCCGAGCTCTTGAGATCAGCCAGAAGTACTACGACGAGCTGCGCGACAATCGCTACAAGCGGGCGGGCTTTCACCACACTGGAGAGTTGGCAACGCCGTTGGTCGGTGAGATTGCGGCAGGACAGCCCTTAGAGACGTACGAGGACTCCCAGACCCTCTCGTTCGCTCCATTCTTGGACTCGGACGACGTGTACGCGTTGCGTGTCAGCGGAGACTCGATGATCGAGGACCACATCCTCGACGGGGACTACGTGCTTATCGAGAAGACCAAACGAGCCATGAACGGGGAGATCGTGGTGGCGCTCGTGGACGGAGTTGAGACGACCCTGAAGCGCTTCTTTCTCGAGGGGGCCATGGTGCGGCTGCAGCCAGCCAACATGCGAATGGACCCGATCATCGTCCCAGCGGGCCAAGTACAGGTCCAAGGACGCCTGCTGGCCGTGCACCGCCGCTATCGCTAGCCTGCGGGCGCGAAATCCTGGGGCGTTGGGGGCGGTCCGGGCGTGGGACGTCACCGGTCGTGCTGTCCCGGGGGTATCAGGCACGAGTAGCCCACGGGGACTCGCACGGGCTCAGGATCACACCCCGGTCAAATCTCAGCCGCCCTTGGGCTGGCACTCGGGCACACTTGACACCAGAGCGAAGAATCTATAGCGCCATCGGAAGAGCGAGTGACGAGTCGCTTGGCGAGACCGCGGCCGGTGAACTGGCCACGGGGGCCTTGCTGGCAGGGGAAGACTCGCGGAGCGCGTTGGCGCGTGGGCTGGGCGAGTTGGAGGACTGGCCGAACTCGAAGGGGCGATTGTGCGCGGCTGCGGCGCGGAACGCACAGCCCGGCCTGCCGGCGGCGCCGGATCTGTGGCTGGCGGCGCCGCGTGCGCAGCCTGACAGCCGCACGGGGACTGGTCTGGGGCGGGCAGTTCGGACGGTTGCCTCCCGCAGCACATCCGAATCTCCGTAGGCAGTCACGGCGACACCTCGAAATAAGTCCGATCCGCCGTCGGCGCAAGACTATCTTGCAGGATCTTCCAGAGAGGCTGTACATTCTCATCGAGAGCCACGGAGCCTGCCAGTGATCATCGACGCTTGGGCGCAGCACCCCACCCTGAGGCAGTTGCAGCACCCCATGTTCGATTCGCTACGGCGCTGGAACCGCCAGGACTTGCCCACAGAGGAGCTTCCGGTTGCGATGACAATCCGCGAGATGGACGCGGCAGGCGTCGCAAAGGGGCTGATCTCAGCCTGGGTAGCGCCAAACGACACGATGATCTCAAACGACGAGGTCGCGGGCTTTGTCGGTGAATACCCCGACCGCCTTGTCGGCATTGGCTCGGCCGACATCGCCCGGCCTATGCGGGCGGTCGCCGAAATCAGGCGCTGCGTCGAGGAACTCGGCTTCAAGGGGATCCGCGTGCTTCCTTGGCTCTGGGAGCTTCCGCCAACGGATCGCCTGTTCTACCCCGTCTACGCAGCCTGCTGCGACCTCGGTGTGCCGTTCTGCACCCAGATCGGCCACACAAGGCCGCTGATGCCGTCCGAGGTGGGCCGGCCGATCTATCTCGACCGGGTGGCGCTCGACTTCCCGGAACTGGTCATCGTCGCCGGGCACATCGGTGTCCCCCGAAACTCGGGCGCTGTTCCTCGGCGGGAACGCGCAACGGGTCTATGGCATCGGCGCGTGAGCATTGCTTGGCGCCTGGGATTGCCCGGCAGGTGCTAGTGAGTCTCACATGGTCCTGAGGGATTCGACCTGCACTAGGGAGACCGGCCCTTCGATCTGCGTCTCGATGCGATTCCGCAAGCCGACAACACCCGCCTCAGGCGACCGCTACGCCCACACTCTGTCGGAGCCGACGTGACGGCATCGACCGGGAAGACCCTCGCAAGCACTCCAAAGCTGAGGTGGTCCGACAGCCGCGCCTCCCCAAAAGGTCGGCTCGCCCTCGGCCCATGGCAAGACCTCCGCCGCTGCTGAACCAATTCTCGACATCCCGCGAAGCCACTCAATAGACAGTCATTGGGGCTATCCCTGACGAAGCGCCAAGACGGGACGTACTCCAGGCTGCCGATGCGCGAAGATTGAAGAGTGGGTCACGTCCGGAGACTCGCGAGCCCGCTCCGGCCTCCGACTCAGAGGACCCAAGCCGACCTCCTTCGGGCCAATTCGCCCTCTCAGTCGCGAAGGCCGGGCTCCCGAACGCTCGGGATTTGTCTACCGCAGCGGTCCTTGGCCATAGCGATCGTTCTGCTGTCCGCGCAAGCCCTGCCGGCCTCGGATCAGGCGCCGTACGACTTTGACGCTGGACGGGCGTTCCTCAAGGAAAACTGCGACACCTGCCATCAAGGAGATTCGCCTCCGGGCGGGCTCCGCACCGACAGCCTTTTCGGAATCGACTCGTTCGCCGACCGGCCGGATTCTTGGGCGTCCATCGCTACACGCGTTTCCAACGGGGAAATGCCGCCGGTTGGGGCACCCAAGCCGTCCGTGGACGATCGGCAGCGATTCGTCGACTGGGTGGCCTCCACATGGCGCGATCAAGCGTGCGCGGCGGACCTCCGGCCCCCTCCCGTGCAGTTCCGGCGCCTGAACCGGGACGAGTACGGTGCGACTGTCCGGGACCTGTTCGACATTCAGATCGATGTCAGCGAACTCTTCCCCTCGGACGGTCCGGGCGGCGAGGGTTTCGACAACGCAGCCGAGACACTATTCATCTCTCCCCTTCTAACTGAGAAGTATGTGGAAACCGCGCAGCTCGTCGTTGACGTTGCCTCGAAGGAGTACAAGTCCCGAAGGCGCGTACTTGTGAGCCGTCCCGGCGACGGGACCTCCGAGCCTGAGGCCGCGAGGCGCATTCTCCAGCGATTTCTCCCCCGCGCGTTTCGCCGTCCTGTAACGGACGAGGAGGTCCGCTCCTACCACGCGCTGTTCCGCAGGGCGAAGCGGCAAGGCCTTGACTTCGAACCGGCCATCTTTTTCGTGTTGCAGAGCGTGCTGGTCTCGCCGTCCTTCGTGTTCCACGTTCCATACCTCCCAGAAGACCCGCAGCTCCAGCAATACGCCTTGGCCTCCCGGTTCTCGTATTTCCTTTGGGGGACGATGCCGGACGAGCTCCTGTTCGACATCGCCGAAGACGGCAGGATGGACGATCCGGAAGTGCTGGTTCGGCTCGTGCCGCGAATGCTCCGCAACGACAGGGCACTCGAGTTTGCCACGCGGTTCACGGAGCAGTGGCTCCGCACCCGCGAGCTGGAGGGGGCTGGAGGACCGGACCCGGACCTGTTCCCCGAGTATGCCGGGAGCGCAGAGCTGCGCGGCGACATCCTTCTCCAGCCGGTGTTCTTCTTCCGGGAAGTATTCCGCGAGGATCGGTCGCTGCTGGCCTTCCTTGACTCGGACGGGACAATCCTGACCCGCAACCTGATCGAGCACCTCGACCTGCCGATCAAGAAGGAGCAGGACGCCAAGAACCCGAACTGGATGCAGCTCCCCGACGACATCGACCGCGGCGGCCTGCTGAGCATGCCAGCCGTCGCTGCCGTCACTTCCCATGCCCACAGGACCAGCCCCGTTCTCCGAGGCGTGTGGGTGCTGGACTCAATCCTTGGAACCCCGCCTCCACCTCCCCCACCCGACGTGCCGGAGATCGAAGAAGCCCCGCACGAGAAGCAGACCAAGACGATCCGCCAATTGCTCGCTTCGCACAGCGCCAGCCCAAGCTGCGCAAGCTGCCACGACCGGATCGATCCGCTGGGCTTCGCGCTGGAGAGCTACGACGTCCTTGGCCGCTGGCGTCTTTCCCAGGCTGGTACCCCGATCGACAGCACTGGCCGCCTGCCGGACGGTTCCACGTTCGAAGGGCCGGGCGGGCTAAAGCGGGTTCTCCTGGAACGCAAGCAACTGTTCGCGCGGAATCTGGCGCGCCGCATGCTGGGCTATGCCCTAGGCAGAGGTTTGAGCTCCGCCGACGCATGTGCGGTGGAGACGATCGTTGAGCGTTTGGAGTTGCAGGACTACAGCGCTTGGTCACTGGTCCGCGAGGTGGTGACGAGCGAACCCTTCCGGCGTCCTAGCAGCCTTTGATCCCCAGTCCCACAGGCTTCCGAAACCAATGTCAAGAGGCACCCTCTGGCAAGGACATCCCGTATGAGCACCGTTGCCGCAACTGCGGTTAGGCGGGCGCACGGGCCTGACAATCAGTACGCCGAGCCGCGGTGAGACGCCGCGATCATCGATACGACGCGTTCCTGATCATCAATCTCGAAGAAGAATCGCCAAGACCCGATCCGGTATCTCCACGTCTCCGGTGCGTAGCCCTTCAGCTTGCGAATGTGCGGCCCGAAGTGAGGGCGATCTTTCAGCTGAGGACAAACGGTCCGCCGCAGCCTTCCGGCGATCCGTCCGTGTCCAGCTCGGGCGATCGACTGTAGGTCCTTGCGGAATTGCTCGGTCTCGAAGATCCGGTGCTCATGCAACGAAGTCGCCACTCCGCTGGCGAGCCTGTTGCGAACCCGACTTCAGCCTACGGACCAGCGCGTCGTTGCCCAGGATCTCGGCCATTTCCCCGTCATCTACAAACTGCGTCTCCCTGATCCGTGCCAACGCAGCGGCCGCAATGAAGTTCGCCAGAGGCCGCCGCTCGACCGCAGCAGCCTCCTGCAACTCGTCGTATGCGTCCTCTTCCAACCGCAAGGTTACCGTCTTGGCCATGTTTTCTCTCCCTCAGGTAGAGTCCGTGCCTCTGGACAACGGCATCGGCATTTAGGACGCCCCAACCATCATATCGCTCTGGGTGCGCCGTTGCACCCAGCCCCAGCGGCGATCCCAAGCGATTTCAATTGTCCGTATGCCTGCCCAGATTCCGGCGAACTGGAGTTCCGCAAGGACGAGGGCTCACCAAGTGGAGACGGAATTGGTGGCTATTTGTGAGCCTGATCGGTGTCTTGATGTCCGTATTCGATGCCGGAGAAGTCAACGATTGGTGTGTGCTCCGCAGCAGGCTTCAGGGTCCGCAGACAACTGAGATTCCCTGAGCGGCGCCCGTCCTCGGCGAGTTCGCACAAACCGGCGGAACTCTCCCTCTTTGGACGCGAAAGTCTCGCAGCGGGAACGATCAGAGATGCACGACGGTGGAAGAGTCAGGCTGGCACTGTCAGGCGGCCCCGAATCGGGAAGGCCTGGAGAGTACGACTTGTTGGATGTCGAGACAAGCTAGGCAGTGCGCTAGCCCTCGTTTCGGAATGCGGGGGCCCTAATCGAAGAGCAACAATGGCCATCTTTCGACGTTGCGAGGGGGCAGATCTGGAGCTTTCTCTAGGCTAGGCCGAGAGGCACGAATGTGTACGACTCGGGTGGGACGACAGGCCGAGCCGGAAGGCCATCAGGTGCACATGGGAATGACGGGTGCGCGATCCGCTGGCGACGCTCGGAAACGAGCTGTTTGACGGCAAGGGGAAGTGCATCGCGAGTCCCTGAATTCATGGCGGACAGCGATGTTCTCGGACCGGATTAAGAATTCCACACCCACGAACGCCTACCTTCGCGTAGCCAGACGGCGAGGATTTGGCGGCGGAACGCCCTATGGGGCAATGTGGCATGTAGATGGCAAGCCTTGACATGGATATGCCTTCGATAGGATGGCGAATCCGACCCTCAACCCCTATAGCGATACGCCGTGCGAATGATGACTGCGATACAATCGTCCATTCGGCTAGTCTTCCTCGGATCGCTCTGACCCGAAGTGGTGCCCTAGGCGCTGTGAATGGTTGGGACGCGCCATCCGACAGCTGGCAGCCGGTTGGAGGCAAGGGTGATAAGGCGAGCCCGTGCGGCGAGGATATCGCGACGTGCCGTCCTTCGGGGCGGAGGCGTCGTACTGGGCCTGCCGTGGCTCGAGGCCATGGCCGCAAGAAGAGGGCGGCCTGCAATTTCCGATCGCCCGGTGCGCATGGCCGCGCTGTACATGCCGAACGGTGCATTCCCCGAAACATGGACTCCCAGTTCGTCGGGCCGCGACTTCCAGTTGACACGCAGCCTAGAGCCGCTGGCGAACATACGGGGGGAAGTCAACGTCCTCAGCAACCTCTGGAACGAGCAGGCCAAGGACGGCGATGGCCACTATGTCAAGGAGGCGTCAATCCTTACGTGCTCGCGGATCAAGAAGACGCAAGGGGCTGATCTCCGCAACGGCGTTTCGTTCGACCAAGTCGCGGCCAAGGCCAGAGGCCATTTGACGCCCCTGCCCTCGTTGGAACTCGGTGTGACGCCGGTGGCCGTCGGTAACGACGCCGTGGTTGGGTACACCAGGGTCTACGGCTCCCACATCTCGTGGGCCACGCCAACGACCCCGCTTGCCCGCGAGCTCAACCCGAGGGCAGTCTACGAGCGCCTGTTCCGAGCATCAACCGGCTCGCGAGCTTCCGATTCCAAGCTGGACTCCCTACTGCTGGACAGGGTCCTGCGGGACGCTAGGCGATTGCGTGGAGAACTCGGTGCAGCCGACAGGGCGAGGCTTGACGAGTACCTCTCCTCCGTGAGGTCGATCGAGTCCCGGGTCGAGAGATCCAGCGACCCTGGCAAGAGCCAGTGGAAGCCACTGGCCCGGCTGGACCCCAGCCATGCCCCTACGGACCGGCCATCGGGCCATCTCGAGCATGTGCGCCTGATGCTCGACATGATCGCGGTCGCCTTCCAGTCAGATACGACTCGCGTCGCGACGTTCATGTTCGGCAACGCCGTCAGCAACGTCAGCTTCCGATTCCTGGACGGCGTCTCGTCAGGCCACCACGAAGTCTCGCACCATGGCGGCGAGGACGAGAAGCTCGAGCAGTACAAGATCATCAATCGATGGCACGTCGAACAGTTCGGCTACCTGCTGCGGCGGCTGCGGAACATGCCCGAGGGCGAGTCAAACGTCCTGCATAACTCAATGGTGCTGTTCGCATCGGCGCTCGCGGACGGCCAGAAGCACGATCCTCATAGGCTCCCGGTACTGCTCGGCGGCCGGGGCGGCGGGCGGGTCGACCCCGGCCAGCACCTTATCTACGCGGAAGATCACCCGCTGGCGGACCTCTACGTGTCAATGCTCGAGGCATTCGGCGCTCCAGTGGAACGGTTTGCCGACAGCACAGGTCCGCTCCGCGGCCTGCTCCATGCGTAGCCTAGGTCGTCTTTGTGCCGTCCTGACTTGTGCGCTGACGTCGGCTGGCGCGCAACTGGCCGCGGCGGACCTGACCGGAACCTGGATCGGGACGATCCCATCGCAGGGCCGAACCACCGCCAAGGATGTGGTGTTCCGGCTAGTGCAGAACGGCAGTTCTATCAGTGGCAAGGCGTACAACGATCAAGGCGCCAGCAATGCGATTATTCGCGGCAGCGTCACAGGCGACAAGCTGGACTTCGAAGTCGAACTGATAGAACAGGCGGGAAACCAGATCAACTTCGTCGTCTACAGGTACAGCGGGGCCATAAAGGACGGCGAGATTGATATGACGCGGGAGAGGGCAGCTGCACGAAGCTCTGTGAGCGGCGCTAACATCCCAGTGCGGCGGCCCGGCGACACCGAGCAGCAGGATCGCGAGAGACGCTTCCGTACGTTTCTCCTAGAACGGCTCTACCGCTAGCGCGAACCGCGCGGCTAAGTGGGTGGCGTGTGGCCCCGAAGTACGAGCCTCACTGCGAAATTGGCGTAGCGCCTGTTCGCTTGGTCCGAGGCCCTCTCACCTGAAAGACGGGCTGAAGCATGGGTGCGGGATTGTCTGCCGCGTAGTGCCGAACCGGCCCTGCCCCACCGAACAAGCGGATCGGGGCTTGCTGCGGACGGGACGCGGGGAGACGTGCCCGATGCGCGCGGCACTCAGGCTTCCAACAGGGCTACATGGGCCAAGAAAGGGGGAATATCGGCCACGGGTAGCCCAAACCCGTTGACGGACCTCGGGGTCAGCCCCATACTGGTGGCGCCAATCCAGTCAATCTCGCCGGGATGAGGCGATTGGGATGCTGGGGGGAGCTGGACCCGCTTCGGATGGCAAGGTGGTCTTGAACGCAGGTTCAGGGCCGTCGCTTGTCGCGTCGGTCTTGAACGGCCATCGCTGAAGAACGGCGGTCATGTGGGCCGCCGGGAGGGACCAATGAACATCCGACTATCGGGGCTGATTGGTGCGTTGCTGTTCGCAACGTCCAGCTGGGCCCAAGTCTCTGGACGACTCTCTGGAACCGTGACGGATCCCACGGGCCAGGTCATCGTCGCAGCAGATGTGACGATCACCAACACCGGCACATCCGAACGGCGCGTTGTCCAGTCCAATGAAGCCGGCAACTTCGTGTTTGCCGCGCTGCCACCGAGCACGTACACGCTGATGGTCCAGTCGGAAGGCTTCCAAGCCTACGAACAGACCAGCATCGTCATTAACGCAAACCAAGCTCTGGCGCTCGGCAACGTCTCGCTGGCAATCGGTGCCGTAACAGAAACGGTGACTGTGCAAGCAGAGGGCGCCGCGGTCGAGACCGACACCGCCGGTGTGAACGCCATGCTGACAAGCAACCAGATGGAGGGCCTGATGCAGCGTGGCCGCGACATCGTAGCGCTGCTGACCGTCCTGCCGGGAGTCTCCCAGACGGCCGGGAGCGATGCCCTAGGCGGCAACTGGGGCACCCGCACTCCGAACTTTTCGGGAGCAAGGGCAGGCTGGAACAACTTCATGCTCGACGGCATGCCGGGCAACGACATCGACGCCACCGCTTCATTTCACGTCTCGGTCAGCATGGACGCGATTCAGGAGGTCAGCGTCAAGATGACGGCCTACCAAGCCGAGTACGGGCGCTCGCCCGGCGGGCAGGTGAACATCATCTCGAAGTCCGGCACCAACGAGTTCCACGGCTCAGCCTACTGGTTCAAACGGAACGAGGCCCTGAACGCAAACTCGTTCGACAACAACCGCTTCGGCTCGCCCAAACCCCCCTACCGCTTTGACACGTTTGGCGGAGTGCTGGGCGGCCCGGTCCAGAAAGACAAGCTCTTCTTCTTCGTCAGCAACGAGGGCTGGCGCATCCAGAAGCCCACCCAACGCCATCGGGCGACCGTGCCTACGGCGCTGGAGAGGCGGGGGGACTTCTCCCAGTCAGTCGAGCAGAACGGAACTCTGATCCCGGTGCTCGACCACATGACCGGGAGCCAATTTCCAAACAACATGGTTCCTGCCACGCGCATCAACCATAACGGGCAGGGGCTTCTCGACTTCATGCCCGACCCAACAGACCAAGGCCTCTACGCAACGCAAGGGATCAACTACACTGAGCTGTCGCCATCCGCCCACCCGAAGACTCAGTGGCAGTTCAAGTTTGACTGGGTTCCGACTCCCGACGACCGCATCACATTCCGGCCGCGCTTCTGGAACGCGGACATCCAAGCTCAGCGCGAGTCGGTTGCCTTCAACGCGTTCAACAACAGCATCTTCGTGCAGCAGCACCACTACGAGTACATCAACAAGAACCTGCAGGGCATCTACAACAAGACGATCTCTCCGACTTTGGTGAATGAGTTCAGGCTGGGCTTGGGCTTGAGCCGCGAGTCCGGAGCCCTCAACGACGACTTCCAGCTCACCAACCTCCGAAAGGAGAACAATCCCGGTCTAGAGGACTTGGGCCAGCTGTTCCCGTCGGCCAATCCTCTGGGACTGATCCCGCGCTTCAACTTCGGCGGAGTCCCGAACGGGCCGCGATCCGACTACGATCCCCGCACTCCCATCGCGGCACATGACGAGCGAGTCGTCCTCTCCAACAACGTGAGCTGGTTCAAGGGCAACCACACCGTCAAGGTCGGCTTTTACTGGGAGCTGAACGACGCCAGCGAAGGCCCGCGGGCCAACGGTGTCGGTCGGCACATGGGGACGTTCGACTTTCGCCGCACCAACCTCAACCCCTACGATTCGAACCACCCGTTCGCCAACGCTATCCTCGGCAACTTCTTCGAGTACTCCGAGTCTAGCGGCCAGACGGAGGGCCTCGCCCGGACCTACACGGTCGAGTGGTTCGCGCAGGACACCTGGAAGGTGACGCCCAAGTTCACGCTCGACGTCGGGGTGAGGTTCTCGTCCTTCACTCCTTGGAGACTACGGGAGAACGAGGGTTCGGCGCTGGCGATCGGCCGTATCAACGTCGCGGACATACCGTCGCTCTACTATCCGACGATCGACCCGTCCGGCAACCGCGTAGCATTCGATCCGATGACAGGGCAGCGGTTTCCGGCGCCGTACATCGGGGCCAACATCCCGAACCGGGGCAACCGGCTCAACGGCGTGATCATCGGCGACGGAAAGGACGACTACCTGCACGGATACCGGGAGCGCCCCCCGCTACAGGTGCAGCCGCGCCTCGGGTTTGCCTATGATCCTTTCGGCAAGGGCACGACCGCCGTCCGAGGCTCCTTCGCGGTGCAGACGCAGTCCATATTCGGCTCACAGGGGTCGATGTGGGACGTGACGACATCGCCGCCGATCCTCGAGACCCCGACGATCTACTTCGGAAACTTGGATACGTTCCTCAACGCAGGCCAGGTCTTCTTCCCGCCAAACATGAAGGCCTTCGATCCCGAGTTCGATCCGCCGCGGATCTACCAGTGGAACTTCGGCGTGCAGCAGGACATTGGCGGTGGGACGGTGGTGGACGTCAGCTACGTCGGGAACAGCGGAGTGAACCTCTACCAGACCCGCAACCTCAATACCCTCCCGCCCGGGATGCGGTTCGACGAGACGTACCAAGACCGGACTACGGGCCGTCCGCTGCCCGACGTGTTCATGCGTCCGTACTACGGCTACCAGGGCATCAACCTGCAGGAGAACACCGGCTTTTCCAACTACAACGCGTTGCAGGTCAGCGTGAACCGGCGCTTCACTTCGGGCTTCCAGTACGGCATCGCATACACATGGTCAAAGGCCATGGGCCTCGGCAACGGAGACCGGGACGCGCTGCCCATCTACCGGAGCGCGCGGGGGTACCTGTACGGCAAGACAGGCTTTGACCAGACGCACATGTTTGTCGCCAACTACCTGTGGAGCCTGCCCAACGCCAGAGTCTTCGACGGAAACCCTGCGGGTAGGGCGTTGTTCCACAACTGGGAGGTGGCCGGAATCGTCACCATGGCGAGCGGATTCCCGCGAGGGATCGGCTTCAGCTACACCGACGGTGTTGACCGTTGGGGCGGGGGCGACGCGCCTCGGGCCAACATGGTCGCCAATCCGATAATCTCGAACAAGTCGTTCGAGCGGTGGTTCAACACTTCTTCGGTGGCAGGCCCAGGGTTCGGGGACTTCGGGAACGCCCCGCGGGACGTCTTCCGAGGGCCCGGCATCAACAGCTGGGACTTCACCGTCTACAAGAACTTTCCCCTCTCTGAGCGGTCCCGCGTCCAGTTCCGATGGGAGATGTACAACATGTTCAACCACACCCAGTTCAACGGGGTGGATTCCAACGCCCGGTTCGACGCTTCCGGAGACCAGATCAACGGCAACTTCGGGTGGGTCACGTCCGCGCGCGAGCCGCGCGTCATGCAGGTGTCAATCCGGTTCGAGTTTTGACCGGGTGTAGGGTCAATTCGGATCTAACTGTTCGCCCCGGGCTTGCCACGGCAGCCCGGGGCGCTTTCGCTGCGCTGCTTGCCACTGTTGCCGTACACGGCCAGGCCGTCTTGGACGGCCCGCAGACGCGGCTGTTCCAAGCGGCTGAGCGCGCGTTCGCGGAACAGCGCTACGGCCAGGCCGCTGAAGGCTACGCAACGCTGGCGCAGCAGGTCCCCGAAGCCGCGGAGTTGCATGCCAAGCTGGGGCTGAGCCACTTTTTCAATCGCAGCTGCGACCGTTCCGCACCGGCGTTCCAGCGGGCCATTGCGTTGCGTCCCGACCTCAAGGCTGGCCGTGTGCTGCTCGCCATCTGCCTGTCCGAGTTAGGTCGCTATAGCGAGGCAATCAAGGATCTCGAGGACGGCTACGCAGAACCTCCGGGATACCCGGGCGTGAAGCGATTGGCGGGCCTGGAACTGGTGCGAAGCTATCTGGGGCTGGGACAGCACGCCCAAGCCGCAAGGCTTACAGCCGAGCTGCAATTGGCGCATCCCGACGATCCGGAAGTGCTGTTCCACGCCAATCGGACCTACCGGGAAGTGGCCACCCGGACTGCCTTCGACTTGGCAAGAGTCGCTCCGGAGTCCGTGTGGAGCCATCAGGCAATGGGCGAGGCCTACGAGAGCAGCCAGTACCACGATTTGGCCATCATGGAATACCGCAAGGCTCTGGCAAAGGAACCCAACCGACCCGGCCTGCGGTACCGTCTCGGCGAGGCCCTTCTGGCCAAGGCCGGCGAGACCGGCCAAGCGAGCGAGGCTCTGGAGAACTTCGAGCTGGAGCTTGCAGCCAATCCGAGCCATGCGCCATCGGCCTTTCGGGCCGGGGCGATCCACCAAGCAATGGGCCGCAATGAAAAGGCGCTCGACTACCTCCAAAGAGCAATCGCCCTGCGGCCCGACTTCGGGGAAGCGCTCGTTGCTCTGGGCAAGCTCCTCCTGGAGTTGCAGAGGGGCGGCGAAGCAATCGTCCACCTCGAGACGGCCGTGGAGGCAGATCCGAACAATCCGGGCGCCCGCTACCAGCTTGCGCGCGCGTACCGCGCGGACGGAGACATCCAAGGGCACAAGGAGCAACTGGAGGTCTATCGGCGGCTCCGAGCCGACCGCAGGGCACAGGACCAGCGGATTCTGCTAGGCTCTCCGACTGAACCAGCCGAGCCGCCCTCCTCGTCTCCGGTCGGCTCCCCATGATGGAGCTCCAATGAGAACCTGCACTCTGACACTGTTCCTGAGCCTCTCCTGTACGCTTCCCTGCCTAGCCGGTGACTGGCTGACTTTCAGCTACGACGCCCGCCGCAGCGGGTGGGCGAGGTCGGAGGTAGTGCTGAACCGCGACAACGTCGGCGACATGGTCCTGAAGTGGAAGACCAGCGTGAAGAACGAGCCGAAGTCGCTGGCGGCCCTCACGTCGCCGATCGTCGTGACGGATGTCCGAACCGGAGAAGGACGGCGGGCGCGTAAAGATCTGGTGTACACCGCGGGCACGGCGGACGTGATGTACGCGATCGACGCCGAGAATGGCGAGATCGTGTGGGAGAAGGAGTTCCGGACCGACGTCGTCAATAAGGTGCCTGGCATGTGGCTATGCCCGAAGGGCCTCAATGCAACTCCGACGGTGGACCGGTCCAAGAACACCATCTACGTAATATCGACAGACGGACGGCTGCACGCCCTTGACCTCGCGACAGGCGCCGCCAAGTACCGCTCCCAGCAGTGGGTCCCTGCCTTCGCCAAGACGTGGAGCCTGAACCGAATCGGTGACGTGCTTTACACGCCGATCTCGCAGAACTGCGGCGACACCGTGTCCGGCGTCACGTCGATCGATGTCTCAAACCCCGAGAACATAACCATCCGCGTGTGGCGCTCGACGCCAGAATACGGGGCAGGCGTGTGGGGACGCGCTGGCGTGGCGATCGGCCGGGACGGTGCGATCTACGGCGGGACGGGCGACGCTCCGTACAATCCGGGCCTGCGCATCTTCGGGAACACGATGTTCCGGCTCGACCCGGACACCCTGGAGCTTGTCGACTATTTCACGCCCTCGAACTGGGAGTACGTCTGGAAGCGGGACTTCGACATCACCGCATCCGCGCTTGTCGTGGACTACAACGACCGCGAGCTGGTGATCATCGGCGGCAAGGAAGGCCTGCTGTACCTGATGGACTCCGAGGACATGGGCGGACTCACCCACCACGACAACGTCTACACGACGCCCCTGCTGTCGAACGACGACGAGTGGTTCGAGGCGAAAGGCCTCTGGGGAGGCTTTTCCAGCTATGTCGACGCGGAAGGCAGAGTCTGGGTGTACGTCCCTACATGGGGGCCGGTCTCGGTCAAGGCTCCGGAGTTTCCGATGACGAACGGCCCCAATCCAAACGGATCGGTGATGGCCTTCACGCTCGCGGACGATCCCGAGACGGGCGAGCCCTACCTGAAGGCCGAGTGGGTCAGCGGGGACTCAGCAGTGCCCGAGCCTGTGGCGATCGCAAACGACGTGGTCTTCGTGCTCTCGAACGGCGAGAACGTCCGCCAGACCGTTAAAGCCGGCATCTTCCCATACGGAGAGTTCAAGTCAGAGGAACTGCTCAAGGACTCTCAGCGCCTCGAGGACGCGTCCAAAGCACGTCTGCGAGCGTTGGACGCCCAGACCGGTAAGATGCTGTGGGATTCTGGCCCCGACGCATTCGACACCTGGACCCACTTCAGCGGGATCGCCGTCGCCGACGGCCATGTGTACGCGGTCGACCACTCGTCCACGCTTTACTCCTTTGGGCTGAGTGACGGGGAGTGAGGCGGGAGTCGTACGGCCCGGTAGGCCTTCAGTAGGTCTCAGACTCCGAACGTTTCCGCAGTTCGCGGAAGCGTCGCAGCGCCTCGGACGATTCGGCCAAGCGCCCAGTTCGGCGATAGATCCGGGCAAGTGCGTAGTGCGGGCGGTGATCGGTTTGCATGAGGACCGCCGCGTTCTGCAGCGCTCTGACGGCAGCGGTGAGATCGGCCGTCTGCTCGAAGGCCAGTCCCAGCCAGTAGTAGGCCAAGGGACTGTCGGGGTCATATTGCAGCGCTTCCCAGAGGAGGGTCTTCGCCTCATCGAGCCGCTGCTGCCGAAACAGCATCGTCCCGAGCAGCAGCGGCGGTTCGCTGGACTTCTCCGCGCCTTCGCGGTTGAGATCCACCGCCGCCCGGTACAGCCTCCCAGCCGTCTCGGTGTCGCCGAGCGCCTCGCGGCTGCGTCCTAGGTAGCAATGGGCGTCCACCGAGTGGGGCCGCAGATCGAGAGCGCGCCCGAAGGATGTGGCGGCGGACTCGAAACGCTTGGTGACGTACCGATTCAGGCCGAGGTAGTAGTGGCCCGAGTAGTCGTCTGGGGCAAGTCTCGCCGCGATCTCGAAGAAGGTCTCGGCCAAGTCATTCCTGCCGAGCTTCACCAGGCACAGTCCGAGGGCCTTGCTGGTGGTCGGATCGTGTTCGTCCAAAGAGAAGCTCCGTCTCAGGTCGGCCAAGGCGCTGTCATAACGCTCCCGGTGGTAATTGAGCACCCCCCGCAGCAGAAGATTCTCGGCAGTCTCGCCTTGAGCCCTCATCCGGTCCGCCAGCATGTCCTCGGCCAGATCGAGGTCTCCGGCATTGATCAGAATCGCGATCGAGCCCCGTTCGCCGCCGGTCAACGGCACCAGATCCTGTGCCGCGGCCGGTCTGAACTGCACGGCACTTCCTGCGACCCAACCGAGAACGCACAGAGCCAGGGCGATCCAATTGGCGTTTGCAGTGAGCCGGCAGGGAGATCGTCCGGGGCCGCACGACGGCCGATCCCGCCGAACAGGAGCCCAACGGCCGGTTGGCCTCATCGACTCGCCTATCTGAGAAGCCCTCACCACGCGCGATCGGTGCCGACACCAGTCGGATCGTCCCGGCGAGTCAAAGCGGACGCGCCTCACTCGAGCCGGGGCCTCCGGTCCACAACACCGGAGCCTTCCTCGATCCGCACAAGAGCGTTGGCCGCCACTTCGGGGACTGATTCTGTCCGTCCGTTCGGCCAGCGGACTTCGAGATCGGCCGAAAGGGCAGCACCGAGCCCGAAGTGCAAGCGGCTATCGTTCGCAGAGTGGAAGCTGGCCTGGCTGAGCACTACTTGAGCTTGGCGGCGTCCTCCGTAACGGGCCACAACCGTGGCGCCAACCGCTCCGCGATTGGACTCCGTCCCGAATAGCTTTACCTTGAGCCAGTTGCCGCCGCCGGAAAGATCGTTGCGCAACAGCGAGGGTGGCCCGTTGAGATTGACGATCAGGATGTCGACGTCGCCATCGTTGTCAAAGTCGCCGAAGGCGCAGCCTCTGCTGCAGCGCGGCACTTGGACGGCTTCGCCCGCTTCGTGCAACAGCTGCTCAAAGCGCCCATTGCCGAGGTTGCGGAAGAGCACGCTCGGAGTTGCTGCAGGGTAGCGCTCGAATTCCGCTTCTAGCTGAGGGTACACGCTGCCCGTGACCAAGAAAATGTCCTGCAGTCCGCTGTTGTCGAAGTCGGCGAAGCCAGCACCCCACCCTGTGTAGCGAGTCTCTACGCCGATTCCGGACCGCAGGGTGACGTCTTCGAAGTAGCCCTGCCCATCATTGCGGTAGAGCCCATGGGTGTCATCGAAGAAGTGCGTCTTGAATAGGTCAAGGCTGCCACTTCCCGTGTAGTCGCCGACAGCCACGCCCATGCCCGCCTGTTCGGCCCCATCCTCGCTGACGGCACAGCCGCGCTCCAAGGCCTCCTCTGTGAACGTGCCATCACCGTTATTGCGAAACAGCAGGCTGGGACTGGAGTCGCAAGCGACGAAGATGTCCTGCCATCCGTCGCTGTCGAAGTCGGCCGCCACCGCCGTCAGGGCATAGCTGTCCTTTGCAGCTGCTATGCCCGACTGTTCGCTTACGTCGGTGAACGTGCCGTCGCCGTTATTACGGTACAGGAGGTGATGGCTTCGCCGGAGTCCCCTCGGCCCGCATACCACCGGAACTCCGTTCCAGACACAGACCGAAGACGAGCCTGGCAGGGGCACGTCTTCGAATCCAAACTCGAGATAGTTCGCGACAAACAGGTCCAGGTGGCCGCTGCGGTTGTAATCGACGAAGGTGCATCCCGATCCCCAGCGGACGTCCGGGCGAATGAGTCCGGCCTCCTGCGTAACATCGGTGAATGATCCGTCCCCGTTGTTGCGGTACAGGACGTTCTGCCCCCAGTACGTGACGAACAGGTCGTCGTACCCGCTGTTGTTGTAGTCGCCCACGCATACCGCCGAAGCCCATCCGTACCGCACAAGCCCCGCCTGTTCTGTGACGTCCGTGAATGTGCCGTCCCGGTTGTTCCGGTAGAGTCGATTCGTGGCTCCTTCCGGGACCCTATCCAATGTCCGGCCATTGAGGACGAAGATGTCCACCCAGCCGTCGTTGTCGTAGTCGACGAACGCCGCTCCGCAGCCGATGGTCTCAAGGATGTAGCGCGGATTTGTCGGGGAACCATAGATGGTCGGATGCGTCAGGCCCGCGTCTCTCGCAACATCTTGGAAGTGCGCGCCGAATGGGAGGCCGGAAGGGCGATCGCGCGGCTGGGCACGGACACCCCTCGACGCGACACCCTGAGCCCTCAGGTTTGCGGAACCGACACCCGCGAGCGACAGGACCTGTCGCCGTGTCAGTGCCGCTGGCACGCCAACAATGTATCAGCGGGTATCGGGGGCAGATCCGCCGGACGGCAAGGTGAGCGCACACATGCCCGAACCGCGGCAAAGGAGCAAGAGATCAGCCGGGCCAGGGCTCCGCAGTGAGAGCCCAGAACGCGAGTGAACTGTAGATGTTCCGGGGCCGATCTGGCACAATCGTGCCGGAGAGGCCAATCGGGGATCTCCCAATCTCCGGCGCCACGATGGACGCTAAGGCTAGAGGACTCCGCCTAAGTGCGAGGAATGCCGCCGCCGATTCTCGTCGGCTGGGATTCTGGAAGGGTTTGGCGGCGGTGGTTGTCATTGCCCTCCCGACGGGTGGCCTCGCGGCCGAGACGGTCGACCAATTGCTCCAACGCGGCGCCGAGTTGCAGCAGCGGGGCGATTCGGACGGAGCGATTGCAGCGTTCCGCGCAGCCGTGAGCAGCGGCCCTCTGCGCTTGGACGCAGTCATGCACCTGGCAGTGCAGTACCTGCGGACCGGGCGGATTCAGGAGGCAGAAGCGAGCCTGCAGCGCGCGAAGGAACTGGCGCCGCAGCACCCGGGCGTAGCGTACTTTCTGGGTCTGGCCTATTCCCAGCTAGACCGGTGTGCGGAGGCCCGTGATGAGCTCGCGCTGATCCTGCGCCAGCAGCCCACCAATGTCCAAGCGCTTCACCTCTCCGGTGTGTGCCTGCTCCGACAAGGCTTGCTCGAGGAGGGTATCGGCGTCCTTGAGCGCGTCCTGCAGGCCAGTCCCGACATCCGCCAAGCCCTGTACACGCTGCAGGCAGATTCAATGTTTGATGCGGTTTAACGCGGCGCGTCGATTGAGCTGG
>JAPPMC010000025.1:0-27652 GCA_028819235.1 Bryobacterales bacterium
GCCACACGAGGGGTGCCGTTGTCAAGTCCCGCTTATGGGGCATGGGCAGCTCGCGCCTCGTGAGGCAGGCCGTCGAAGGCGAGCCGTTCATAATCACGCTGGCGGGCAAGCCAGCGGTCAAGGTTGTGGCTGTGGATGCGCCCGAGCGATCCGCGCACCCTCGCATCGGATTCTTGGCTGGCCACATCTCCGTCCCCGAAGACTTTGACCGCATGGGATCGGAATACATTGAGCGCCTCTTTAGCGAAGGTCAGGGAGACTGCTCCTAGACACGCATGTTCTGCTGTGGGTGGCGAGCGGTTCGGAGCGGATCCGTGGTGACCTGCGCGCGCTACTCGAGAGTCCCGGCGCGGACCTGACATTCAGTGCAGCATCGATCTGGGGAGTTGCCATTAAGAACGGCTTTGGGCGGCAGGACTTCTGCGTGGACCCGCAGCTGCTGAGGCGGAGCCTATTGGAACACGGCTACAGCGAGTTGCCTATCACCGGTGCCCATCCGGCCCGAGTCGACCTCCTGCCCGCCATTCACAAGGACCCATTCGACCGCATCCTCGTTGCGCAGGCACAGGCAGAAGGGATAATTCTGCTGGCTGCCGATCCCTTGGTTGCCCGCTACCCTGGCCCGATCCGCGCCGTCTGATCGGTTGCGTGTCGGCTGGCCGCCGCGGGCGGCCCGGCCCGTCCGCTGGACGTTCGGCCGCTCCGTTGCGGCGGGATCCAAGTTGGTGAGTCCGGTTCCGCGGCTTGCCTGACCTGTCCTGTTTGGGACCGCCCCCCAGCAGTGCGGTCACCATTCTTCGGCCGACTGCCCCCGGATGTCCCGGTCCTACACGCCAAGCCTCCCAGCGAGGGGTGCCAGAGCGCCGCCGCGGAGGTCTTACTTTGAGTTGAGGGTTGCGGTCCGGCCGTTTAGCCTCACCTTCGGGTGCTGGACTACGGCCCGGTACTCCCAGTCCTGTCGCGCGTCGACGCCGGCCAGCACTGAAGAGAACGGACCCGGCGCTTGCAATTGCTCAAGAGCGCCGCCGACTGGCTTCCACGGATCGTCCGCCTCGTACATCTCCGCCGTGCTCTTCTTGCGGCGGTACTCGAATCCGACACCGACGACATCAGCGTCGCCCAAAGCGTGGAGCTCGGCCCGCAGCACTGCCCCTTCGGCCCGCCACTCCGCATCCGAGAGCGTCTCCACCTCGGGCGGAAGCAGCCCCGGCTTTGCTCCCTCGATCTTCAGGACCACAGGGTTGGGCCAGCGACGGTCGTTGTACAGCCGCTGTGCGCGGTACGCGACGATGCGCAAACCGTCCGGGTTCTGCTCCCACTCGGTCTCGGGGGTCACATCGGTCCTGTATTCCAGGACCTTCTCGTTCTGGCCCAAGACGCGAATACGTGTCCGCTCATCGGCAAGCACGGACTTCAGGACGACGGCCTTCTGCGAGCCCCATGCCCAGTCCGTCCCGGGGACGAACGCGTAAACAGTGTCGGCATCCTTCGCCTTGGTGAACCAGACGTCGCCCTCGTTTGTGATGACCCACGGACGGACGGCGCCGACGGCCTCGGCATTGACCATGTTCCACAGCGCCATCTCGCGCATCCTGGCCTCCTGCTCCTCGGGTAGCTCTCCGCTCGGCATCGGCCCGATGTTCAGCAGGAAGTTCCCTCCCTTCGCGCGCGTCTCGATCCATGCCCCGATCAGCCGCGTACCGGACTTGTAGTGCTCGTTCGTGCCCCGGTACTGCCACTGGGTGCCCATGGTCATGTTGCCTTCCCAAGCACCCTCCAATGGAACTCCAGGAGTGTATTGCTCCGGAGTCTCGATCTCGCCGCGCGTGACGACCGTGTCAGGCGAGATCCTCCAGATCAGCTCCTTCATCTCGCCGACGATCTCATCGCGAGGCAAGGCGGCATTGGTCGGAGGGTCGAAGAAGAACACGTCGATCGGCCCGTAGTTCGTCATCAGCTCTCGCTGCTGCTCAAGGTTCAGGCTGAGCAGGCCGGGATTCTTGGGTGGCAGCACCTCGCTGCGCAAGCGGCTGATCAAAGTCCCTTGGCGGTAAAGAAAGTGAAAGTCGTCCGGGGAAAAGTACCACCCGATCGCAATACCCTCTGCCCGGAACGCATCCGCAAGCTCCTTCGCCGTGTCCCGGCCGAATGGGGTGTTCATGATGTTGAAGTCGGTGGTGGCCGTGTCAAACATGCAGAAGCCGGAGTGGTGCTTGGCGGTGAACACCACGTAGCGGAATCCCGCCAACCGTGCGACGCGGGCCCATTCCCTCGGGTCGAACCTCTTGGGATTGAAGCTCCGAGGCAGCTCTTCGACGTAGCGCTTCAGGTAGGCCTGGTCCGCACCGACCATCGAGTGGCTGATGACGGACGTGAGCTGGCTGTCGAGGCTCCAGTGGATGAACAGGCCGAGCCCGAGATCCCGGAACCACTCCACTCGCTCGGGTTTGTTCGAAGCGGGAGCGGAGATGGAAGCGAAGAGCAGAAGACAGGCGAGGGCGGCGCGCGACATGGCGAATCGGAAGTATTGTGTCAGGGGTTTATATGGTTGACTTGACAGCGCCAAGCCTAACATACGGTTCTGTGGCAACGCACGGCCCAATGGCCCACGTTAACGCCACGACGGCCAGAGCGCCAGCCACCGAGGGATTCGCTTGAGCGTCTCCCATCACACCATTGTTTTGCTACAGTGCGAGCACGCTTGGCGTGAATGACTTCTACCGACGGAGATTGTCGATTGCCTGCAGGCGCTGCAGCCAGATTCGTAGCAGACACCAATCGTTGACGCCCCAGCACTGAATAGGAGCATCAAGGGCCCGATCAGCAGCACAGATAGCCATCTTTAGCCACCAATTCTGTCTCCCCTTGGTGCCCCCTTGTCGTTGCGGAAATCCATCCCACCGGGATCAGGGCCGGCACACTGAGAATTGACCTCGCCCGTTCTACCGCGAGTTTGTCAAGTCAGCTTGATAGTCGCATTGTGTCGCACGGCCCGACACGGTCAGCTGGCCCCGATTCTCGGGCATTGAGCAAGGGTGAAGGGCCTACTCAGCCAGCCAAAGTGGCCTGATCCGCGGCCGCTCCATGCGGTGAGACTCGGCAACCTCATGAGGCGCTAGTCCAGCCGCAAGTCGTTCTACAGCCCGCAGGCCGACCGAATCGCTGCTTGATCGGCTGGCTCCAGGTCGTCGATCGCGGCTCGAACGCGCTCCAGCTCGCGACGGGCGTCCGCGATGTCCGCCCGAACCTGCCTCCGCATCTCCAAGATCAGATTCCGCCCGGCCAGCCGGGCCTGCTCATGCTCGTGCATAAGCCTGGCGGCGGGCGACGCATGCAGCTGCCCGGTGGCCTGCTGCAGTTCGCGGATCCGGTAGCGTGCCCAAGCGATCTGCCGGTTAGTCCGGACCCAGACCGCGTCCTGCCCGAAGCCCGATATCGGACCGCTCTGGGCCTCCCAGTGCTCCAGCAGCCACTGCAGGCGGTGCTCGTCGCCGTCGCGGTAGGCCAACGTCGCTTCGGCCATGATCTCATGGCGCCGACGACGCTCCTCCCCGTCCATGACCAAGTCGGGATGAATGCGGCGGGCCAGCTTGAGGAACAGTGCGCGCGCCCCGTCTGCTGGCGGCTGGGTTCCGACGCGATCAGCAGCCTCGGCCTTGGGGTGCTCCTTCTTCGTGCTCTGGCGGCCCGAGGCGCTATCGGCAACGGCCTCCCAAGCACCCTCGATCTTCTCCCGCAGCCGCTCCAGTTCGTCAAAGCGCATCCCAACAGCCGGGCGGAAGCGCTTCTCGAATTCCCGGAGCCTATCCACGGAGGCCGCATAGTCGCGCTCCAACTCGTGCACCTGCGCCTGCAAGGCGAGCAGCAGTCCCCGCAGGCGGAAGAGGGCCGTGCCGTGCGCCGGGGTGTACCTGACAATGGCGGTTCTCATCCCAAGGGACCCGAGTACAAGGAGCCGACCTCGTCGCAGATTTCGGACGGCACCATGTGACGCCAAGGCAGCCCGTGGCGGATCGCCTCGCGGACACCCGAGGACGAGGTCCCCCCGTGGCGGTCGTGCATCAAGAACGGGCGGACCCTACCAACCAGCTCGGCCGGTGGCCGGTACTGTCCCCGACGGGAACCGACCAGCAGCTCGAACCGGCGCAGCTGGAGCGAGAACGGCTCGCCGTCCCCGTAGTCCCACGACACGTACCGCTCGGCCGCATCCCGTCCGGCGATCACGAACAGTCTGCAGTCTGGGCCCATCTCCTCGCGGAAGGCGTCGACGACATCAATCACCAAGCCGGTCGGGCACGAACAGGCGGCCCAGCTGGCCCGCCGCGCAGCAATCTTCGCCAGCCAGCGCAGCCGTTCGTCGTTGCCCGGGCGCTCGATCCGCTTGTGCGGCATTTTGCGCGGCAGCACCTGCACGACCTGCCGCAGCCCGAACGCCTCCTGGGCCGTCTCGCCGAGCGCGACATGAGCCGTCGTCGGGGGGCTGTAGGCCGCGGGCAAGAGTCCCACGCGCCCCTTCCGGACCAGCCGCCCGGCGACCGTCCGGACCACCTACTCAAGGTACGGCGCAAGCACCCGGTCGAGCTCGCCGTCATCCCAGCTGCGGATCTCTACCGGCCTATGCAGGGACCAATGTTCGACGTGGTCCATCGACTCGCCCGGCTTCAGCGTGCGGACGGGCCCCAGTGTCTCAAGCTCGAGAAAGCGTTCGTTCGTGAACGTCTCGTAAGACGAGCCCATATCCGGATACTCCTCGCCCGGTTGTGCCTCGAACTTCTTGACGAACAGCTCCCCGTTCAGCAGGTAGGCGCCGCGCGTCTTCGGGTTGAACAGGCCGATCTTCTCAGGATCGGCATTGGCGGGGTCCTGCCGGAGGACGATGTACTTCTCCAGCCAGGTCCAGCGCGGGTCCGCCATGTTCGTGAAGGCGAACACCACCAGAGCGTTGGTGGGGGCAAGCACCTCGGGATGCGTCCCGCGTGGCGGCAGGGTCGTGACGGCCACGCCGCCCTCGGCCATCATAGTCAGAACCCACGTGGCGACGCGCAGCGGCCATATGGTCCGGTTCGCCAATGTGTAGCGGACCGTCGTGGCGCTGCCCTGTGGAGCCAGCTCCACCTCGATGCGCTTCTGAACGCCGGTCGCCTCGACCGGGGCCTGCGCGACAAGGCGGTTGCCGTCGATCTCTATCTCGACTGGGTCATTGTCCGCGCCGTAGCTGTACACGGGGTCTTCCGGCCCAACCCACAGGCGGCTGCCGCCATACAGGCGCCACCCGTCTCCGCCGGTCTTGCCGAGGTCCTCCTCGAGCTCCACGAACAGATTCTGGCCTCCGGCGAACCCGTAACGGATGATCCGCGGGCCGACGTCCGCCGTGACCACCAACTCGACCTCGCCGTTGGAGATGCGGTAGCAATCGGGCCAGCCACCGTAGGCGACCCTCTCAATGCTCACGTCTGCACTCGCGGTCATCGCACAAAGGAGCAGGGCCGGCGCGGCCACCGCCCACGACCGCCGGCGGGATTCCTTGGAGCGGGCCAATCTGCCCTCAGTAGGTCGCTCGTCCGCCGCTGACATCGTAGCATTGGCCCGTTACGAAGGAGCAGTCCGGGCTCGCGAGAAAATGCGCCACCGCGGCCACCTCTTCGACGGTCCCGGTGCGCCCCCGCGGAATCTTTGAGGTCATGTAACTGACCTGCGCCTCCGTGAGCTGCTCCAGGATCGGCGTGCGGATGACCGTCGGGCTGATCGCGTTGACGCAGATGTCGTACTGCGCAGTCTCCTTGGCCATCGACTTGCTGGCCGCGATCACCCCAGCCTTCGACGCCGAGTACGCCACCATGTTCGGATTGCCCTCCTTGCCAGCCAAGGACGCGATGTTCACGATGCGACCGTAGTTGCGCTCGACCATGCCGGGCAATGCTGCCCGGCAGCAGTGGAAGACGCCGTCCAGGTTGACCCGCATGACCGCATGCCAGTCCTCGTCGGCCTGCCGCCAGGTCGGAAGGGCCTTTCCGGCGATGCCTGCGCAGCACACCAGCACGTGCAGCTGGCCGTGGCGGCCAATGACTTCGCCAACTGCCCGCTCGGCGGAAGCCGGGTCGGCTACGTCGACCTGCACGGCCATCGCCTCCAGTCCGTCCTCGCGCATCGCGCTGGCCTGAGCGCTGGCGCCGTCTGCGTTGAGGTCGGCGACCGCGACCACAGCGCCCGCGCGGGCAAGCCTGACCGCGATCCCGGCGCCGATGCCCTGCGCCGCCCCAGTCACCAGCGCGGCATGCCCGCTGAGGTCGAAGAACTTACCCCTCACGGCCCCAGCCTTCGAGAAGGCCCCCTTCGCTGGCCACCTCGCCCACGGGCTCGGGCTCGGGCTCGGGCTCGCCCGGCTCGGCACCGGCGTCTTCGGTCCCGTCAGCGCCCTCGGCCTCCTCACCGGCGGCCTCTGCACCCTCTGCACCCTCAGCGCCCTCTTCCAGCTCCTCGTCCGGATCCGGTTCCGGTGCTGGGGCGAACTCGAACTGCGCGGCGAGGCGCTGGCTGCGGCCCAAGGGCTCCTCCTCGCGGCCCTCCGCGCGCACCTCGACCTTGATGGTCGTCCTGATGTTCTTGTAGATGTGCACCGGAACGTCGTAGTCCCCCAGCGTCCGGATCGGGGTGGTCAGGTCGATGCGCCGCCGGTTCAGCTCCAGGCCCTGCTCAGCAAGCTTGCGCGCAATGTCCCGGGAAGTCACGGACCCGTAGAGCTGGTTGTTGAGGCTCGCGCGAACGACCATCCGGATCACTACTTCCTTCAAGGCCTCGAACTGCTTCTCGGCGTTGCCGCGCAAGCGCACCGCCTCCTTGGCGGCGGCGGCACGCATCGCCGCGACCTGCTTCAGGCCCCCCTTGTCCGCTGGAATCGCAAGGCCCTGGGGGATCAGGTAGTTGCGGGCGTACCCGTGCGCGACGCGCACCACATCCCCGCGGTCGCCCAGCTTGTAGATGTCCTTCTTGAGGATTACTTCACGCATTGGGCCTGCTCCTGGCCGGCCTTGGGCGTCTCGAGTCCCTCGGAGGGCGCTCGATCACGCCCGCGAACGGCAGCAAGGCCAGGTTCCGGGCGCGCTTGATCGCCCTGCGCAGCAGCCGCTGATGCTTGGAGCTCAGCCCGGTGTGGCGCCGGGGATTGATCTTTCCCCTGTCGCCCACGAACTGCTTGAGCGTGTCAACGTCCTTGTAGTCGATGTAGTCGATGCGGTTGACGCTGAAGTAGTCGACTTTTCGCCGGCGGAAGTAGCGCCTTCCGTGCCGGCGCGGCCCCCGTCCCCCAAACCGCGGGCCGGCCGACCGGGCCGGCTTCGTCTCTTGGCTCTCAGCCATCGCTATCCTCCAATTCGCCGGCTGCTCCGGCCGGGCCCGCCCGGGCCCCGGCCAAACGCCGGTGCCCCTGGCCTGCCCGGGCGGCCCGGCCGGCCGCCCCTGGCCGCATCTGCGGCGCGGGCGGCCGCCTTGGCGTCCAGAATGGGCTGCCGCTTCGCCCGCCTGGCCCTTGCCTTGGCGAGTTTCCGCAGATCCTCGTCCATTCGGACGTTCAGAAACTTGATCACGTCTTCCGCGACGCGCAGGCGCCGCACCAGTTCCTTGTTGAGGCCGTCGTCCGCGGCAGTTGAGTAGCGGATGAAGACATAGTGCCCGGTCCAGAAGCCGCGCACCCGGTAAGCGAGCGGGCGCTTGCCCCAGTCATCGACCTTGTCGACCGAACCGCCGCCGGACTCGACTACCATGCGGATGTGATCAAGGGCCTCCTGCGCCGTCTGGTCCGGCAAGTCCGGCTTCAGGATTACGCCCAATTCGTAGATTCTCATCGCTCCCTGTCCCTGCTACTCCGGCACACGACGGTTCGCCCGTGCCATCGCCTTGTCGATCCCTTCCGCGAGGGCATGCCGCACAGTCTCGGCAGCGCGGCCAACAATTCCCTCCACCTGGCCAATCTCGTCCTCTCCCAGCCTGCGAAGCACGTATCTTGCCCGGTCACGGACCGCCCGACCAGGATGGACGCCGATGCGAAGCCGGGCGAACTCACACGTGCCCAGCGAATCGACGATGGACTGCATACCATTATGCCCCCCCGCGGATCCCCTGCGCCGCAGCCGCAGCCGACCCCACGGGAGATCAAGCTCGTCATAGACCACCAGCAGCTCGCCGGGCTGCATCCTGTACCGGCGCAGAAGGCGCTTGACGGGCTCCCCGCTGCCGTTCATGTAGGAGAGCGGCTTGGCCAACAGGGCGTCCCTGCCGCCGATCCCGCCGCGCCCGACCAGCGCCCGCTCCTGAAGCCGCGATATGCGGATGCCCGCGTCCAGGGCGACCCGGTCCACGGCCCTAAACCCCAAGTTGTGGGGCGTGTGCACGTACCGCTCCCCGGGATTGCCGAGGCCGACCACCATCCAGTCGGCCCGCGCCGGGGCCTTTCGCCTCCAGAACATGCCAAGCACCCGGCTCCGGCCAGCATCCCGGCGGACCGGGAGGCGCGGACCTAACCCTCATCGGCCTCGCCGGCCTCTTCCTCCTCTTCCTCCTCCTCGGCCTCCAGATCACCGGACGCCCGCGAGGCCATGACGTGAACCAGCAGCTTCTGCTCGGCGTCCGCCAGCTTCCAAGTCTCGCTGGGCGGCACATCCCGCGCGCGGATGCCCTGTCCCACGTGGAGGTTGGTGATGTCAATGTCGATGTGCTCCGGGATGTCCAAGGGCAAGCACTCGACCTTCAGGTCGCGGCTGACCATCTCCTCGAAGCCCCCCTCGTTCTTGACGCCCACCGCCGCGCCGACGGACCTGATCGGCACCGAGACGGTGACCGGCCGCGCGACGTCGACCCGCTGCAGATCCGCGTGCAGGAGGCTGTGGCTCACGGGATGGATCTGGTAGTCGACGACCATGGCGTGCTGCGAGGCGCCGTTGCAGGTGAGGTTGAACACCCGGTTGTGGCCGGCCGGATCCCTGAGGATGTTGGTCATCGTCTTGGTGTCGATGGCAAGGGACCGGGGCTGGCGCCCCAAGCCGTACAGCGTGGCCGGAATGCTCCCCGACGCGCGCAGCCTGCGCGCGGCATTCTTGCCTCGCGCCGCGCGCTCTGCCACTTCAATCTCAATCTGTCGCTGCATGGCGTCTGCTCCCCCGCCGCGCCGTTCTCGGCGGCACCCTCTGCGGGCCGTCCCTCCGGCGCCCGCCCTGACCCTACTCGAACAACATGCTGATCGACGACTCGCTGTGGATCGAGCGGATGCCCTCCGCCAGCAGTCTCGCTACGCTCAGCTGCCGGATCCGCCCGCTTGCCCGCGCCGCCTCCGAGAGCGGGATCGAGTTCGTGACGGCGAGCTCGCGCAGGGCCGATGCCTTTATTCTATCGACCGCAGGACCGGACAGGACGGCGTGCGTGGCGACCGCGTACACTCCCTCGGCACCGGCCTGAAGCAGGGCCTTGGCAGCGTTGACGATCGTCCCCGCAGTGTCGACCAAATCGTCGATGATCACGCACGAGCGGTCCTGGACGCCTCCGATCACGTGCATCACTTCCGAGACGCCGGGCCGGTCGCGCCGCTTGTCGATGATCGCGAGCGGGGCCTTGAGTCGCTTCGCCAAGGCCCGCGCCCGCTCCACACCGCCAGCATCCGGTGAGACAATCGTCACGTTCGGCAGCTCCAGCTCGCGGATGTAGTCGACCAGCACCGGCCGACCGTAGAGGTGGTCGACCGGGATGTCGAAGAAGCCTTGGATCTGGTTGGCGTGGAGGTCAAGCGTCAGCAGCCGGTCCACGCCGGTGGCAACCAGCAGGTTGCCCACCGCCTTGGCCGAAATCGGGACGCGCGGCCGGTCCTTGCGGTCTTGGCGCGAGTACCCGTAGTACGGCAACACGGCCGTGATGCGCTTGGCCGAGGCGCGCCGCAGCGCGTCCAGCATCAGGACCAACTCAATGATGTGCTGGTCCACCGGGGTGCAGGTCGGCTGCACGACAAAGACGTCCGTGCCGCGCACGTTCTCGTTGATCTGCAGGTGGATCTCGCCGTCAGAGAATCGCGTCAGGGAGAGCCTCCCGGGCTCGATCTCAAGATGCTCGCAGATCTCCGTGGCAAGCGCCCGGTTGGCCGAGCCGGCGAAGACCTTCAGCCGCGACTCAGTCGACACGAATGCCGCCCCCCGTTGAAGGCCGTCCCACAGTGGCAGTCCCGTCGGCAGTCTCCGGGGAGCCCATAGCCGACAGGGGCCCGGTGCTGGCCACCCTGCCAACATAGCAGGCAGGCCAAGCCGAGACCCCCGCCTCGCAAAGATCACGGGCTGCCGCTCTTGCCAGCTCGCGGGAATCGAATGCGCCAAACACGGCCGATCCGGTGCCGGTCATCAGCGCACCGCGAGCGCCCGCCGCCAGCAGGCGGCTCTTGACCTCCGCGATGCAGGGAAAGTGACGTAGCACGACCGGTTCGAAGTCGTTGCGCAGGGCCGGAATGTGGGCGCTACCGGCGGTTGGCCCCGGACCTAGGGGGCCAACTTGCATCTTAGCATTTGAACCGCCGGCGCCACGGGAACGGTCGGCCGCCAGTGCGCCGTAGGCCCACGCGGTCGAGACTTCCACCGGCGGACGGGCAATGGCAAGCCAAGCCGGCGGGAGGTCCTCCAGTGGGCTGAGCCTGGTCCCGCGCCCCGAGGCAACGGCCGTCCCCCCGAGCAGGAAGAAGGGCACGTCGGAACCGAGCTCTGCGGCTACCTCGGCCAGCTGGCCTTCGCGAGGGCGTTGGGGAAGCATCTCCGCCAATGCTCGCAGAGTGGCGGCGGCATCGCTGGAGCCGCCGCCGAGGCCAGCCCCGACGGGAACGGCCTTTCGCAGCTCGATCGACACCCTTGCGGCGGAACACGTGCGGCGGAGGAGCAGGTCGGCGGCCCGCCAAGCGAGATTCGCCTCGCCTTGCAGCCCGGGATCGTCGCACGAAAGTTCGACGCCGGCGGGGCCCGGTCGGAGGACAACTGTCAGCGAGTCGAACAGGCTGACGGTCTGGAGGAGCGTGTGGATGTCATGGTAGCCATCGGGCCGGCGCCCGAGGACCCGCAGGCCGAGGTTGACCTTCGCATAGGCGCGCAGGCGGATGGCGCGGGGACGAGCACCGTCGGGGGCCGCCATGTCCGGGCGTTCAGCTGTCGTAGTGCAGCAGCGACCTCACGGGATAGCCCGCGAGCTTCTTCCGGCCATTGAGGAAGTCGAGCTCGATCACGAACAGCAGGCCGGCAACCTCGCCTCCAAGCTTCTCCACAAGCTCCACGGCGGCGGCCGCCGTGCCGCCGGTGGCGAGCAGGTCGTCCACGATGAGGACCCGCTGGCCCGGCTGGATGGCATCCACGTGCACTTCCAGCGAGTCCGTGCCGTACTCCAAGCCGTAGCCGACACTCTCGGTGGCAGAGGGAAGCTTGCCGGGCTTACGCATCAGCACGAACCCGCTGCCGAGGCGGGTGGCGAGCAGCGGGCCGAACAGGAAGCCGCGCGACTCCATGCCTGTGATCAGGTCGGCGCGCGTATCGGCAGCGGCCTCCTCCAGCGCGTCCGCCATCAGCGCCAGCCCCTGCGGATCCTTGACCGCCGTGGTGATGTCGTAGAAGAGAATCCCCGGCTTGGGAAAGTCCGGGACCTCCCGGATGAGCGCTCGCAGCTTCTCCATGTTGGCCCTCCAACGGACGCGGGACGGGGCGCAGGCACCCTCCCGCCGTCACTCCCCGGCGTCTTCTTCCTGCTCCGGCTCCGGAGCGTCCGCCTCCTGCTCAACCACGTCGGCCACGGCACGGTCGATGTCCAGCACGGCCGACTGCTCGACCTCGTACGTTGAGGGCTCGCCCTCCCGGGCCGCGTAGGCGGGCGAGCGGTCCGTCGCCGCAATTAGGACGGTCTCGGGCACGGAGTCCTCTCCGGACGGCTCGACTATCACCCTCACGGCAGGGTCGTCCAGCCCGTAGGAAGCCTGGGCGCTTGCGTCGTCGGACGGGAAGGCCGTCGCGCTCAGGTTCCTCAGCCGGTCGAGCAGGGTTTGGACCTTCTCGCCGGACACTTCGCGCCCGCCTTGCGATTCGAGCTTCCAGACGCCTTCCGAACGCGCCACAACCGCGTCAAGGTCCCCGATGCGCACAGAGACCCGAGCGGGGTCCAAGAAGCCGAAGTCGAACAGCTTCTTATTCCGGAACTCCTCGACGTCCTTGTCGAACCCCTCGGCCAACGTCTCGCTGACGGCGTACACTCCCGGCTGGTCGCTGCTGCGCGCGTAGTGCGTGTCCCCGTCCTCGGCCAGCACCAGCTCATGGGTGGCCTCGCCGTCGACCACACGGATGGTTGCCAAGGGATTCGCGAACGAATAGGCGCCGCTGTCATCTACCGCCAGGACTTCGGTCATCTCGGCGGTCCGGACCACGCGCGCGAGGTCACCGGCGCTGAAGTCATCGGTCCGCAGCGGGAGCGGGCGGACGATGGACCACTCACCGTCGACTCGCTCGAAAGCCAGAGACCGGCCCGGGGTCTCCACGGCGATGCTTGAGATGGAATCCTCGTCCAAGGACAGCAGTCGCTTGTCCCTGAGGTCGAAGGCGGACTTGTCGAGCGAAGTCTTGTTGTAGCTGTAGACGGTGAACAGCCGGGGATCGCCCTCAAGCCTGGCGAAGACGCCAGACCCTGTCGGCGTGTCGCGGCCGAACAGCAGCTTCCCGCTTCCGGCCTCGTGCTTGAAGGCCACCGAGAGCGAGGGCTCACTAAGCCCGTACGGACCCCATTCCACGACGTTCTCGGAAACGATGCGCTCCGCGTTCAAAGACGCCAGGCTGGAGACCAGCAGCCCCACGGAAGAACCGTCAGCGCGCAGCCCCATAGAACCGCCGAATTCCCAGGAATCCCCGTCGCCGTCTCCGCGGACAAGGGTGATCGGCTCCTCGCCCTCCCGCTCCACGGTGACCTCTGCGATCTGGTCCTCCTCAAGGTCCACCACGCTTGGGGCCGCATCATCGCTCTCCGGCGGGTGCTCGCGCGTGTACCAGACGAGCCCGCCCAACAGGGCCAGCACGATCGTGGCGATCAAGAGGGGATTCAGTCTCATGGCTTCCTGCCGCGTCGCTTCCGAGCCTCCCCTGATGGTGCTATCGCCGACCCCACCACGTCCACACGCCCGTGATGATGATCACTAGCGGCAGCAGCAGCAGGCTCCCGTACCAGATCCTGCTCATCTCGGCTGCGGTCATCTCGATCGGGGTCGACTCGGGGTCCTTGGGGCGGATCGAGATCAGGTCCTCGTCGGAGCTCAGCCAGTTGAGCATGTTGAGCAGCAGATCCTCGTTCCCGCCCAGCCCCAACCCGTAATTGCTGGCGAAGCCGGCCGATCCCACGGCGACCACGCGGCCTTGGCGATCCTCCTCCGGGTCGGCGGCAACCTCCTCGACATCGCCCTCGTCCTCGACAGCATCGTCCCCTTCGGCATCTTGGCCGGACGCCTCCGGCTCGGGGTCCGGCACGTCGTAGGTCGCGGCGACCGCAAGGGGGATCGGACCGTCCGTCTGCGCGGACTCTGTACCCAGCGTGTAGGCGCCCTCCTCGGCCTGGAGGGAAGTTGTAGAGAAGCTGGCGTCGGAGCTCTCGAACAGCTGGTCCACCTCCCAGCTCTCGGGCGGGCCCTCGGCGACGCTGACCGAGCGCGCCCGCGGGAAGAGGGTAGCGATGTTCTCCATCGGCTCTACGATGGCGTGGAACCCGTAGTCGGAGACGAGCGGCGCAAAGGGCCCGCCGCCGAACAGTTGTCCGATTGCTGACTCGTCGATGACGACGTCGTTCCTGATGTCGATCCCCCAACCGGCGACCAGCTCGACGAGCTCTGGGTTTGTGTCGTCCCGCCGGCCGGTCCCATCCGGCAACACGGCCCCCAGCAGCAGCAGCAGCCGCCCGCCACCCTCGACGAAGGAGCGGATCGCGGCCACTTCAGGCTCGAAGTACGCGGTTCCCGGACCAGCGACAAGGAGAATAGTGCAGCCCTCCGGAACTGCTCCCGAGGCCAGATTGACGTCCCGGTGCTCGTAGTTCGCGTCCTCCATGCGCTCGACGGCGGCGGCGAGCCCGTTGCGCTCCCTGTCGTCGCCCGCCATCTCCCCGTGGCCCGTCACGACGCAAGCGATCCGGTCCTGGCCCTTGAGGGCCATGATGATCGCGTTGGTGATGTCCTGCTCCGTAAGGGACGTGGCCTCATGGCGCACCCCACCGATCATCAGCATCACCGTGCCGTAGGAGCGGACGTTCATGGCCTCGGTCTTGATGGGGTCCTCGTCGGGGTCGACGTACTCCACGGCGACCCTGCTGGAGGCATTCTCGTAACGGCGCAGCAAATCCTGCGCGCCTTCGAACTGCGACGTGCGGTCGAAGTACATGACCGTGACGTCGCGGTCCAGATTGTCGAGGATCCTATGGGTCTGGTCCGACAGGCTATACAGCTTCTGGCCGGTAGAGTCGTAGGTCTCGTTGTACTGGACGGCCAGCCAGTTCGCGGCCACGAGAATCGCTGCGAACACAAGGACGTAACTCGCCGCGTAGCCTCCCGACCGGAACTGCCGGGACTGCAGCTTCCGGGCCAACCTGGCGTGCCACCGCGTGTTCGGTTCTGCGCTGTTGTCCTGCATGGGTCCTACGCCTTCCAACGGAGCGACTCGAGCGAGCGCTTGCTCAGGAACAGGCCGAGCGCCGTCCCGCTGAGGTAATAAACAAGATCCTTGAGTTCGATGACTCCGCGCGAGAACTGCTCGAAGTGCGGCGAGATGGCGAGGTACTCACACAGCCGGCCAATCGTCGAGGTCTCGAACGAGCTCACCCAGTTGAGCACCCACAAGAGGAGCAGGACTCCGAACGTGAGCGCTCCGGCGACGATCTGATTGCGCGTCAGAGTCGACAGGAACGTGCCCAAGGCGATCATGGTCGCCCCCATCAGCGCCAAGCCAAGCAACGCCACCAGCAAAGGCTTCCATTCGGGCGTCGTGTAAAGGAACAGCACGGAGAGGTTCACCGCCGCGACCAACAGCATGCAGCCGTACAGCATGAGGGCTCCCAGCCACTTTCCGAGGATGATCTGGTAGTCGTGCAGGGGGGACGTCAGCAGAAGTTCTATAGTCCCGCTGCGGTTCTCCTCGGCGAACAGACGCATGGTGATCATCGGCACCAAGAACAGGAGCACGATGCTCATGTTTCCGAGGGATGGCTCGATGACGAACTGATTCACGTTCATCGGGGGCGCTCCCGGGCTTCCTTGGGCCTGCATGCTGTAGTCCATGAAGAACGCCAGCCCGGCGGTGAAGAAGTACCCGAAGATGAGCGCGAACATCGCTAGCACGATGTACGCGATGGGGGATGTGAAGTAGACCGAGAACTCGCGCATCGCGATGGTCAGGGTGTCCCTCATCGGTCGTCGCCCTCCTGCCCGTCGGCGGTGTCTGCCGCGGGAGCGTCATTCGCTTCCGGCCCCTCGCCAGCCTCCCCGCCCTCGCCGCCGGTGGCCTGCTCCTCCTGGCTGGTCAGCTGCAGGAAGATGTCCTCGAGGCTCATGCCAAGCGAGCGCATGCCGTACAGGCCCCACCCAGAGTTCACGACCACGGCCGCCAACCGGCGCGCGACGCGGTCGTCCTTGTCGACCTCGACCCGCCAGGCTGTCCGGGCGCCCTTGCCAGACTCCTCCGCGACGCTGCGCACCGCAAGGTCCAGCTCCAGTGCGCGCCGCACCTCCTCCGGCGGCCCCTCGACGTCCAGCAGCAGGGCTGTGGCGCCCTCCAGGCGAGCGGTCAGGTTGTCGAGCGAATCGCTGGCCTCGATGCGGCCCTCGTTGATGATTATGACCCTGCCGCAGGTGCTGGCCACCTCGGGCAGGATGTGGGTGCTCAGCAGGATGGTGTGCTCGCCGGCCAGCGAGCGGATGAGCTCCCGGACCTCGATGATCTGCTTGGGATCCAATCCGGACGTGGGCTCGTCAAAGATCAGCACCTCCGGCGCGTGGATCAAGGCTTGGGCCAGGCCGATCCTCTGGCGGTAGCCCTTGGAGAGCTTGCCGAGGAGCCTTTCGCGCACGTCGGTGGTCGAGGTCCGTTCTAGGACGGCGTCGATCCGCTTGGGGATCTCCTTGCGGGGAATGTGCTTGATTGACGCGACGAACCTGAGATAGTCGATGACGCTCATCTCCGGGTATAGCGGCGGGCTCTCGGGCAGGTAGCCGATGCGGCTCTTGGCCTCGATCGGCTGGGTTGCCACATCGAAGCCGGCCACGCTGGCAGCGCCTCGGGTGGGCGGCAGGAATCCCGTCAGGATCCGCATCGTCGTGGTCTTGCCGGCGCCATTGGGGCCCAGAAAGCCGACGATCTCGCCGCGCTCCACCTCGAAGCTGATGTTGTCCACGGCCGTCGTGGGACCGTAGCGCTTGGTGACGCCTTCGACTCGGATCATAGGGCTCTGGGATTCAGGGCCCCTCAACGGGGCCGGGAATCAGTTTGGACGCGCCGAGTGGCGCAAAGGTTAGTTTGGCAGCGCCCTGCTCAGGCTTGCCATTCCCTGATATAGCGCGGCAGCCCGATGGCTGTCAACCTCAGCACGGATTCCAGAACTCTGCAATGCCGTCCTAGCGCTCACTGGGCGAGGGGTCTATCGCGGGATCCAGCGCGAACTCGTGCTGCCAGCGGAGCGCGAGAACCGGCGGAACGGATGTTGAACGCCGCCCTGTGAGTAGGTGTCGCCGGGATCCGCAGAACCTTGTCCTGGCCACCTCAACCTGCACGGCGAGGCCAAGATGGACGCGGCGCCGACTGTTGGACCCCAGCTTCGCCTGAATCCCGAGTGGTGGGATCGGAGGTCACCTGGCCAGGCGCCACCTCCGACGACTTGGCCATCCGTGCACGCCACGTCCTTTCGCCGCAACGGCCCTCATAACAGCCAACGTCAGGTTGGCATCATCCAGCGCACGATGCGATTGGACGCTCGCAACTCCCTCGTAGCCCGCTGCCTCAGTCAGTCTGTGCCACTTCCACTCACCCTTGCGCCACGGGTGAGGAACACCGCGCCACCCGGCATAGTCCAGCATGAGGCAGCGCAGCCTAGTGGCGGTAGGCAGGTGGAAATTTCCGAAACCGTGACGCTCCGCGGTCTGGTCCAACAGCCTCAGATCGAAGTCTAGGTTGTAGGCCAGCAGCACGCGCCCACCAGTCAGACATCGCTCGACGGCAGCATGGTGCTCCGCCCAGGGTTCCGCGCTCATGGCGCGCAGGCGTGCCCGAGTCAGTCCGTGAACGGCACTCGCCGACCCCGGGATCCGGCCTTGAGGCAGGACAGGGTCGGAGTAGACCACTTGCCCGCAGGTGTTGATCAGAGCAATGTCCAGCACCTCGGATCGCTTTCCGACCCCGGTAGTCTCAGTGTCCAGAATCAAGACGTCGCGCCTGTCCAGCAAACCCTTCCATTGGCTCGCAATGCTCATGGTGGGCTACTATACCCGCCGGTCGGAAGGTTAATAGTGCTGCGGACCTTGGGGGCCTTGCCCAGCACAGGACACTCAGCGTCTCCCTCTCAGGCCTAGCGGACGCGTCGGGCCGGGCCTGTGGGGGGTTCTAGGGCGAACTGGTGCAGCCAGCGGACCGTCCCCGGAGCACGGGACCCGGAGAGGTGGACCGCCCGCGCAACTTCGTACACGGACAAGTGCGCCTTGCTGAGTAGCTGCGGGCGCTCAGAGGGCCGGATCGTCTCGAAGATGTTGTAGAGGGCGGCGCGCTTTCGCCGGGATTGGTCGGAGGACCGGAGCCAAACGGCGAGCTCTGGGGGTGTGGGCCGCCCGGCAAAGCCCGCCAGGTGCCGGCAGATCAGGCCGGCCAGAAACTCAGCCTCGTCCTTGACGGGTCCGTGCCAAGCCTGTCTCGCTTGCGGATAGTCGAACCATTCCAGAGGCATCGGCTCCACACGGAGGAGTCGGCCGGCGGGCCGACCGACGATCGTGAGAGGCTTGCCCAATCCTCCTATCAAGGAACCATGCTCCCCGACGCCTTCGGCGACCGGGTCGAGGCCGAGGTCCAACGTGCATCTCATTCGAATTCGCTCGCGCTCCGCCAGCAGCTCCTCCGTGGTCGGGAGGTGGTCGGGCGGGCTGGCCAGAGGCGGGCCGAAGTAGGCCTCGCGGACGGCATCGAAGTCTATGGGCACTTGCGCTAGGCTCCCCTGCGGGCCCGTCGTCCGGCAAAGCGAGCCAAGGCGTCTGAGAGCAAGCCGTCGACTGCCTCGGACAGAAGTTCGGGGTAACGCGCTCCCTCGACCCTCTCTTCGTGCCGGTCCATCCAGCCGGGGCTGAAGCTGCCGAGGGCGGCTACCAGGACATCTGGATCAGCAACGCGCCTGGCGTCCCAAGCCGCCTCCAAGGCTTCTGGCTCGAAGCGCCTGGCGTAGGCTAGGTCGTACAGGTCACGGGGGAGGATCCGGCCGTGACCAAGAATGCGCCGGTGGAGCTTCTTCGCCAGAATCTCCGCGTTCGTCTCGACCGCGATCCCTGTTCCGGCAACCACATCCCGGGAACGATCATGGCCGGTGACCGGGAAACAGGCGACGATGTCGACCTTGCCGCCGCCGTGCTGCAGCCCGATACCTTCCTCCCCGACGGCCGCCAACCGTAAGAAGCCGAGCTGCCTCAGCCGGTCCAAGCACTCCTCGCTACGGGCAAGGATGTTCCGACGGTACGTGCTGGGATCCACAAACAGGTCAATATCGACACTCTTGCGGTGCCGCCAACGGGACGCCAAGGCTGTGCCGCCGCCTAGGAGAACGTCTTGCTCGCGAACAAAGTGGGCTAGCAGGCGGCGGGTGCTGTCAAGCATTGGCCTGAGCGTCTCTGGCAACCGCAGCGGCCTGAGTCCGGCAGTCATCCCATCGCCAGCTAAGCCTGCCGCCCTGCGTCGTTACGGGCCCAGCCGGCACGTGCCATCGCCACGCACCGGCGCGGGCAAAGTAAGTGGCTCAGTGTCGCGCGCCGGCCTAGCCTCGCCCCCCACTTGATGATTCCACATGGCGCTTGCGGTCGGCGGGCCGAATTGGTCCATGGCCTGCAGTTCCCCGGCTATAATGTCCGCCGTGCGCCGGTCCGCGCGGGCGCGGCGCAATCCCAAGTTCCCAAGGAGTCGCCCCATGCGCCGTTCCACCTGTATCCGCCTGTCACTTGCCGCCATCTGCCTCGTCTTCGGGGCCGCCGCCTATCAAATGACGACCGAGGACCTTATGGTCTCGACAGCGAAGGCTTGGCTGGCGTCCCTGAACGGGAACCAGGCCACTACGGCGCAATACAAGCTTGAGAACCCTGACTACGAGGTGTGGCACTTCGTGCCGGACAACAACTTCGTGACGCAGCGCGGGTATCGGCGCAACGGGCTCACCTACAACGACATGAACGCCGAACAGCGATCGCTGGCCGACGCCCTGCTGGCGGCATCGCTGTCAAGGGCGGGATTCGTCACTGCCAAGACCATCATGAGCCTCGAAGAGGTGCTCCGGATTCAGGAGAACGACACGGTGGGAAGGCGTGACGTCAACCTGTACCACTTCAGCGTCTTTGGAGAGCCGTCCATGGAGGGGGACTGGGCATGGCGGCTCGAAGGCCACCACATATCGCTGCACTTCCTGATGAGGGACGGGAAGCTGGTCTCGACATCTCCCACGTTCTTGGGGGCCAACCCTCACGAAGTGCGGGATGGTCCGCGCAAGGGGGTTCGGCCTTTGGGCGGGCGCGAGGACACTGCCCGCAAGTTGATGAAAGCGCTCGGACCGGACCTTCAGAAGCAGGCGCTGGTCAGCGACACGGCCTACAGAGACATCCTGACCTCCGCGGACACCCGCGCGAAGCTCGAAGGCAGCCCCAAGGGTGTCAAGGCATCCCAGCTCAGCGAGGAGCAGTACGCCATGCTCCTAGAGGCTGCAGACCAGTACACCGTCTCGCTTCCGGACGAACAGGCGGACGTGCGCCAGAAGATGGTGAGGGACACAGACAAGGACGATCTGTACTTTGCTTGGGCAGGGTCGGTCGAGCCGGGCGGCGGTGACTACTACCGGATCCAGTCGCCGAAGTTCCTGATCGAGTACGACAACACGCAGAACCGCAACAATCACAGCCACTCGGTCTGGCGCGAATTCGCCGGGGACTTCGGTCGGGACGTGCTGGCGGCACACTACCGCCTCGACGGACACGGCCTCGACGTTCCGGACGACCAGCGAACATTCGCAGCAGACTAGCGGCGTCTGGAGGCAATCGGCCGCTGCTGGCGTGCGGTCAATTGAGTGTGCAAGGGACCCAAAGACCTTCGTGATGACCGAATCGGGCGACCGGCCAGGCCCTGCTGTAGTTGTCGCAGATGTCGCATTGGCTTCAGAACCAGACACCACGCTAGCAGGAGGCGACCTGCCTCAGCACAGGTAACGAACGCTCCGAGTCTGAGTGCCGAGGCAACCAGCGTGACTCACGAAGCTGCCGAAGCTGGGTGAATGGGCGACAAATGAAGAAGGTCAAGCTGATTGCCAAGGGGTCCTGTGTTGGCAATTGGGGAAAAGGTACATGGACGGCAACCCTTAGCTACGGGGAACGTACCAGAACTCTGGAAGGATCAGAACCTCGGACACCTAGGCGTCGCATGGAATTAACTGCCGTCATTCGTGGCCTCCAGGCCCTTAAGACGCCCTGCGAGGTGACGGTTGAGACGAAGTCTGAATACCTGAAGAAGGGGATTAGCGCTTGGATTCAGAACTGGAAACGAAATGGCTGGGTTACTGCCAAGGGCAAGGAAGTCAAGCACCGTGACTTGTGGCAAGAGCTAGACCAATTGGTCGCCCGCCACAGCGTCCGGTGGCACTGGGCCAATGGTAACAGCGACGAGCATGACCCTAGTGGCCCTGTGGCGCCGCCCGACCCGCCACCCACAATCGATGTTCCCAGGGACGATCAATTGCATCCTGCTCCCCGACGGGGGTTGGCTCCAATCCCTGTCGATTGGCAGGAATATGGCGATCGCAACGCCCACTTCGCTGAGTACGTGACAGTCGGGGCAATTCCGGGGACTTTGCGAGAGAGCCTATTTGAAGGTACGAACGGTCATGACTCGCACGCGGTCAGTCAATCACAGTTTACAGGGACGGGCAATGCCCTTGCCGCACGTGAAGCCCTGAGCAAGTGCGTCTCTCAGACTGTCTTCCTCCTTAGGCGGGACCGAAGCAGTGGGGAAAGCTCGGGTTCGGCGCGCTTCGCTGCAAGCGTGATCGATAAGATCTTGACTCGTGGTCGAACGCCGTTGCCAACGCTCGGCATTGAACGCGAGGCGCTTCGGGTGCACGGACCGTTTAACTCTGTAGCCGAACTCGGTGCCGATGAATCCGAAGTCGGCTGGGAATCCACCATGTTTGCTGACCCAGCTGCGGTACTGGCAACAGCGGTCCAGCGAGACAGCTTCGCGCTTGATGAAGCACTCAACTACAGGACCCAACGTCTAGTTCCGTTGATGGGCAGCGAGGCCGAGGCCAACTTCCTGAACAAGTGGGTTCCTGAACACCTTGGACCGACCGCTGGTCACTGGTTCATTCCGCAGGCACCCCTCGGACCACTTCTCCAGTCTCGCCAGCGGTCAGGGAAGGACGCTCGGCGGATTGACTTCCTGTTTTGTCACCCGCTCGCCAAAGCACCTCTTGCTATCGAGATTGATGGTCCGCAACACCGCGACGCCGCGAGGGTGGACGAGGAACGAGACCGCTTGCTTCGGTCTGTCGGCATTGATGTCGTCCGGATCTCCACAACAGAATTGAGCGTCGGATCCGGTCCTGGACTGGAAAACGTTAGCAGAAGGCTGTCCTACCTCTTCGCAGATCGCGGACCTCCGAGGAGCCAGCAACGTCATGGCGCACTTGCGATGGACTGCGCTACCGCCGCCAAGGTTCAGTTCGCTGTCGCGGGAGCGCTATTCCGCGGCTGGCTGCGGCCCTTGCGGCCTTGGCAAATAAGGCTCAAAGGTGCTCGCTCGCCGTCAGCTGCTGGAGTGGTTGACTTGCTTGAGATGCTCAAGACGATCGATGTGATCTATGGCGCCCGGTCGTCGCCTTCCCGCTGTTCAGTTGCTCTGGATGACGGCAACACTTGGAGCTGGTCCATCTCTGGGTCTGAGTCCGAGGGGCCGTCGCAGGAAAATGGTGTTGCTGAGTCGAGCGACGACCTGACAATCGCCGTTGAGACCTCGTGCGGACCCTTTCACAATACTCACAGTGACGGCGATCCAGACTGCATAATTCGGTCGACCCACTTGCCCGTCACTCTTGCGTCTCGACCGAAACTGCCCGGGAAGGGCCACCGTCAAGCCAACACGAACAACTACCGGACCGGTGGACCTATCCATCGGGCCCTTCGTTTGTTCCTCCGCCACGTCTTTCGCAAGCGCGACTTCCTTGAGGGTCAGGGTAGAGCGCTGCTGAACGTGCTCAGGAAAATCGACTCAATCGTCCTTCTACCAACCGGCGGGGGAAAGAGTATCATCTACCAGCTCGCAGGGCTTCTCATACCCGGCGTAACAATCGTGGTCGATCCCTTGGTAGCTCTTATGGAAGACCAGTTGGAAGGCCTCGAGTCCTACGGTATCGACAAGACAGTCGCAATCTTTCTTGAAGCCCGGGTCCATCAAGAGCGCAAGATCGGGCTCGTCGAGCAGGGGCAGTTCCAGTTTGTGTTCTTATCACCAGAACGCTTGCAGTCTCCCCGGTTTCGTGATGCCATTCAGGGCTTGACAGAGAAGTATCCTGTCAACTTGGCAGTGATTGACGAAGCCCACTGTGTGTCGGAGTGGGGCCACGACTTTCGCCCAGCGTACCTAAGTCTTGCGAACTCACTCAGAAGCTTTAGGTCTTCGGAAGACAGCGTCTCGCCAACACTTCTCGCGCTAACTGGTACGGCCTCGCGGGCAGTTCTCAGGGACATGATCCGTGACCTTGAAATCGACAGAAATAACTCAGATGCACTTATCCGACCCGAGTCGTTTGACCGCAAGGAAATTAAGTTTCGGATCATCCGTACAACTCCCAATTATGCTGCGGCTAAGTTGCGATCAGAGTTGCAACGGTTGCCAATGGTGTGTGGACTGCCTACGACAGAATACTATAAGCCTCGTGGCAGAAAAACAAATTCTGGAATCGTTTTCGTTCCCACAGTTCGGGGTCCGACGGGTATTATGGATGTTCTAGACCACGTCAGGAAGGCCACCCCAGCAGAGGTGACATGTTACTCCGGAAAAGACCCCGCAAGTGATGCGAATCCGAATTGGACCAAACAGAAGCACCAGAACGCTCGTGATTTCAAGAAGAACGAGATGCCGATTCTGGTTGCCACAAAAGCGTATGGAATGGGGATCGATAAGCCAAACATTCGCTACACCATACACTACGGAGTACCAAGTTCTCTGGAACAGTTCTACCAAGAGGCTGGACGGGCGGGTCGTGATCGAATGGAAGCGTACTCAACAATCATACTAGCAGAATTGAGCAAAATCCGATCAGATCGGCTGCTAGACCCCGATCTAGAACTTGAGAGCCTTCGACAAATGCACCTCGAGGCATCACGCAATTTGAGTTCTAGGGATGACATTACTCGGGCGCTTTTTTTTCATCTGAATGGATTCAATGGAACAGACAGAGAGACTGCAAGCATAGGGTATCTGATTGAGAGTATCTTCGACAAACCGTCTGAGGTCCCGATTAGACTTCCCTTTGGAGCCGAAAGAGAACCGCTAGAAAAGGCAATTTATCGCCTTTACAAGATCGGCTTTGTCCGAGACTACACAGTGGACTTTGGTTCGAGAGTGTTCGAAATTACTATGAACCAGTTCGAGTTCACTCGGATACGGACTCAGATCCTAGACTATGTACGGTACGTTGCTCCGGGGAAGCTCAGGTCGATCCGGCGGAGGATCGACAGCATTGACGCCAAGGAGGGGAGTCAGGTCCTTATCGGCCTGGCCACTGTCTTCATCGAGTTCACCTACGATGAGATCGAGCGCGCACGACGGCGGGCGATACAAGAAGCGATTTTGCTCGCACGCCAGGCAAAGTCTGATTTTGGCATTCGGAAGCGACTGCTAGACTACCTTCAGGAAGGGGTTGGTTTCGAAAAACTCGACGACCTCTTGCAACGTGAGGAAGTTGATCTCCAAGAATGGATCGACATTGCTGAGAAGGTCGGGAACGCGATCGAAGCAGGTGGGTTCCGGGGGCTGTGCATTCGGGCGCTTGAGTCTTCCCCGGACCACCCGGGGTTACTGCTAACCCGAGGGATTGTTGAGACAATGTGTTCGGACTATTACTGGAACGCGGCGTCGACGAGCATTGCCCGGGCAATCACCGTCGGCATTGAAAAGTACGACATCACAACAGATCACATCGAAGACGTGGTGAACGGGTTGTTCGACTCGTCCCTAATGCGGCACTTTGGTCCAGACGCGGAATCGGCTGCGGGGACGGCCCAGCTTGAGCCGGCACTTGTAATGGCCCTCCTCGATGTATCGAGTAACCCCAAGCATCCCTTCGCAGTGACAATTGCGGTCACTCTTGGGACTCGAAGCAGGAATCCCGAGACTCAGGCTATACTCCAAGCGTATTCCTTGGATCAACTGCTGCAAAGCTTGGAGGGTGTTGCGAAAGCGACGGTCCACACTCTGAATTCGTGTGCGATGGCACATCGCAGCCGAGACGCCGCGAGAATTCATCTAGGACATACCGACAATGGGTGAAGCCAGCATTCAAAGCGACCAGACTCTAATGGCCGAAGTCGCAAGCCGACTCCGGAAGACGGAACAGCGCGCCGCAGCAGTCGTTCGTGCGCTAGAGCGACAACGGTCAATCCAAGACTCGCTCAAGTCGGCCGACGGAGGGCTCCACAAGGCAGTTGCGGAGATCGCAGAACTCGCCAAGGAGACCAAGCGTGCAACGACAGCATTCGACGAGGCCGTATCAGCGCTTCGGAAGACGATTAAAGTGCTGGACGATGCTGCCCTTAGTTCGAGCTTTGCAACCCTCGACCAGCGAACCGCCCGGATCGAGGCCAAGCAGCTAGCGCACATGGCCGAAGTCAGCGTATTCGAAACGCTCGACCAGCGAACGGCTCGCATCGAGAGTAATCTAAAGAACCTAGCCGAGCGCGTCAATTCCGGCCTGATCGAAGTGAGCCGAGCTGTGGCTGCGGCCGACCAACGAACCGCTTCGATGGAGAAGATGGTCAACAAACTATCCGAGCGCGTCGATACCGGGCTGCGCCAGCTGAGAAATGCCGTGGCCGTGACTGACCAGCGAACTGCCGGGTTGGAGACCAAGGTCAAGGAGCTACGGAAGACTGTCTTCAACTTCGTGAAGCAACTTGGGAAAGTTCATTCCGATATCGCTGACACGGTTGTTGATCGTCTCAGGCCTCGCTCCGTTTCGGAGGGCCTATTCGGGAGGCGCAACGGGTAGGGCAAGCAGTCCGGCATGGAGCCATGCGGGATTGCGCCCTACCGTCGCGAACGGGTTCCGACGGAAGTAGCCTCTGGCGTAGAGCGGTACGCAGAGTGCTTTCGGCGCTCAGGTACTTGATCCGCAAGAACGGGCCAGACTCTACACGCGGTCGGTATTCTGAGATGTTGCACGTCAGCCGCAACCGGCGGCGCAGTCAAACGTGCTTGTTCCACGGTCGATGGACCCTTTGGCGCACACTCTAGTGGGAGCCTCCTTGGCTGCGACGCGGCTCAAGGACTCAACCTCCCTAGCCGTTCCGGCCCTTATCTTGGGCGCCAACGCGCCCGACGTCGATGCCGTCACTATGTTCATCGACCGCGACCTATCGTTGTGGTTCAGGCGCGGATGGACGCACGGCGTGCTTGCCATGGTGGTCCTTCCCATCGCACTGACTCTACTGCTGCTGTTCGTGGATCGAGTCGCATCGCACGTTCGTGGCAAGCGGCCTAAGGCGAGGGCAGGCCCTCTGCTGGGGCTGAGCATGTTGGCTGTCGTGTCGCATCCGCTTCTCGACTGGCTGAATACCTACGGCGTTCGCTTTCTGATGCCATTCGATGGGACGTGGTTCTATGGTGACGCGCTGTTCATCATCGACCCGTGGATTTGGTTAGTGCTCGGCACGTCTACCGTGCTCGCATTCAGCGCCTCAACGATCGGGGCAGCAGTTTGGGTCGTACTGGGCGTCCTGACCACGCTGCTAGTCTCAGGTTCCGATGCCGCTCCGTTGACGATCCGGGGGTTGTGGGGCTGCGGAGTGGCCGCGATTGTCTGGCTGCGGCTCAACAAGTCTTGTCACCACGAGGTTCCCCGTCTGGCGAACACATGCCTGATGGCAAGCTTCGGGTATGTTGCGCTCATGGTCGGCCTCTCCGAACTAGCCGTGCGTCAGGCCGGGGGATGGCTGGCCAAACGCCACATCGCAGCGGAGGAGATCATGGCAAGCCCTGCGCCTGGCAACCCGTTTCGTCGTGACATCCTGGTCGCTGCGGACGGGCGCTACCACTTTCTAGAGGTGAACTGGTTGGGAGGGGAGACCATTCGCGTCACCCATCCGTCGATCGAACGCGGCCCCGAAGGCGCAGTCACCCGTGCCGCGCTGGCTGCGCCGCATGTAAAGGGCCTTGCCACGTGGAGCCGGTTCCCTGCCTATCGGGTCGAGGAAAGAGCGGATGGGTATCGGGTGTCGATCTCGGATGTCCGGTACACACGGCGGGTCGGTAGCGGGCTTGGTGCTGCGGTCGTGGAACTAGACCGTAACCTGCGGGTCCGGTCACCCTGAATCGGGCTCGACGACAGATCCCATAGCGCCTTAGGGTACCGGCACATTGCCGCTGACGGGTCTAGAAGAGCGTGTTGCCTCGTCAGTCGTTCTTGGGCGTCGCTGTGCCGAAGCCCCAAAGCGTTTCTGGTTCACCGCCATGGCGCGGCGCACCAGCCACCGAGCTGTGGCCCTTGCAGGCAAGAAACGCCCACACTGCCCGCAAGCGCGGCACGGCCGAACACACCGTCAGTCGGTATCGTTAACAACATGTCCAAGGCCAAGCTCGGGACGTTTGACAACCTGATGGAACTCGCCAGCGGCCCGATGAGGCCGATCATGGCACGTCTCCGCTCGATAATCCTCGAGACAGACCCGGACGCCCGCGAGGTGGTGCGCCTTGGCGACCGGGCAGCGACCTATGGCTTGGGGCCTAGGAAAATGATCGACGGGTACGCGTACGTGATGCCTCACCGAGCGTGGGTAATCCTCGGGTTCTTCCGGGGCGCAACCCTGGATGACCGCCAGCGCCTGCTGGAAGGGACAGGTAAGAAGATGCGTCACGTCAAGGTCCGGTCGGTAAGGGATGCGGAACGCGACGGGATTCGGGAGTTGATCGACGGCGCCATCGCCGAGCGCCGAGCGGCGCTCGACCGTTAGGAAGTCTCACCGCCGGAGCACGAGGCCCGGAGAATCTTCCCCGGTCCTGCTGACAGCAGGGTGTCGGGGGGGGGGGGGGGCGGCGGGGCCCCCCCGCGGGGGGGGGGGCAAAAAAAAAAATAAAAAAAAAAAAAAAAACCCCCCAAAAAAACACCAAGGGTGTGGGGGGTGGGGGTTTGT
>JAPPMC010000025.1:27662-47947 GCA_028819235.1 Bryobacterales bacterium
GGGCGCCCGCCGTTTCGAACTCCCCCCCGCCGCCCCCCCCGCCCGGTATATTCTCCCCGGGGCCTGCCCACTCCTGGGGGGGGGGGGGCCCCGCCAACCGGCCCCCGCCGGTGCTTGCCTTAGAACTCGAGCCTCAGCCCCATCTGCATGATCCTGGGGCCGGTCAGGCTGAGGATCTCGCCCACCGTTCCGCTGGTGATCCGGCCAACCGGATTCGTCAGGTTCGCGTGGTTCAAGGAGTTGAACATCTCCCACCGGTACTGCAGCTTCATGTTCTCGGTGATGTTGAAATTCTTGAAGATGCCCAAGTCCAGATTCCAGTCGCCGGGGCTGATCATCGTGTTGCGCCCGAGATTGCCGAAGTATCCCCTTGCTGGCATCTCGTAGGCGTCCGGGTTGAACCAAGTCCCGCCGGCCAGAATGTTGGCCCGGCTGCGGTTGACCCCGGAAAGGGGATCGCCCACCAGATTCGGCCGCTGGCCGCCCCCGATGGTGGTCCCCGCGATGTCCCGGCCGTGGAAGATGTTGATCGGATCGCCGCTCTGGATGGAGTAGATGCCGTTGATCTGCCACCCCCCGAGGATCGCCCTGCCCGCTCCGCTCTTGATGGGCGAGGGAATGTCCCAGACGAACGAGGCAACCAAGCGGTGGCCCCTGTGGAAGTTGGCCAGCGCCTTCTCCGCATCCAAGTCCTCGATGTTCTGGGGATTGAACTGGTCGTTGGTGGCGTATAGGTCGATCGTCTTGGACCATGTGTAGTGCGTCAGCACCGTGAAACCGTCGCTCATCCGCTTGTTGAGCGTGAACTGGAATGCGTTGTAGCTGCTGTAGGCCACGGACTGGTACTCGCGGATCGCCGTGAAGTCCGAGTGCGGCCTCACGTTAGGACGGCCGCTGCTCCTTGCCGGACGGACGTTGACATCGAGCACTAGCGGCAGGTTCGAAGCCTTCGAACCGATGTAGGCGCCGGTCACGAGGATCCGGTAGGGCAGCTCGCGCTGGATGTTGAGGTTCCATTGCTGGTTGTAGCCGGCGACTAGGTTGGGGCTGACGCTCCGGCCGAAGAGGATCGGCGTGACGAACTGGAAGGCCGTCCGCTCCTGATCGGTCCTCGGGGGGCTGAACGGGAATGGGTTGACCCGGCCCCGGAACGGCTCGTCGAACGTGGCGCCGGAGCCATTCAGGTCAGCCTGCCTGCGGTCGAACTGCATCGAGAACGGGGGGTTGTTCACGAACTGGCTGAGGGAGTGGAAAACGGGCATGTCGTAGAAGAGCCCGTAGCCGGCCCGAATCGCGGTCTTGGCACTGGCGCTGGGCTGCCAAGCGAAGCCGATGCGCGGCGCGAAGTTGTTCAGGTCGCGGGGAGCCCCGCCCCTGGGGATGCCGGGATCGCTGGCGTACAGCAAGCCGGGAGGCGCCTGCGGAAAGGAGGCAGACTGCTGGCCCGGCGCGAAGACCGACAGTTCGTCGTCGGCCGAGTAGAACTGATGGTACGGCTCCCACCTGAGGCCCATGCTCACGGTGAGGTTCGGCAGGACCTTCCAGTCATCCTGAACATAGAGGTTCGAGCCGAGATTGCGTATGCGGTTGATGCGCAACGAGCCCATGACAAACCTTGACGGAAAGCCTAGGTAGAAGTCCCCGAGGGCGTTGTTGGTGCGGTTGCCGTTGAACGTGAACTGCGGATCGACCCGGTTGTTGGTGAGGCGGTCGCTCTTGGACCAGCGGTAGTCGCCGCCGAACTTGATCATGTGCCCGCCCCGCGTCCAGAGCAGGTCATAGACCGCATGGTACGTCTGCCTGTCTGTATTGAGCACGTTGACTTGCCCTAAGTTCCAGTAGCCCGCGACGCGGCCGCGCCAGGTGACAGCCTGCTCCTCCGGGCTGAAAGGGGCCGCTCGCACCGCGTTGACGCCGAGCGTCTCGTAGGTGGCGATCTGGCCGTCGAACATGATCGGATTGCCGCCGCGGAGCTGGTCGACCTGATTCCAAGTGAAGCGTCCGACAGCGAGGAATGTTGGAGTGACCGTCCACGTGTGGGAGCCCTGCAGGTTCCAGTTCTTGAAGCCCTCATTCTGCGTCAGCGTCGGGACATTGGCGGCACGGAAGCGGTCATCGACGTTGCGAAACATGCGAAACGTGCCGCGCTGCTTGGACGTGATCTGCTGATCCACGCGCACGATGTGTTGGTCACGGTCGGGATTGTCGGGCCGGTTGAAGCTGATGCGCCCCAGCACCGTGCCGTCGCCGCGTGTCTGGATGAAGTTGGCATTGGGGATCAGCGCTTGGAGGTAGTTCGGCGCCACGTGGTTCCACCTGGACTGCGGAATGGTGTGGTTCGGGAATGGCGAGCCGGTGTCAGGATCGTTGGGCTTGTTTCGCGTCATCGAGAAATCGGCCTGCCGCTCGATGTCGGTCGCCACGTTGTGTAAGAACGCCTGCGCCTGGCGCGTGCGCGTCCCCTCGTAGGCGTAGAAGAAGAAGGCCCGATTGCGGACGATGGGGCCGCCCAGCGTGGCTCCGAACTGGTTGCGGCGCAGCTTGCCCTTCTGGGCGCCGGAACGGTTCGCGTCAAAGCTGGTGGCGTCGAGCTTGTCGTTGCGCAGGAAGTTGAAGGCGCTGCCGTGGAACTCGTTGGTCCCGGACTTGGTCACGGCGTTGATCACGCCTCCCATGGCGCCGCCGTGCTCTGCCGAGAAGTTCTGCGTCTGAACGCTGAACTCCTCGAGTGAGTCGGGATTGGGGACGATCATCGGCGCACCGCCCTGATGGTCGTTGTTGTCGCCCCCGTCGAGCATGTAGTTATTCGACTGGGCCCGCGCACCGTTGACGCTGAATGCGCCGAACTGGGAGATCACGCCCCCGGGACCGGTGTTCACGCCGGGCACGAGCATGATCAGCTGGATCGGGTTGCGGCCGTTCAGCGGCAGCTCGGTGATCCTGCGCTCGTCGATGATCTCGGTCAGCGTGGCGTTGGACGTCTCCACTTGGGCCACTGAGCCCTCGACAGTCACGACCTCGGTGACTTGGCCAACCTCAAGCACTGCGGTGATCTGGCGGCTCTGGTCGGCGTCAAGCCGGAAAGTTCCGGACGAGAACGTGCGGAAACCGTCGCTGCGCACCTCAACCCGGTAGTCCCCCACTGGCATGCGCGCGAAATTGAAGCGGCCCTGCGGGTCTGTCTGCGCGGACTGCGAAATACCGGTCCGTTCGTTGATCGCCTCGACCGCCGCTCCTGGAACGACGGCTCCCGAGCCGTCCTGCGCAGTGCCGATGATCAGCCCAGTCGCCTGCCCAAACAGTTGGGCGGTCCCCAAGACTCCGAGCACAAGAATAATTGTCAGTTTGCGTCGCATGCTTAACCTCCGTGTCTGCTGGGCGGCAGCGCCGTTGGGCGAAGGCTTGTGCCTCCTTGGCGGTCCATGGGCAGTACCCCCACTGCGGCCCGGACCCCATTGCCGGGCGCATAACACTGCCAGCCTCCGCTGCTGACCCACCAGCGATTAGATGATAAACCCTACTACGCTGCCGGAACAGGCCGAGTTGCAACAGGCCGACACCCGGAATGCGGCCCGCATCCAGGCCTGGTGGGGGCCTGTAGCTATCTAGGCCGACTATCTTTACCGCCGGCGAGACTAGTGTCGGTGCGGAGTGTGCCATGGAATCAACTTCCGAGGTGACCACGATGAGCGCCGCCAGCCGAAGGTGTAGATTGCCGATCTGCGCCCAGAAGTTCAGAACGATCGGCACGGACAACTCGCACGGCCTGGACAAGCCCAGGGCCACCCTCCGAAGGGTTCGCGCAGCGGCCCAGCTAGCCTTGCGACAGCGGGGAAGCACGGATCGATGCCGTGGGCTAACGCGAGCAGATTCTCCTGAAGGTCTTTACGGGGCCGGTGCGATATGAGCGGCGCCTCGGAGCCATTGCGATGTACCGACAGAACGCGCATTTCCTCCCCGAGAAGTGCTTAGCGGAGGTCTTGCAGGACCTCTTCGGAGTGCACATCTGCACGGCACCGCTGGCATAGATGACGCGCAAGGCGGCCGCACGCCGCCAAGGCTTCCCGCGCACGTTGCACGTTGCACGACCTGCTGGCAGGCTCGGACGAAGTCAACCACATCGACGAGACAGGGTTCCGCGTCGAGGGCCGCGGGCAGCGGCTGCATGTATTGAGAAGGCGCCAGTTGACGTTCTACCGGGTCCAGGCGCGCTGGGGCAGCGTGGTGGAGGGGCTTCGGGGAATCGCGGTGCACGATCACTGGGCGTCGTCTCTCACGATCGAGTTCCGTGATGTCAAGCACATGGTCTGCAATGCGCATCATCTGCGCGAACTGGAAGCGCCGGTGGAGCACGACAACGAGGACCGAGCGCACTGGATGCAACAGTTGCTGCGACGGACCAACAGAGTGGCGCACCTGGCTCGGGAGAGCGAAATCGAGATCTCCCAGTCACTGGCAGCGCTGATCAAACGGCGCGTCGAGCAGATCTTGGAGACAGTCATCAGGCACCAAGAGAGTTTGCCGCCTCTGAGAAACAAGCTCGTGCCGTGGCGAACCTCGAAGGCTAGGCGCAAGGGGCACAACCTAGCTTTGTGCCTGCGGCGGCGCATGCAGGCGGCGCTGCGATTCGTCAGAGACCTCAAAGAGCCATTCCCGAACAATCAGGCCGGGAGGGACCTGCGCGTGATGAAACTCCGACGATCTCGGGAGCGTCCCCCTCGCAGCAGGGGGCACAGGACTTTGCGACACAGCACAGTGTGTTGTCGACGGCAAGTATGCGAGAAGCGAATCGGGTCCAGGCGCTGCTGCAAGGGCCGGACACCCTGCTCACAGAGGTCGAGGCCTCACGGCCCCCCTGAATGCGATCTTGTTCCCACTTCAAGCCTCTCCCGCCGAGGTTCTACGTCGCAACGATCTATCAGCCCATCATTCGGCTCAGACCCATGCCGACTGGATAGTTGGGCAGCTACTCCCGCAAACGGCTTGTCGTGTCCCAAGACCATGCACAATATGAGGTAGTGATTCGCCTCGGGCTGCTCTTATTCCTTCCGATAGCGCTCTCTGCACAGGTTGAAATCTTCGGCCACATCGGTTCGATGTGCCACAGCGAGGATGAGGGATGTGGCAGCTACCGAGGAACGAGCTACGGAGGAGGCGTGACAGTTCCGTTCGTCGGCAATTGGAGAATCGAGGGTGATTTCCAGACCAGCTACGATCCGCGCAACCGCGGCCCCGACAATTTCTGGCGGGACCGAAAAACCTTCTACTTGGCAAATTTCCTGCGCCGATGGGGAAATGCGCGAGCCTTCGCATTCGCGGGTGCGGGGGCAGGGTTTCAAGACCGTTTCACGGAATGGCGGAACGACAATTTTGTTGAAGGCTACGAGTTGGATCCGCGATCGCAACCCGACTGGTTCAAGGTTCGGGACGGCGTGTTCGGCGGAGAGAGCCGCTATTGGCAATTCATCTGGTTTGCGCCTCGCGGCGGGTTCACCGTCTACCCCCACAAGCGCGTCCCACTCGGTGTGCGCTTCGAGGTCTACATCGTCCGCAAGAACGGAGGGGCCAGAGCCAGCGTAGTCTTCCGGCCTTGATCGTTGTGCCCTCCGTGCGATCGGCACATCGCTGTCTCTTTGATGCTATTGAGAGCATATTGGAGCGACCGAGAAGCTCACCCTGCTTCCGAATGCCCTGTTCCTGTCCAGCGGGGGTACAGAGCCGAGATGATCTACCCGTGCTGGTAGTAGGGAGGGTGTTTTCGTGAAACATTCGGATCGGGGAGGCACAGGGAGAGAGCAGCCGCTCGCCGCTTGGGAGGTGGCAGAGCTTCCGGTAGCGCTTGGACCTGATCTTGCAGGTGGTGGACGCGCACGTCCCCGTGCAAGAACTGAGGCCAGCTTCGCCCCAATCGACCTAGGGCCGTGCCCTGTTCTCGACCACTTGCCCCATCGACCGTGACCCCGGAGTGCACGGGCCCCTCGGCAGGAAACTCTTGAGTTGTCTATGTTTCTGGCGGGCGCTGTCAAGCCGCTCCCGAACTGGCGACTGGCCAGGAGACGGACAGACCGATCGACCAACCGCTTCCTCCTAACGGCGATCGGCCCACTTCCAGTGGCACGGCTTGCTTGGCAGGAATCTTGCCCCAGTTCGCCAACCTCGCGAGTTTAGGGAGTTGGCCTCCAGCTGGAATCACGCCTGACGCGCAGCACTCGACCCTACCGATCGCGGTGCGCGGAAGATCGACTCGAATCTGCTTCCTGAATTCAAGACAATTGAGTGTGTGCCCAGCACTTTCGGGCACAAGAGAGCACGTGCCTGCTACACATCTTTCAGTCTGGCCGCAAGACTTCTCCCAGCCACAGTGCGCCGAAACCGCTGCTTAGGGCTCCTCGGTTTCTGGCGATTGGTCATCTCAATCCAGCCTTCATCCAAGCACGGATCCACGTACCGCTTTTTGACATGCCCCCAATTCTTGAGGCCTAGGGCTACGCGGATTTCTCCGCGGGTCATTTCACCGGCCATTTGCGGCAGTAGGCGGTTTCCCGCCTTGGTGGCCAGCGGTGATGCCGCTTTCGTGGATGGAAGCGAGTCCTCGACGGAAACGGCGCCTTCCGGATCGGGCGTGACCACTGCCTCGCACTTCGTAGTCGGTGGGGCCTGGGCCGCTTCCTGCAGTTCGAAGAGACGCAGCTGGAGCGACCCGGCAGGCTCTTGGACCGGCGCAGGGTCACCCAACACAGCCTCGCGGAGGTCCGCCGGCGTCTGTGGGTCCGGCCAAGATCGTGCGCCCCGCCTTGCGAGCGCTTCGAGCCCGGCGCACGGCTCACCGCTCCGCCGGACGTACACCGGTCCAAAGCGGAGCTTGTCCAGTTGCTCAATTGCACCCGCCCAAGTGCCTCCCCTGCCGTGGTCGGAATTCACGACCAATGCCGCGTCCGCCAGCGCGTAGATGAGCTTGTTGCGCCCCATCGCGTTCCAGGGCAGGAAGCGGACGGAAGGATCGTACGGACAAACCACCACGAGCCGCCCGTCCATGAGCGGTGCACGGTTATACCGGCTCACTGCCGCTCTGTCCAGACCGTCGGCAAGTACTCCAACTGCCCTTCCACCCGCCTCCAGAGATCCCCGCATCGCGGCCTGATCGACGCCCCGGGCACCTCCCGAAACGATGGTCAGATCACCATTGGCTGCCAAGCTTCCAACGCTTTCTGTGTAACGGACGAGGTCCTCGGACACTCTGCGCGACCCCACCACAGCCAGGGCGCCTCCATCCAGAATCCCCAGCTCTCCGCACCCATAGAGGACCGGCGGCGTGGCCGCGCGCATGAGCTTCTTAATTCGGCGCGGATATTCATCGTCCGCCCTCGTGACCACCCAAATCGCACGCGCTCGCCAGCGCTCCATGGCCTGCGCTAGCAGGAAGCCGCGTCCAAGGAGGCGCTGCAAGTGCTGTGACATCGCCGCGGGAATGGACCGTTTGACCGCCTCGAACCCGTCGCGCTCCAGCAGGTCGGCCGGCTGCCTTCCCATTTTCAAGAGTGTTCGGGCGACCCTTCCGTAATCGCGCCAGCTCAGGGGTTTGGCGGGGCGCCTGTTCCTTCCCGCAACGAGCGGTGCGGTCAACAGAAGGATCGCTTGGGCGTTAGGGCTCAGTTGACCTCTCACTGGCTGCGCACCAGTGTCGAGAGTGCGAGCGGCCAGACTTCCCCACTGCCGTGCTGCCGCAGCAGCCAGGCGGCGACCGTGAAGGTCCAACGCGAGCCGACGACGTCGTCCACGAGCAGCACTGGAGCGGAAAGGGGCCTTCGGGTGATCGCGAGCGAGCCGTCAATGTTGCGCGCCTGCTGTGCGCTGTTGGCCATGGATTTCTGCTCAGCCCGAGGAATCGTTTGCTCGAGAACAATTAGGAAGGGCAGCCCGAGGACGGTCGCCAGCCGCCGGGCGAAGTCCGTCACGAGGTGTGGGTTCCGGAGCGATGGAACACATGTCACCCAGCGAGGCTTCGGCACCGGCCTCCAGCGATCGGCCAGCAAAGCGCAGGCGTGGACAAGCTCGTCGGCGAATCGGCCATCCTGCTGCTTGCCGGCGCGTACCGTCCGGCCCCATCCGCCATCTCCCCACAGGCAAAGCGCCATTCCGGTTTCTGCCCGGCGCTCCGCGGGTATGGTGCCTTGTACTCCGTAGCGCTGCAGCCCGCCCAGACTTGGCCACCGCCGGCGCGGCTCGATCGGGAGATCCAGCCTGCGCAGGAAGTCCAATGCCGCGTACTCGACCTGCGGGACGACGTCTTCAGGAATCTCCGGCAGGCTTGGCGGCTCAACGTCTTCCGAATCACCATCGAGGGCTTGGATCAGAAGGTCCATGTGCCCTCGCTCCAATCTCACATATTCCTGCATTTGACGCTGTTCCTCTCGCCGCAGCCTGGTCAAGCGCTCCGCCCGCCTCCAGAAAGAGTTTCCCAAGACGGCGGCAGTGAGTTGCCACTTGGCACCCAGCTTCACAATCGGTGCGGGTGACTCGAGCGACATTAGGTCAATTGCCCGCTGGATGCGTCCGCTGGTGAGGTTAACGCGTCGAAGCAGCTGTGCAACGGAGAGACCGTCGGGCGCCTCCTCCAGAGCAGCGGTCACCTGCTTTACCTCCCCCGGTGTGGGAAACGCCGTCTTGATGAAGTGGCCGGTGATGTCGGTCTCCTCTTCGCCACTGAGAAGGACTCCGCGCGCTGCTTCCAGGCCCCGGCCGGCACGACCAACCTGCTGATAGTAGGCTACAACCGAACCAGGTGCCTGATAGTGGATGACGAAGCCCACGTCCGGCTTGTCGAAGCCCATCCCCAGAGCGACCGTGGCCACCAATGCCTTCACCCGGTTGTCGAGCAGTGCCGTTTCCCGTTCTTGCCGCTCCTCGGTTGCCATCTGCCCTGAGTAGGACTTGGCGTCAATTCCTTGTGATCTGAGCCAATCCGACACAAGCTCTGTATCCCGCACGGTGAGGGTGTAGATGATGCCGTGGCCCGGTAGCCTCGGAATCGTTTGCGCAAGCCAGGCAAGCCGCTGCGACGGGCGAGGCATGCGTATGGTCTGCAGAGCGAGCGAGGGGCGAGCCAAGGGCCCCCGCTGGACCTTCAAGCCCGGTCCGAGGACTTGACGCAGGTCACCCATCACCCGATCGTTTGCCGTCGCAGTTGTCGCCAGCAGCCTCACGTTCCGGGGGAGAGTCCGCGCAATGCGCCCGACCAGTCGGTACGTTGGCCGGAAGTCGTGGCCCCAGTCGGAGATGCAGTGACACTCGTCGATCACGAACAACGAAATGCGACCGGCAACCCGTGCGAGAACGTCGGTTCGAAAGCGCTCGTTGGCCAGCCGTTCCGGAGCGATGAGCAGGATGTCGACTGCATCCCGGGCCAACCTTCGTTCCACTCGTGACCAGTCCTCTACGTTGTCCGAGGTGATCCTTGCGGCACGGACGCCCATCTTCTCTGCAGCCTGGATCTGGTTCCGCATCAGCGACAGCAAGGGAGATACCAGCAAGCCAGGGCCCCGCCCCGCTTCTCGCAGGAGCCGAATTGCTCCGAAGTAGACGAAGCTCTTGCCCCAGCCCGTTTTCTGGACGACCACAAGCCGACCGCGGCCTTCGACCACGTGGCGGATGGCTTCTTCCTGACCTGGCCGAAACCTGGCATCGGAGATTCCCGTGGCAAGCCGGAGAAGGGCGAGACCTTGCCGTGAGTCGTAAGTCAACGGTCGCATGCAGTGCCGAACATCTAGAAGAGCGCGGGTGCCCTGAACAGAATCAACTCCGAGTTCAGCGCGTCGGCAGCAATTCCCCAACTGGCCGCGCTTCGCGTTGTGCCGACAGGCGCGAGACTGCAGCGGCACACTGGAAAGACACCTCCCCAGTCTTGTGTCATGCAAACATTGCCGGATGAGGGGCTACCACGAAGGGATTCAGGGTTGTCTTGTTCCATGGCCAGCACCTAAGGGGCCTCCCAACGAACGCCCTTGACTGGGACGACATCGTCCAGAGTCCGCCGAGTGGCGCGCGGCCGCTGAGTCATCCAGGCGCGACCGGGCCTGCCGTGTCCATCCCAGGCGAACCCGCAGCCACGCCTCTACAACTTGCAACGGCACCCACTCCGGCAGAGCCTCCCGCAACACCTTCACCCCATTCAATGCTGGAAGGGATGAGCATCAGGCATCGAGCCAGTCCTGATACACCCACTGCGCCCGCGTCCCTTCGCCGACGCCATTGGTGCGCTGGCCAACTACCACCTTGCCGACGCGGCCATTCTTGTCTGCTTCGGCCTCCTCACCGACCTTGATGCGACCGCTCAGCGACCCAAGGCCCTCCAGAATCGGCTGGCTGGCTGACCATTTGGCGAGACTTCCTCTAACGTCTTGGAAAGATTGCCCCAGGTCAAGTCCGAAATCGGTACCGCCACCGATCTCGCCACAACACCAATCGCAGCTCTGCAACAGTTCGCTGCGTTCGAGCAGGCCCTGCTCGAGTGCCGCGCCAGCATTATCGAGTCCTCTCCGGGCCTAGTTCCGGGCAGCGCAGCGTCGCTGTGCGCCGACACGCCCGAACGATGGTAGCGCAGAGCTTCGCCAATCGACCTCCTCGTTGCGAGTCGCCCCGCTCGATCGCGACTCCGGGCAGCGACGCGACCGGCGGTGCATTCAGCGTGGCCGCACCCAGCCCCTCCACGTGTGCGGCTTGGCAGCCTCATCCACGGTCCGCTCAGAGGCCGGTTCGAAGGCAGCATCCGCACAGCTCAGCAGTCTGGCCGAGTTGCACAAGGTTGCCGTGGTATCAGGCACCCGTTACCGTGGCGATTCAAAGCAGACGCCCGGCCGCCGCCCGGTCACGCTTCCACGAAGCTCAGCCAGCCTACTGTGCCACTTGGGCCATAGAATGAACGATCACCCGTCTCCGGCCTTGATAACGATCACGGATACTCAGGTCTGCCGGCGGGCGGCTTCTGGCCATCGCCGGAGGGTGCCGGCCTGACTCGCAGATCCCGGATCGGGCCGAGCCCTCCGATTGGTGCATGAAATGAACTTCGCGATCCCTGAGGACACCCGCCTGCTGGTCTCGTCGGTCAGGAGGTTCGTCGAGGAGGAACTGTGCCCGTTAGAAGAAGAGGTGGAGGCCAAGGGCGCTCTGGCTCCCGACATTGCTCGGGAGGTCCTGCTCAAGTCCAGGGCGCTCGGCTTCTACGCGATGAACATGCCCGGGGACGTTGGCGGAGGCGGCCTCAGCGCCGTGGAGATGTGCCTGACGGCGCTGGAGATGGGGCGGACAAGCGACATTCTGGTCCGCAGGGCGTTCGGGACCGTCTACGAACTGCTATTGGAGTGCAGGGGCAAACAGCGGGAGGAGTGGCTGCTTCCGGCAGTAAGGGGCGACCGGACATGCGCGATCGCCATGACAGAGCCGGGCGCAGGTTCGGACGCCGCAGGCATCGCGACAACCGCTAGGCCCGATGGCGACGGTTGGATCCTCAACGGCGGCAAGCACTTCGTCAGCGACGGAGCATTCTCGGACTTCTTCGCGGTCACCGCCCGCACCGATCCGGATGCCGGGGCGCGCGGGATATCGGTGTTCCTCGTGGACAAGGCCATGCCTGGCGTGACCGTCGGACGCAACCAGCCGATGATGGGCCTGCGCGGCGGCAGCCACATCGAGCTCGCTTTCGACGATGTCAGGCTGGGCCGCAAGCACCTTCTCGGCGAGCCTGGACGCGGCCTGCGGATCATACTGGGCACCATCGGGCGCGTGAGGCTGTTCGACATCGGCGCCCGCGCCGTCGGCACGGCCACGCTGCTGCTCGAGATGATGACGCGGCACGCCAAGAACCGGCGGCAGTTCGGGGTCCCTATCGGAGACTTCCAGATGGTGCAGTCCCAGCTGGCGGACAGCGCGATCGACATCGCATCGGCCCGGCTGCTGTGTCTGGAGGCCGCTTGGGACATCGACCAAGGGCTCGATCCGCGCGAGAAGGTCTCAATGGTCAAGGTCTGCTCGGCGGAGGCGCTCGGGAGGGTCGCAGACCGCGCAGTGCAGGTCTTTGGGGGACTGGGCTACTGCAAGGATCTTCCAGTCGAGCGCATCTACCGGGACTGCAGGGTAATGCGGATCTATGACGGAACCTCAGAAATCCACCGTGTAGTCATCGCCCGTGGCCTCCTCAAGGGCGGAGCCGCAAGAGTGGTTCCAAACGGAAAGCCCGCGTCTGATTAGCGCAGGGAAGCCGCTCAGTGCGGATCAGGCGCTGCGCCGCGTGATAACCACCCGGTCGATCCCCGCCAGATCTCCAAGAAAAGCCGGCTTCTCCCAGCCACTAGACCGAAGCAGTCGCCGTACTGCGTCCCGGCTGCCGAACCCGATTTCGGCCAGCAACGATCCGCCGCGCCGCAAGGCATCCCAAGCGCTCCGCGCTATGCGCTCGAAGACCTCCAGCCCGTCCTCCCCACCGTAGAGGGCCACAGCCGGCTCATGGTGGAGCTCCTTCTGCAAGCCGCACGCGTCTGCGCGCGGTACGTACGGGGGATTGGTGACCACCATCTCAACAGTCTTGGGTGCCAAGGCGCGCGCGGCGTCGGCCGCCAAGAACTGGACCTCGGCCCCCAAGCGGGCGGCATTGCGGCTCGCAACGGCCAACGCATCGAGAGAGATGTCGCTCGCCAGCACTGTCGCGGATGGCGCATGCAGGGCGAGACTGACGGCAATCGCGCCGGATCCCGTGCCGATGTCGACCACGCGGTCACCCGGGCGAATGCGCTGAAGCGCCGCTTCGACAAGGTGTTCTGTCTCAGGGCGCGGAATCAGAACAGCCGGGGTAACTGCGAACTCGAGCCCGAAGAACTCCTGAACTCCGCGAATGTACTGTAGCGGCACGCCATCCGCCCGAGCCCGCAGCGCGGACCGGAAGCGCTCCAACCGGCCCGGCCCGAGGGCCTCCTCTGAGTGGGCCTCCAGCCAAGCCTGGTCGCGGCCGAGCACGTCCGAGAGCAGGACTCGGGCCGTCATCTCGGGAACGGCCACGCCGCTCGAGCGCAGCTGCCTGGCAGATTCAAACAGCGCTTGGCGGATGCGCATCATCGGGTCCTCCCAGTGGAATACGACCGAATCGGACGACGCTCCCATTCTCTCCAGCGCCTACTGGAACGGCACGTTCGCCGTCCGCCGGAAGGGCGAGCCGGGCCAAGGCGCTACATTCGGAGTGTCCGCCGTGGGCAGGTACCCGGCACCTGGAGCGGCATCGCTCGGACTCCGGAATGCGGCCGCAGGGCGAGCCGGTCCGATACTCGTCTACCTCGCGCCGTCATCGGGCCGGGCGGCCTGTGCACGCTGCCTGTCCGGACCGGCCGCGCTCGTCGGCTGCTGGGAGGGAATGGATTGAACGAACCATCCGCTGCGAGGAGCATCCCGCTCGGCAAGCGCTGGGCAGCGTTTGCCGCCCGCACGAGGGTGGTAGTCAGTGCCTTAGCACTGCTGGGGGCGTGCGGGATGGCCACGCCAAGCCGCGCATCGCTCGCAGCCGGGGCTCTGATTGCCCTTGGTGGGCTGGTGATCCGCACTTGGGCCGCGGGTCATCTGCGCAAGAACCAGCAGCTGGCCGACTCCGGGCCCTACGCACACGTCCGGAACCCCCTCTACATCGGCAGTCTGATCGCAGGCGTGGGCCTAGGGGCCGCGACCGGACGGGCCTTCGTCCTGATCGCCGTCCTCGCGGTGTACGTGCTCTGGTTCCGCCCTGTGATCGCAGAGGAGGAGTCCCACTTGCGGCAGATCATCCCCGGCTTTCGCGAGTACGAGCGCTCTGTCCCACGCCTGCTGCCGTCCCTGAGGCCGCGCACGCCCGGCGGAGACCCCTTCTCGTGGACCACCTACCGCCGCAACCGCGAACACCAAGCCGCACTGGCATTCGCAGCGTGCTTCGCCTACCTCTGGCTCAAGCTTGCCGTACTGTGAGGCGGGAGCGGAAGCCTACCCTAAGAAGCGGTACGCCACGAAGGCCGAACCGTACGCCAGCGCGAGCATGTACGCGAACTGTAGCGCGGGCCACTGCCACCCGCCCGTCTCGCGGCGGACGATCGCCACGGTCGACATGCACTGCATGGCGAACGCGAAGTACATCAGCAGCCCGATCGCTGCCCCGAATGACAGTTCCGCCTGCAGCGCTGCCTGTAGTTCGGGTGAGGATTCGTCGGCCTCCATCTCGTAGATGGTGCCCAGCGTGCCGACGATCACCTCGCGAGCTGCCAGCGACGTGATCAGGCCGATTGCGACTTTCCAATCTAGGCCGAGCGGCTCCACCGCTGGCTCGAGAAACCGGCCGATCGAGCCTGCCACGCTGTCCCCGATAGCCGGCGGCTCGCCTCCCTGATACGGGATGCTGGCCAGCACCCACAGCACGATCGTGGTGACCAAGATCACCGTGCCAGCCCGCCGCAGGAAGATCTTCGCCCGGTCGAGAAGGCGGAACGAAAGGGACCGCGCCGTCGGCCAGCGGTAGGGCGGAAGCTGCAGCATGAACGGAGCCGGCTTGCTCTTCAGGATGGTGGACTTGAGTAGCCACGCCGTGCCGCAAGCCGCGGCAAAGCCAGCCGCGTAAAGGCCAAGCAACACTGTCGCCCGCGTCCCGACCAAGGGCCCCAACACTGGGCGCTCGGGGATAAATGCTGCGATCAGCAGAGCATACACCGGCAGGCGGGCCGAACAAGTGGTCAACGGGGCGACGAACAGCGTGGCAAGCCGGTCCCGCGGATTCTCGACCGTGCGCGCCGCCATGACAGCCGGCACTGCGCAAGCGTACGACGAGAGAAGCGGGATGAAGGAGCGTCCCTCCAGCCCAACCGCCCGCATCGACCGGTCCGCAATGACGGCAGCCCTCGCCAGGTATCCCGAGTCCTCCAGCACGCCAACGAAGAGGAACAGAATCAGAATCTGCGGCAGGAAGACCACGACAGCGCCAACCCCTCCCCAGACACCCTCCAGCAAGAGGCCCTTAAGAACGGAATCGGGAAGGAGCGTGCCCAGCCAGCCCCCCGAGACGGCAACCGCGGCCTCCACCCCGTCCATCAGGGGGACTGCCAGGGTGAAGATGCACTGAAACACCGCTACGACGACGGCCAAGAAGATGAGCGGCCCGAGTATCGGGTGCAGGAAGACGCGGTCAAGACGCCGGCCCCAAAGCGAGGGCTCGGGAGCATGGTACCCAGCGTGCAGCGCAGCCCCGCTGGCCCACTGCCGCTCGGCAGGAATGGAGTTCAGTACAGGCAGCTCGACGCGCTTCGGCTGGGCCAGCGTGCCCTCAAGGAAGGAAACCACGCGCTCCATGCCCTTGCCAAGCCTTGCGCTGGCCGCAACCACCGGTACTCCTATCCGCGTCGCGAGCGCGTCCGCGTCGACGCTGCCGCCGCGAGCCTGCAAGTCATCGGACATGTTGAGCACGACCAACGTCGGGATGCCGAAGCCGAGAATCCCGGGCACGAGGCGCAGGTGCCCCTGTAGGTTTGTGGAATCGAGCAGCAGGATGACCGCAGAGGGGCGAGGTATGCCTTCCCGCGCCCCCAGCAGCACGTCCATGCAAATGCGCTCGTCCTCCGAGCGAGGATGCAGGCCCACGATCCCGGGGAGGTCAATCAGGTCGACCGTCTCCCCGCCGGCCAGCTCAAACGTGCCGATGCGCTTCTCGACCGTGATCCCCGGGTAGTTGGCCACTTTCTGGCGCAGTCCAGTCAGGCGGTTGAAGAAGGTCGATTTGCCCACGTTCGGAGGGCCGCAAATCGCCACCGTGCGGACCCCGCCAGACTGCCGGTCCGGCAGCCGCACCTCAGTCGCGCTTGGCACTGGCTGCTCTTTCATCAGCAGACGACAGGATCCCGATCTGTTCCGCCGTCTCCCTTCGGATGGCTATCAAGGCGCCGTCGACCTGATACACGGCCAGATCTCCCATGGGCACTACCCGCTGGCATGAGACGGGCGCTCCAGGGATGAATCCCATCTCCATCACCCTCACGCGGTCGGCCTCTCCAAAGGCAAGATCGCCGACAATTGCGGTCCGGCCTAGCCCCAGGTCTGCCAATGTGCCAGCCTCACTCATGCAAGTCTCTTGCACCTATGGTACGCGCCTCCCCTTACCCGGTCGGACGCGCGGACCGTCGGCGGGTGACTCGCCCTCGCATGCGCGCCATCAACTCGGGCCGCACGCCCAAGTAGTAACCCAGGATGCACGCCTGGTGCTTGATAGTGGCGCGCAGCACACCCTCCCGCCGCCATCGCCGCGCCGAGGTGACGGCAGCCATCGGAGCGAGACGGATCCGTCCGATCCGCTTCAGGCGGCGGATCAGGTCGAAGTCCTCCATGACGGGCAGGTCCCTAAACCGGCCGACGCGTTCAAACGCCTCACGCGTCGTGAAGATGGCTTGGTCTCCGTAGGGCATCGCAAAGACGGCGCACCGCAGGGCGACCATGCGCTCGACCAGAGCCAGACCCCATCCGTCTGCGTCAAGCCGGAATCGGAACGCGCCGGCACTGGTGCCCGGCGTGGCCAAGGTGCCCCGCACATGCTTGGGGAAGTCCGCAGGAAGCGCAGTGTCCGCGTGGAGGAACAGCAGTATGTCCCCAGCGGATCGCTCGGCGCCCAGATTCTGCTGGCGACCCCTGCCCGCGGACGTGCGAAGGGTGATGGCCCCCATTTCCTCCGCGACGCGGACCGTGCCGTCGGCGCTTCCGCCATCGACGACGATGACCTCGGACAGGTCCGCACCCCGCAGCCTCTCAAGCGTGCCCGCGAGGCAGCCCTCCTCGTTGAGGGTGGGGATGATGACCGAGATGGAACTGGCCAGCGACCCCGCGGCAGGGTGCCTGAAGCCCGTCACGCGCGCAAGCGCAGCATGGCCTTGAGGAGGCGCTTCACGGCGGGCGTGAGTCGCGTCCTCTGATAGGCGTCGGCAGTCTTGCGAATGGCCTCGGCCTGGGTCGGGTAGGGGTGGATTGTCTGTGCGATCGATCGAAGGCCCGCACCACAGGTCATGGCCGCGGTGACTTCGGAGATCATCTCGCCGGCATGGGTAGCGACGATCGTCGCGCCAACGATCTTGTCGCTGCCGTGCTTGCAGTGGATCTTGACGAAGCCCTCGGACTCCGAGTCCAGGATTGCGCGGTCCACGCCGGAGAGCTCTGTTCTGTAAGTGTCGATCGCAATGCTCCGCGACGCGGCCTGCCGCTCGCTCAGGCCGACGTGGGCCAGCTCGGGATCGCAGTACGTGCACCACGGCACGACCAAGCTGCTGGCCCTAGAACGACCGAAGAACAGCGCGTTGCCGATCACGATGCGCGCCATGGCGTCTGCCATGTGGGTGAACTTGAACCGGGAGCAGATGTCGCCGGCTGCGTAGATGTGCTTGTTGGCCGTGCGCAACTTGTCGTCGACGAGGACTCCTCGCCTAGAGTCGTGCTCGACACCGGCTCTGTCCAGGCCCAGGCCTTCCAGATTCGGCATGCGCCCGGCGGCGACCAAGACCCTGTCCGCCGAGATGGTGCCAGGGCCGCCGTCGCCGGCCTCAATCTCGAGCACGGTCTCGCCCTGCTCCCGCCGAACCTTGGTGACCGTTGTATTGAAGCGCATTCGGACGCCGTCGCGCTCGAGGCTTCGGCGCACGATCTCGGCAGCATCACGGTCCTCCCTCTGGAGGACGCCTTGGCGAACTTCGATGAGCGTTACCCGAGAGCCAAAGCGGGCAAAGCTCTGGGCCATCTCCACCCCGATGGGCCCAGAGCCCACGACTGCCAGCCGGCGGGGCAGCTCCGTGAGACTGAAGAGCGTCTCGTTGGTGAGCGGCCTAGCCTCGGCAAGCCCGGGCACAGGCGGGACGTATGCGCGCGTTCCAGTAGCGATGCACGCCTTGGCGAAGCGCAGCGTTGCGTCTCCTACCTGCACAGCGCGCCGACCGGTGAAGCTTGCCTGGCCGAGGTAGACGTCCACTCCAAGACCGGTGAAGCGCTTGGCCGAGTCGTGCGTGCTGATGCCGGCGCGCAAGCGGCGCATGCGCTCCATGACCTTCGCGAAGTCTACCCGCGGCGCGCCGTCCGCGATGCCGAACTCGGCAGCACCGCGGAAGGCCGAGACAGCGCGCGCCGCGCGGATGAGGGCCTTGGACGGCACGCATCCCGCGTTCAGGCAGTCCCCGCCCATCAGACTGCGCTCGATCAGCGCTACCTTGGCGCCGAGGCCGGCCGCGCCGACAGCGGTCACCAAGCCGGCCGTGCCGGCGCCTACCACGACCATGTGATAGCGGCCTTCGGGCGTCGGGTTCTCCCAGTCGGGCGGGTGGACATTCTCGACAAGAGTCCGGTTGTGGCGATCCAGAGGCTGGGCAGGGGTGTGGACTTCCGGGGGTGATGCCATGAGTGCTATGTCCGGGCCACTTCGGCTCTTTCCCAGCTGTGTGCCGCCGCACTGGCAACCGTCCCAGCGGCATGAGCCGCAGGAGTGCCTTCCCGGTTCAGCAAGGAGTCTTTGGATCGGTACGCGACCAGAGTCGCCGCCAGGCAGGCGAGGCCGAGCAGGAGCAACACGAGCGCTTTGAGCGGACGGGCACGTGCCGCAACCTGCTTGGCGGGACAGGCTGGGGAACGGTCGTTGGGGGCGTGGCTGGCGATTGCCTTGCCAGCGATGCGCGCGATTCCGATCGTCACAGCCGCAGTTGCCAACAGGCCGGCGATCTGGAGCACGAGGCGCAGGGTGTCCGCACCGCCGCCGGCGGCAACGGCGGCCTGTCCGCCGGCGAAGCCGAGGTAGACGTAGAGAAACGTGCCGGGCACGATGAAGACGGCGCTCGCGACGAGGCAGGGGAAGAAGCGGATGGCGGTGATTCCGTACAGGTAGTTTTGGAGGCTGAAGGGGAACACGGGCGACAGACGCAACAGCGCGACGATCTTCCAGCCCTGCTCTCCAATCGCCCTGTCGACCGCGGCGAATCGTGGGCGTGTCCTGGCCATCTCCTCAACCTTGCCGCGAGCCGCGTAGCGGGCGATGAGGAAGGACAGCGCGATGGCTGCGGTGGCCCCGCACCAGACAACGGCAGTGCCCAGCCAGACTCCGAACAGAAGCCCGGCCGCCAGCGAGAGGGCCGAACCGGGCATGAAGAGGGTGGCTGCCGCCGCGTACAGCAGCGCATATGCGAGCGGCGCCCAAACTCCGAGGCTGGCGATTCGGCCACGCACGAGCTCCAGCCAGTCGGCGATCGGCAGTGTAGCGACCAGCAGGCCGGCGCTGGCCAAGAAGCAGGCAAGTGCCGCCCAGCGGATAGACGCTGCCACTCTCGCGCTCATCACGGGTAGGCTCCTTCGGGGAATCCAGTGCCGGAAGCCCGGTTCCTCAGGGTCTCCTCGAACGCGCGGTGGCGAGTGCGGTCGCACCGCAGTCGACAAGGATCGTCTCAGCCGTGATGGCCGGAGCGTCGGCGGCCAAGAACAGCACAGTCCTAGCAACATCCTCGACGCTGGCGATGCACCCAAGCGGCGACGACTCGCGGCCGGCATCGAAGGCTTCCTGCGGCCACCCTGCGAATCTGGTCTGGACCAGTCCCGGAGCGACGGCGTTCACGCGTATGTCCGGGGCGAGCGCGCGGGCCAACGACTTCGTCATGTTCACCATGGCGGCCTTGGACGCGGAGTAGACGATCGTGCTTCCGGCCGCGGTGTAAGCGGATGCCGAGGCATTGTTGACGATGCACCCTCCCCCATTCCGCCGCATCAGCGGCACGGCAGCGCGGCAGCAGTAGAACGCGCCCCTCAGGTTCGTGTTGAGGGTCCGGTCCCAAATCTCGTCGGTGAGTGCTTCCAAGTTCGCATGCGGAGTGACCTTGCTCCATCCGGCGTTGTTGACCAGCACGTCCAAGCGGCCCCAGCGGTCCCCAATCAGGTCCACCATGGCCCGCACATCGGGGTCGCTCTGCACGTCAGCGGCATGGGCGATAGCCGTTCCGCCGTGCCCCTCGATGTCGGCGACAACGTCATTGGCGGCCGCCGCCGAAGAGCGGTAGTTCACGAGCACTTTGGCGCCTTCGCGGGCCAGTAGCGCGCAGATGGCGCGGCCCATCCCCGTGGCGCCGCCCGTGACGATCGCCACCCTGCCTGCCAGCTTCATTGGCTCACCCCCAATGTGTCGCCCAGTGTATCGGACGGGCCTGCCGGTCTTGGGATAACCTCCGAACGACCCAGGGGCTTTCAATGTTAAATGGATCGGGCGATGTCTGAGCGACGGTTGAGAG
>JAPPMC010000033.1 GCA_028819235.1 Bryobacterales bacterium
AACAGATCAACGAATCTTGTCAACGAATTACTGAACACATACAGGAATGACAGAAGGAGGAAAGCGGTTGCGGGGTTTCGTCCCCGCACGTCGAGGTTCTTTTGCCAGGTCCTTCGACCCTTCGACTTCGGTCTCAAGAGACCTACGCTCAGGGTGAACGGCCTTTCTTCCGTTCGTCCTGAGCGTAGCGAAGCGAAGTCGAAGGGCGCTCAGGACAGGCTCTTTTGTTTCGGCAAAAGGATCCAAAACCATTGGCGCCATCAGATGGCGCGGCTGCAACGACTTAGCCGTCACGTTGTCCGAGAAATGCTTCGACCTTTCCCACGAATTCCTCGGCTTCGGTCAACGCCCGGCTGGCCGTCTGTTCATCGAGGTACGACAGGGCTTCATAGTCTCCGGCTTCGCGGTCGTCCTTCAAGTTTGCCAGAAACTTTCCCCATTTTTTCTCGAACTTGCCGGTTTTGACCAACACGAGGCTGAACAACGTCAGGAGACCGCGGTGCGTTTCCGCCTGATGCCCGGACGTTCCAAAGAGGGTTCGGCGTAGACCATCAAGTGATAGGCGTCTCTGATGTTCGCCTCCAAGTCGTCCAAGGTTGCCCCTTGACTGAATACGCCGGGAACTTCTTTGAGTGTTCCGACGTACCATTCGTCATCTATCCAGTATTCGAGTGGAAGGAATCGTTCCATCCGTGTGTCCTCTCCTGCGAGGGATGTGGTCTTGACCCGCCCGGCACCCTGAGCGGGCGGGGGGATCTTCTTGTTCGCGGCCGAGAGCGTGGACCTGTCCCCTTGGTGTGCCAAAGGTGGCTACGACGGTGTTCGACGATCGGTGGATGCTTCTCCAGTACGGCGAGCCTTCATCCCGTTGAACATATCTTTGACCGCCATGCCCTGAAACAGGCCTTCGCGCTCTGCCGTGTCATCACCGTACCCGGTTCTGAATTGGTTCAGGAAGCGATTGGTATCAACCACGCCGACTTCCCGAATCAGCGCGTCCGTTACATGCTGATGCAGTTCAGACAGAGATGGAATGTACGGACTCATGGGAGAACCTCCGCGGCCCGGTCAAGAAGCGAAATCACAGGACACTCCCTACTCAATTCCTCGGGGCACGGAGTGAACGTGCCGGGCACCTGCAGATCGAAGAATCCATAGATACTCTCCCTGTTCGGATCCTTAATCTTGCTCTCATGAATCCTGATCGGCTCGCCAAAATTGTTCTGGCGTTTTCGGCGATTGAAGCGCTCGCCCAGGATGAAGATTGGGGTCCTGAGCAACGGAATTTCATAGAGAAGCTCGCGACAGAGGTTAAGAAGAAGGCGAGCGGGGACGGCGAACGATCGGCAGGAGGAGACGCGATTCGACGTTTGTCGCGGACTGAACTACGACAAGGCGTTAGACGTGTTCTGTCTCGCAATGCACTCGGGCATCTGCAAGATGAATGGGACAGACTTTATGATCGACGCAGTGATGTGTTTCATGGGAGCGAACCGTTGACAAAGCAGGAGGGGAATACACTGGCAGCCGACGCCGTGACGCTCTGGTGCCGGATCATTCTCGCGATCTTCCAGCAAAGCGGGATCACGCTACCATCCATTGCCAGCACGCATTTCGGAACGATCTGACGCGCAGTCGGTCTTTCGCTGTGGACTGCCGGAGCAGATAGGCGCCTCGCCCGTTGGCATTGTGCACACCATCCAACCGTAGGCTTCCCTGTCACGGAGACCGTTCTGCAAGAGAGTTGCCGCGTCGCTCGACCTCGCCTCAGCGTCTTGCAACATGGCGACGATGGGCGTCTCGGTGAATCGGCTTCGTCTCCTGGGCGTCATCTTGCAGGGGTATCCTGCCAGAAAGCGCCAACGTCAGCCCAAGGGGAAGCTGACGAGTGGGCAATGCTCACGCGTGCGGGGCAATGCTTTCCACGGTCCCCGGCAATTGATTCAGGATGAGCGTCTTCAGTTCAACCTTGTTGCTCGCGTTGTCGATGTCAATCCCGACCAACCGGCCGTTCCGATCATAGTCCAGCACGATCCCTTCGGAAATTTCCTGACTTTCCGAACTGGGCCGCCCGGATAAATCGATATACAGGGAACCGGTCTCCGGATGATAGTTCAGCGTCATGGCTTAAACCTCCTGTCTGGAAACGCATGATGGATGGTGAGTTTATCTGCGAGGGTCATAACTCTCAAGTATCGGCCATCAAGTTCCGGCACCGCGGCCCAAAACCGGTATCGATTCTGCTCTTGAGGTTCAGATTGAATGGCATGTTCCAAGACATGGATACACCATGCCTTCTTCAAGTAGGGGCGTTTTCTCAAAACTTCATGTTCAAAATAACGCGTAAATGTATAGTTGCTCATATCCCCTGAGAATTGTCCAGCATGCTATGAACTCGATCTTTCCATTCTTCACATCATGATGATGCTTCGGTGCAAGAGTCTGGTGCACCGCCAGAGAATATATATAACGTATTCACGAGGAAAAAGAAAAACTTCGACGACCGCAGGCGTGGGGTGTGCGCACGGCATCATCCCACGCCGTTTCTCTAGAGCAACGGGGTGGTGCATTCCTTCAAACCGCGGTCGCCTTGCGGGGCGCCAGGACGGGGCCGCGTCACCCGAACTGTTCGCTGATCCGTCCTGGTTCTCGCCCCCGTTCAGGGGCCGGGTCTCGCCCATTCTACCGCCGACTCTACCCCTGACCCGACCCCTGTCGCGTGTCAGGGGTGCATTCACCGGTGAATGCGGCGGTAGATTGACCGGCTCCACCCTGTCGCCAGTCGCGGGACCGGCCGGGTCCGGTCAGGGCCGGGCGCCGGGAGCGCCGGCACCCGGCGGAGGCTGTGCCTCTTTGCCAAACGCGCCGCTGGACGCGGCCGTTTGGCCAATTCACCGTCGGGACCTGGGAGCGCCAGGTCCCGCCCAGGGGCGCTGCCCCTCTGGCGCCACACCCCCCGCTGGACGCGGAGGAAGTGGGCCATTCACCCCGCTGCGCGGTCCCGGCTGTTGCGAGGGGTCGCCAGCCGTGACCACCCCCAAGGGAACCCTCCTTGACACTCGGGTTCGCGCCGCTGGACGCGGCTCAGTCTTGGGGGTGGTCACGGCTCGCTCCGTCGGCGCACGGTGGCACCCAGTTGCCCGCAATTTGGGGGGGCGTGGCGGCACGTGTTTGACGCGATTTTGCGAGCCGGGACCGCGTAGCAGCCCAACCCGGGAGGCGTCGCTGGGGCTCGGCCTCCCGTCGCCTCCGCCTGGGGGCCGAGGCGTGGGCCGTCCGGTCGCCCGTCACATCGCCTGGGGACGATGGGGCCGGGCTCGTTCCCATCGAAGCTGTCGCTTCACGGGAACCGCACCGGCGTCAGGGTCGCTGGGGCGCACCTGGCCGCCTGTCTCGATTCTGGGGCATCGAGTCTGCGCCGGGGGACAGGTCAGATTACCCGTGCAGAGAGACGACTTGTTGGCGGGGGGCGCTGGTGACGTAGTCGCTCCATTGCTGCATGAGGCGACGGCGCTTGGTTAACAGGTCCGTGCGGGTATAGGCGCGTTCGATGGACGACCCCACCTGATGCGCTAACGCTTGCTCTTTTACGGCAAAGTCGGCATGCGTCTGTTCTTCACTCCAGGTCCTGAAGGACGACCGAAAGCCATGCACCACGGTTTGGTCTAACAGCCCCGTCGTGGCGAGCAGCCGCGTCAGGGTCGTCACGCATAAGGCGTCGCCTTTCTTCCTCTGCGACGGAAAGACGAATCCACTGCCATCCTCGAGAACTCGCGCGCGGTCCAATACCCGCATCGCCTCATCCGACAAGGGGACGTGATGCTCGTGGTTCGTCTTCATGCGTGACGCGGGAATCGTCCAGAGTCGTTTCTCCGTGTCCAGCTCCTGCCACCGCATGCCCCGGGCTTCCTGGCTGCGGGTGGCCGTCAAGATGAGCAACCGGAGGCACAATTTGGCCGACAAGGACGCCCCGGATGCCTCGATCCGCTCCAAGGCCGCGCCGACGGCCTCATACGGGAGACTGCGATGATGGGCTTGGATCGACGGCATGGGCGCGAGGGCCCCCGCAATCACGTCGCCGGCCACGTTCTCTTTGACGTACCGATGCGCTTGACACCATTTGAGAATCACCCGCAGCTGTTGCCGCAGTTTCCGGGCCGTTTCCGGGATCGTCGTCCAGATCGGCCGGAGCACGGCGAGGATATCGTCTTGGTCGAGTCGATCCACCGGCTTGTGGCCGAAGACCGGGAGGGCGTATTTCTCGACCGCCCGTAACCACTGATCGGTATTCCGCCCCGCTTTCCAGCGGGGTTTGTTTTCCTCATAGTACTGCCGCGCGACGTGCTGAAAGGTCGGCATGGCCGCCCTCTTTCTCTCGCCTAACGGGTCCACGCCGTTGAACGCTTGCTTGCGATACTCCCAGGCTCGGATTCGCGCCTCTTTCAGGCTCAGCAAGGGGTATGGTCCGATGCCTAAGTCCCGGCGGGGCCCGTTGCGGAGTTTCACGCGCACCACCCAGCTGCGGGTGCCGGCGGTCGTCACGTTCAGAAACAAACAATCGCCGTCACGATACCGGCCCGCCTGGTGAAGGGCCTTGATTTTGGCCTCCGTCAAGCACCCCATGCGGCACTTCCCTCCCTGTAGCAGTTACCACCATATTACCACATAATTGCCCGGATTATACGGGAGTCTAAGAGAAAGTGCAAGGCACCAAATCTCACAAAGTGCCCATGAACACTAGCGTTTGATGGATTTACCTGGAAGGACGTGGACTACGTAGGACTACGGTGGGAACTGAGTTATAGAGAGTAGGTCAAGTATTCCGTTCACGTGTTTCGCACGATTCTACTTTCGGCGGGTGGGTAAGTCAAGCCTTCCT
>JAPPMC010000318.1 GCA_028819235.1 Bryobacterales bacterium
GTTTGCCCATATATAAGGAGCACGAAGGGTTTTGGCGCAAGCACTAGGTAAGCGCGGCCCATCAAGAGCAAGTCGGCCCGTGACAGCGAGCGGCGCCGGGCGAAGGCCCGCACGCACTCCTCGAACAGGTGGCCGGCGCACAGCGCTTGCGCCTCGGCGCTTGCTGCCTCGCGTGGCTGGGCGGCCCGCACGGCCGCCTCGAGGTCTTGCCGGGCCGCGTCGGCGGATGGTCTGTCGGTCGACAGCCTCCACCGCAGGAAGGCGGCAGGGGCGCCCTTCTCCCCTTCCAAGAATGCCAACGCTGTGGTCGCCGCATCGCGGCCTGCCGAGCCCAAGGGAAACGGCGCGCGCAGCAGCCACGCTGGGAAAGAATCCCGGATGGCCGCGACATGCTGCAGGGCGGTGGCAGGATCGCCTCCACGGATGGCCAGCTCGGCAAGGCCGGCCCGGGCCTGCTCCGAAAGGGGATCGATCCGCAGCTCAGCCTCGAAGCGGAATCGGGCCTCGTCAGCACGCCCTAGGCGCAGCAGCGCCGCGCCGAATGCCGCGTTCAGGCCGGGCAGGCCCGGCGCAAGCCCGATGGCCGCCGCGAAATATGTCGCCGCAGCCTCCCACGCTTGGCTCAGCCCGAGCATGTCGGCCCCCAAGCGCGCGGCCCAGACAGAGTCGGGATGGCCCACGACGAGCCGGCCGGCGAGGTCGCTCATGAGGCGCATGTAGTCCTGGCCCAGAGCGTGCCAGCCCTGCACGGCGTCGGGCGTGGCCGAGAAAGCGGCCCGGAACTCCTGCACGGCGGCAGCGTAGTCGCCCTCAGCGAGCTGGCACGCTGAGAGGGCTCGCCGAGCCTCGAGGTTTGAGGGGTCCAGGCGCAGGCTTGCCTGGAGGTGTGGAATGGCCTCGGCGGCCGCCCCCATCCTCAGGTGGGCAAGCCCCAGGAATAGCTGGGCTACGTGGAGGTCCGGCCGCTGTTCCGCCGCCCTCGTTAGTTCTGAGACGGTATCGGAATAGCGCCCCTGCAGGAACAGCGCCAGCCCGAGGTTGGCGCGGGCCTCTACAACGCCCGGGTCAAGGCCCAAGGCCTTGCGAAAGGACTCCTCGGCATCCTGTAGCCGCCCCTCAGCCAAGGCTCCCCGGCCCATCTGGAAGTGCTCGCGGACGCCGCCGGGCGCCTGTGCGAACAGATGCCCCGCCAGCAGCGCCACCACAGCTGCGGCTGCCCGTCGGCGGCCAGCCGCCGGAGATCCCTTAGTGGCCGGTGTCACGGTTCCATGCGACGCTGCCCGGGAGCGGGAACGCTCCCGGGCTTGGCCTCACGCCGCTAGCGACCTGCGGTCAGAACTGGACCCGCAGGCCGAACTGCACAAGTCGGGGCACCCCCCGGGTGCCGCTGATCACCCCGAACTGCGGGGTCCCAAGGCTCGTGCCCGGATGCCGGAACGTCGGGGTGTTGAAGAGGTTAAAGAACTCCGTCCGAAACTCGATCCCGACCTGCTCCCCGATCTCCGTTCGCTTGAAGACCGCGAAGTCCCACTGGGTGATCCCCGGACCTCGCACGTCCGGCAGGATTCGGCCGGTGTTTCCGAAAGTGAAGGCCGCTGGCTGGCTGAACACGTCCGTCCTGAAGTACTCGTCTAGGCGAGTCTGCGGGTCGCCAGAAAGTTCCGCGCTCGTGCCGTTGTTGTTCGGGAACTGGGAGCCTCCGAACGAGTTCGAGAGGTTGCGGGAGGTGGTGACACCGATCGGGAAGCCCGTCTGGATCGTGGTCACGCCGTTGACGCCCCAGCCGCTGATGATGTGCTTCGCGGCCCCCGTCAGGTTCGCCCCCAAGGGCTTACCTTCCCCGAAGGGCAGGTCGAGCACATAGCTGAGGACCAAGCGCTGCGAGACGTCAAACGGAGCCAGGGACTTCAGCGCCCGCAGGTCGTTGTTGTTCCCGCCGGTCGCCCAGCCTTGGGCGCTGAAGCCCTCGAGACCGTCGAGCCAGCCGGTCAGCGTGTCGGCGTCTGAGATCAGCTTGCTGGCGGTGTAGGAAGCCAAGAAGCTTGCGCCTCCGGCGAAGCGGCGCTCCAGCTTTGCCTGGAAGGCGTGGTAGGTGGAGCTCCGATTGGTCGGGCCGGCCATCTCTACGTTGGTGAAGTGAGGGTACGGGCGCAGGAGCTGCCCTCGCGACACCGTCGCCTGAGAGAGGGCCCCCGACTCGATGATCCCGAAGAACGGGTTCGGGACCTGCTCGTTCAGCGCCGGGCCGAGCGACAGGTGCTGGTCCGGGAGCTGGTTAATCGTCTGAGCGTTGACGGGCAGGCTGGTCCCCTTCGATCCGGCATAGGCCACGTCGATCAACGTGCCGCCTGCGAACTGTCGCTGGATGTTGAAGTTCCACTGCTGCATGTAGCTCAGGGGCTGGTCCGCCACCGGCGAGCGGATGCCGATGCCGCCGATCAAGGTGTTGAGGAAGGTCGTGTCCCGACCGGGAGGCGAGAGCACACCGTCGGGGAAAGGGTCGCTGAGCAGTCGGTACGGGGTTACGCCGCCGTCGATCGATGCCAACCAAGGGGTGCCGATCGTGTTGACCACGTCCTGGTTGGGGGCGATGGCGAAGGCCACGTCGCTCGGCAGCCAGAAGATGCCGTATCCGGTGCGGATCACAGTCTTCTCGTCCACGCGGTACGCGATGCCCAGGCGTGGGGCGAAGCGATGGTAGTCGTTCAGGCGAGTCCGTGGCGGTCGCAGATCGGAATTGACGAGCGCGAGCTGGCCGCGCAAGTCCATCCCGGTGGCGCTCGATAGAGGGTTGACCGAATCCAGTGCCAGCGAGGTCATGTTGTCGAACCGCTCCGAGAAGTTACCGGCCCTCTCCCAGCGGAGGCCGACGTTGAGGGTGAGGCGGTCGTTAATCTGCCACTGATCGTTGACGTAGCCAGCCCGGTAGATCATCTGGCCTGCGACCAAGCCTGGCGTGGTGATTCCCCGGTTGGTACTGCCCGTGCCGAGCAGGAAGGAGGCGAAGCCCCAGCCCCCGGTCGGGTTGAACGGGTCGTCCGCGGTGAATCTGGAGTTGAAGTCGAAGATGCCGCTGGGGGTGTTGCTCTGGGCGTAGTTGTGCGTCATGCGGCGGACGTCCCCGCCGATCTTCAACGTGTGCCGACCACGGATCAGTGTCAGGCTGGGCAGGAAGGCGAGGTTTTCCTGCCGGCCGATGATGATGCTGCCTGTGCCCTGGCTGCAGAACAGGCCGTAGCTCTCCACGCACGGCGTTGGGATGTGCCGGAAGTTCTCCGGGATCTGGGTGACGAGCGAGGAGGGCCAGGCGAACTGTGTCAGATCGATGCCCTGGCTGGCCGGGGAGCGGTCGTACCGGAATCGCGTCCAAGCTGCCCGGAGGTCCAAGATCGTCGTCGGGGACATCAGCCACGTGTCCCCTATAACGATCTGGTTTGTAGTGAAGGTCTCCGGGCCGGCATCGATATGCGCTCCAGTGCCATAGGGGTCGACGCCGAAGGTGAGGTTGTCCCACCATGTCCAGCGGCCCATGACGCGGTGCTTGTCGCTGGCGGTCCAGTCCACGCGGTTGTTGAGCTGATCGTTGTTGCCGCCGTCGCTGGCGTTGGCCGCGTAGTTGAGGTTCAGCCGACCGGGCTGGTTCGGCCTCGCCCAGAGGTGGCTGAGGGACTTGGCGGTCGCGTCCTGCCGGGAATCCGGGATGAGGTTGTTCGGGAACGGAGTCCTCGGCAGATCGTCCGCGCTGGTGATGGAGAACGGATCGTGGATCGCCTGGTCGAGCTCAGAGAAATCTCCCCGCTGCATGGCCTCCGTCGGCGAGTCGAGCAGCAGCGAGCGCCCTTGGCGCTGCCGGTAGCCCTCGTACGAGGAGAAGAAGAAGACACGGTCGCGGGCAATCGGGCCACCCACGTTGGCGCCCCACTGGTTCTGCACGAAGGGAGGCGTGTCGATGCCGCTGGCGTTATTGAAGAAGGTGTTGGAGTTCAGCACCCTGTTGCGCAGGAACTCGTAGGCCGTGCCGTGGAAGTCGTTGCTGCCGGACTTGGTGGCCATGTTGATCACGCCGCCGGCGAATCGGCCGAACTCGGCGCCGAGATTGTTGGTCTGGATCTTGAACTCCTGAACCGCGTCTTGGGTCGGCACGAGCGCCGTGAGGTTGGCATAGCCGATGTTGACCGGCGCGCCGTCAAGCGTGGTCGCGCTCTGGTTGGACATCCCACCGCCGATCTGGTAGTTGCCCCAAGCGAAGATGATGACGCCGGTCGGGCTCTGCATGGACTGCCCTTGGGGCACGACGCCCGGGGCCAAGGCCACGAGATTGAGCACGTTGCGGCCGTTCAGCGGCGTCTCTGTCACCTTGCGCGACTCCACGACCTGCCCGAGCGATGAGGTCTGGGACTGCAGCAGGGGAGTGCTGGACACCACCTCGACAACCTCGGTGACCTCGCCGATCTCAAGGATCGGATCGATGCGAACGCTAGCTTCCACCTCGATGGTGATCGGCTCCTGCGCGAACTGCTTGAAGCCCTCGGAGCGAGCCTCCAGGCGGTATTGACCGGGGACGAGGTTCACGAAGCGGTACAGGCCCGAGGCCTCCGTCTCCTGGACGCGCTGTTCGCCGGTGGCGATGTTGGTTAGCGTCACGCCCGCACCTGGAATGACGGCACCGGTAGAGTCCTGCACTGAGCCGACGAGCGTGCCGAAGAATGTCTGCCCCGGCGCAGTCGCAGGTGTGATCAAGGATGCGCACAGGGCCGCGATCGCGATCCCCGTTGCGGATCGAATGGTCATGGTTGTCCTCCTATATAGTGCTTGCGCCAAAACCCTTCGTGCTCCTTATACATAGGCAAACCTGAC
>JAPPMC010000232.1 GCA_028819235.1 Bryobacterales bacterium
GCCGGACTTCGTGCTGGAGGTGGCGTCGCCGTCGACGGCGGAGAACGACGCCCGGCACAAGGCGGGGGAGTACGCCGGAATCGGCGTGCGCGAGTACTGGCGGCTGGACCCGGAAGGGTCGCTGATGGGAAGGCCCCTGGAGGGCTACGCGACGAGCGGGGGGCGTTACGGTCCGGTGCAAGCCGTGGAGCGCGAGGGAAGGGGCGTTTGGCTGCGGAGTGAGGTGCTGGACCTGGATCTGCGCAGCCGGAGGCAGGACGGGGCGACGGTGGTGGTCTTCCGGGACCCGCAGACGGGTAGGGAGTTCACTGGCGGGCTGGAAGAAGCCGAGCGGCTGCGGCGGATTGCGGAGGATCGTGCCAATAGCTTGGAGAAGCAAATGCGGGCATTGGAGGAGCGACTGCAGAACGTTACAGCTCGTGCCGCCCGCCTGGGCCGCGGATCCTCATGACAGGTCTCCAAATTGCGCGGTGCAGTCGCCGTCCTGCCGTAGGGCCGCGCTAGACAACGGCTCCGGGGTGCGTCTCGATTGCAGTGCGGAGAGGCGGCATGCGAGCCGACTAGTGTTCTGTCTCAGAAGTTTGTGAGCAGTAGGTCTTGAGGGATTCGAAGATCTGGTCGGCGGTCTTGGTCCAGACAAACGGCTTTGGATCTTCGTTGTAGACCTCGAGGTACTCCTTGATGGCCTGCTCCAACGCTAGAGTGCTGTGGAACGTGCCGTTCCGGATCCGGGCCCGAGTGATCTCGGCGAACCAGCGTTCGACCTGGTTGATCCAGGAAGCACTCGTCGGTGTGAAATGCAGCTGGAAGCGCGGATGGCGCACCAGCCAGTTGTGGACCAGCTCCGTCTTGTGCGTGCTGTAGTTGTCGAGCACGAGGTGGACGGCGAGGCCCTCGGGAATCTGCTGGTCAAGGTAGGCCAGGAACTTCTTGAACTCGATCGAGCGATGCTTGCGACAGCACCTGCCGATCACCTCCCCGGTGGCGGTGTTGAGAGCCGCGAACAGAGAGGTGGTTCCATTGCGCCGGTAGTCGTGGGTCTGCTGGCGCGGGAGGCCCGGACGCAGCGGCAGCATGGGCTGCGTGCGGTCCAAGGCCTGGATTTGCGATTTCTCATCGACGCAGAGCACCACGGCGCGGGCGGGCGGATGCAGGTACAGGCCCACGATGTCGCGGACTTTCTCGATGAACAGGGGGTCCTTCGACAGCTTGAAGGTCGCAAGGCGATGCGGCTTGAGGGCGAACGCCCGCCAGATGCGGCTCACGGTCGTGCGGCTCATGCCGCTGCGGGCGGCCATGGAGCGGGTGCTCCACTGCGTGGCCCCGCGCGGCACGGACTCCAGTGTGCGGACCACGACGCGCTCCACATCCTCGTCGCTGATCTTGCGCGGAGCTCCCGGCCGGACCTCGTCCAGCAAGCCGTCGCAGCCCCGGGCCACGAACCGCCGCCGCCACTTGCCCACGGTGCCGCGCGTGACGTGCAGCGCCTGCGCCACGGCGGTGTCGCTGCGGCCTTTGGCGCACAGCAGCACGATGCGTGCCCGCAACGCCAGCGCCTGGGCTGTCTTGCGCCGACGCTGCCAGCGCTGCAATTCCTGGCGCTCGCTGTCCTCCAGCTGGGGAATCTCTCGCGTGTGTCGGTTGGCCACGGCCTGCCCCTCCGGCCCTGATTCCCCCATAACATATCAATGATCCGGACGCTGGCGCGATGTTGTACGCTGGTTCCGGGGAGCGTCGCGGTGCCGTTTGCGAGCCGACGAGCCATGTTGGATCTCAGCGGCGACGTGCGCGACCGGCTGCAAGCCGTCGTCGCGCGGAGCGGGCGCGCATGCTGCTGGCCTATGCGGACGGTCGCAGCGTGTCATGGATCGCGAGACGGCTGGGCACGAACCGAGCGCGCGTGGAGCGCTGCGTGGACAAGGGGCTGCGGTTCGGGGCGCTGGCGGCCTTGGAGGACCTGCCGCGCCAGCGGCGTCCGGGAACGATCACGCCGGAGGCGCGCGCGTGGGTCGTGGCGCTGGCGCGGGCGCGCCCCGCGGATGTGGGCCGCGGGGAAGCGGGCTGGACCACGCGGCTGCTGGCGGACCATGTGCGCAGTCACTGTGAGCGGGAGGGGCACCCGAGCCTGGTGCGGCTTTCGGCGGGCACGGTGTCGAAGATCCTGGCACGCACGCGGCCGCGCCGGCCCGAGCCCGGCCGGCAGGGCGGCCGGGCGCCGACAGGGCGCACCGCCCAAGTGCTGCTGCTCTGCAAGGTCCTGCCTCTGGCTCGCGCCGCGCCGCCGGACTGCGGGGAACGGGGAGCAGGGGCCGCGCGCGAGAGGCTGACTGTGCTCGCGCCCTGCGACTGGCAGCCGGGCATGGCGCCCGGACACCCTGCTGCGGAGGGTAGGGATGGCGGGCACCGGCGGCCTGCGTCCGTCACGCTCTCAGCCGGACTGGACCTGCGGACAGGCCGCATCCACCGCGCGGTCGAGGAGCGGCACGGCAGTCGGCAGTTCGTTCGCTTCCTGCGCCGGCTGGACCGGGCCTACCCGGCGGAGATCCGCATCCGGCTGGTGCTGGACAAGCGCGTGGCGTGCGTGACGCCGGCCACGAGCGCCTATCTGGGGACGCGAGCGAATCGCTTCGAGTTCATCTTCGCTCCGGCGCAAGGCTCGTGGCTGAACCTGGTCGAGTCCGTCTTCGCCCACCTGACGAGCACGCTCTTGCGGGGCATCCAAGCCGAGTCGAAGGAACAACTCAGGCAGCACATCGAAGCGGCGATCGATCGGCTCAACCAAGCCCCCTTGGCAAGCAAGTGGCCCTATCGGCTGGATGAGATGTCCTTGGCCTAGGAATCTCATAGCAATGTCAATATGGAATCAACCGGCTCGACTCAAGGCGTCATCGGCCAAATCTACTGATCACGAACTTCTGAGACAGAACACTAGGGCCAGCCAGCGCTGGCCAAGCACGGTGATCCGGCGCAGGAGGTTGCCACAGGAATTCTGGAAGCCGAGAACATGGCGATCCCACATCAAGCAGTTCATCGCAGTGCCTCCTCGGGCCGCACCTCGCGCAGCGGAATCTCTTCTTGAATCGCTCCCTTGCAGTCGGCCGCGAAGATTTCTGCGCGGGCCGCGGGTCTCCGATCGAGCCACAACGCCGGGAGAACCCACATGCAGTTCCTGCAATCGGGTGCGACCGGCGATCATGGTCACGACGGGAATCGGAAGATCCCGGACGTTCCGCTGATACGCGAACTCTCGGTCCACGGTGACGAGGACCCGGAATCCATGGTCGGACGCAAGGCACAGCAATTCCCGTTTCAGCACCCACCCCAACCCGTCAGTTGCACCGTGAGCGTTCCGAATGGCTCGGGAAACGCAAACGCGAGCAGCGGTGGAATGGATCCGTAGCAACACCTTCATCTTCATCCGGCATCGCCAGCGAATTGCGCCTTTACCCTTATGCCGATGAGTTTTTCGGTCATTGCGGCTTCCTCTCGGTGCCGTCGGACGACGCCAGCAGTAGCGCGCCAATGCACCGTGCGGTGGCGGTGAAGTGCTGAACCTCTTCGAGGCGTAGTTTCCTGCCCAAGACCTTGTGCTCCCGGTAGGACAACCATTTCTTGAGCACCTGGTATCCGCCAAGCCGGTAGTCCCAGACCGCGGAGGGAACGTTGCGCCAGAAAGCCTCTCCGTTCAGATGCACATCAAAGGTTGTCTCACCAAGCGCGGCCACGTGTTCCGCCAGCGCTTCGAGCTCCTTCGGTCGATAGGAACGTTCGACGATGCGGCCCCTGCCGGGCATCACGGCGTCGCCCGTTCCGAAGTGGCCCCAGCCCGCGGTCACGGCGAAGTCCTCGCCCGCCATGTAGCGTCCTGCGACCGTGCTCGGCACGGCGATTTCGAGGCGCAGGTGCGTCCCGGCCTCGCTTGACACAGGCTGTTCTGAATTGAGCAGCGCGGCCAGCGAGCGCCCTTGAGCCGCCGAGTGTGCGAGTGCGTGGGCGGCTTCCTCAGCTTGGCCGTCCGGCCAGCCCGGCAATGGGATGCGCGGCCATTCCATGCGCAACGCACCCGCGTTGGCCTCTCGGTACGCCGGATCATGCAGGGTGGCCAGCACGTGGTGGAACAGGCCTTCGACACCGAGACCGAGGCGCTCGAGATAGCGTTGCGCCGTACCCGAAAGATTGGCACGGCGGTGGATTGTCGGTTTGCCGCGCTCACAGCCTTCCCCGCAAAGCCATGCCGGGATGCAGGTGGCACTTCGATCCATCAGGTCGATGCAACCGATCCGCGCAATGACTTGAGGTGGTGACCACTCCCGGCGCGGTTTCTGTTGCGCCACAAGGCACCAATTCCCCTCGAACACGTGGGGCCTGTAGTCGGGACGCGGACGATCAAGCAGCAGTCCATCCTTCTCCCAGTAGAGCCAGCGGCTGTCGAATGGCCGGTAGGCGAAGCGGACGAACCCGGATTCGTCCGGCCCGCCCCGCTTCAGGAGCTCATTGCGAACGGCGCGTGCGTCGAACCGCGCCGTGGTCTTCATGACCCTCGGATAGCGCCGTGCGATCTCCTCATGGCTCAGGGCCAGATCGAAGTACTCGCCAACACGCGTCCGGAGGCGGTCGAGGTCGGTGTCCACAAGGAACCCGTCGCGGCTCGTCTTGACGCCGGGAAACGACTTGGGGAACAGGTCTGGCAGCGCGGGCCAGTCGAACCAGTCGGGGCTCACCGGAGTCTCCGCGAATGGCAGGCCCAACGGCAGCAACGGTGCGACCTCGGCGTACAGCGTGCCCGGTTTCGCCTCGGCCGTGGCGGTCAACTCCGCTGGCTTGGCCTGTCCCCACAAGTGCCGGAAC